>JAEWCF010000025.1 GCA_023390775.1 Bacteroidota bacterium | reverse complement strand
AATGCCTCGTAGTCGCGCAAATCGTACCCGAAGAGCGGAAACGCCTCGATGAAAGAACCTCGGCCCGCGAAAATCTCGGCCCTTCCCCTCGATAGCAGGTCAAGGGTAGCGAAATCCTGGAAGACGCGCACCGGGTCATCGGAACTCAGCACCGTTACCGCGCTCGCCAGGCGTATTCTTTTGGTCTGGACCGCAGCCGCAGCAAGCACGATCGCCGGCGATGACACCGCATAGTCGCTGCGATGATGTTCGCCCACGCCAAAAATATCCAATCCCAATTCATCGGCCAGCCGGATTTCCTCCAGCAGGTCCATGATTCTTTGGTGCGCGATCGAACCGTGTTGCCCCGGGGATTCCGGTTGCATGTCGGCAAATGTCAGAAGCCCTATTTCCATCAGCCTAAAGATACCTAAAATCGGGAACATCGGCTTTATGCAATGCTTATTCGTTCGGTTTCGGAACAACTATATATAGTACCTTAGTACCAAATCAATAAAACTCGCAAGATGATAAAAACGCTCATGAATCCCGGCCAGCATTCAACCGAAACCGATCTCGCGCTTTTGCTGCTCAGGATTGCCGGCGGCGGGATGATGCTGACCCACGGTATGGGGAAGTTTGACATGCTCCTTAACGGCCAATCGGCACAATTCGCCGATCCCATTGGGCTTGGCCCCGGAACTTCGCTGGTACTCACCGTTTTCGCCGAAGTGCTTTGTGCCATCCTCCTGATATTGGGGCTCGCGACCCGGTTGGCATCGTTTGCATTGTTCTTCACCATGGTCGTCGCGGCGGTAGTCATACACGGTAACGATCCTTTTGCCGACAAGGAAATGGCCCTTTTATATGCGGCCCTGTTTGTAGCCCCGATCCTGGCAGGGGCGATAAAATACTCGGTGGATGGCTGGCTTGCGGGGAGATTCGGTCACCAGGAAAGTGAAACATAAACGGGCAGAGGTAAAAATTTGGTCCTGGATTGCCACTACTTTAAAAGGAATGGTTAAATTTAGGGGTAAACTTTTAACCAGAAAACATCATGGGAAAATTTGAAGTCAAAAAACGCGGCAACGGCGAGTTCCAGTTCAATTTGAAGGCCGGAAACGGGCAGATTATCCTGAGCAGTGAAGGTTATTCGGCGAAATCATCGTGCATGGCGGGCATCGAGTCGGTGCGGAAAAATTCGCAGGACGACGAAAGGTTCGAGCGCGGCACTTCGACCAGTGGTAAGTATTTTTTTAAACTCAAGGCAACAAATGGCCAGGTGATTGGCACCAGCGAGATGTACGAATCAGCTTCCTCGCGCGACAACGGTATCGAATCGGTGAGAAAGAATGCGGGTGATGCGCAGGTGGATGATTTGAGCGATTCGTAAAGATTGAGAGCCCCTTTGAGGGGCTTTTTTGTTTCCCAAAATGTTTCGTTCCGGAAATATTGCGAGCTGACAAAAATAAATTAGCGAGAAGAAAAAATCTAAAATTTCCCGAATCTTGGGTAGGGGCAATTCGGCGAGGGATTATATTTGGAAAAACCTCCCATATGTCAAAAAAGCACTTCGTTAAGCGTTATATCCTTATCATCAACCGGCTCAGGCGGCGGCCGTGCAGCTTTGAGCAGTTGGCCGAATATCTGAAAACCGAAAATACAGCAGTAGCCAATAACGAGAGTGCAAAGGAACTGATGGATAAAGATCGTCCTCGTGAACTGGCCGTTGTATTAACACAAACAATAAAACAAACGGCATCAATCGATTGGACAATTAAAGAAAGCGTCCGTGCAAAGCTTAAGGTCGCAGTGAAACGAATTTTGAGAAAATACGGCTATCCTCCCGACATGCAATTGCTGGCGACTGAGACGGTTTTAAAGCAAGCCGAAATGATCGCAACTGAAATGCAGCAATAAGCTATCGTCAAAACGTGCACTATGCATAAACATTTGACTCTCATTTCTGATTTTATTCACTAATTGCGTTAAATTGGCCAACAAAAACCAACCTTCATGTCCCTTACCTCCCTCAACCCCAAACAGCACGAAGCCGTGGTCAGCGAGCACAGGCGGCTTTTGGTATTGGCCGGCGCGGGATCGGGGAAGACCAAGACGCTGCTGCAGAAAATCATTTATCTGATCGAGGAGAAGCGTGTGAAACCGTCTGAAATTCTGGCGATCACCTTCACCAGGAACGCGGCCAACGAAATGATTGACAGACTGATAATGTCGGCTGACGAATCCGGCGAGTACCAACAGATTATCTCGAGCAAATCGCTTCGCAATGATGAGAAGGAACATTACCGCCGGACGTGGAAGCGCAACTACAAATGGATCGACGGGCTCACCATCAAGACCTTCCACAGCTTTTGCTACAGCACGCTTCGGACGCACGGGGTTAACGAATACGACAACAAATTTAGGGTAATCGGCGACCACAAACTCGATGAGCAAGACGAACTGCAGAAGAACGTGGCGCCTGAAACGGTATTCGAGGTCATCCATAAATTACTTATCAAGGAATGTGAATCCAATGACTACCTGTTAAAGCTCAAGCGCTACATTTTGGATTACTTTGTCGACAAGATCCACATTGAGAACAAGGAGCATTTTATCCTCTACGAAAAGCCGTATACCACACTCGACGGCACCAAGGTCGCCAGCAAATCCGAGCAGTTCATTGCCGACTGGCTCTTTAGGCACAGCATAAGGTATGTATATGAGCCCAAGATCAACATAAGCGATTTTACTTTCCAGCCCGATTTTTTCATTCCCGATGCCAATCTCTATATCGAGCACCTGAGCAACCTGAGTTATCCCACGGCCGACAAGGAACAGCAGTTTGCCAAAGGCAATATCACCTGCGCGTTCACCTATGAGTGGATGGCCCGGGATTCGGCGCTGTTCAACCATTCGCTCGAGAACATTGTCCGAAACAAATTGCCCGAGAACTACCATCGGGACGTCAATCTCACCTTCGAGGAAGAATTTAAAGGTTACCACGAACACGTTAAGGAATTTGTTCGGATGATCATCCGCATTGGTGACATGATCAAGACCGAAAATACTTCGGCCGACGATATACTAGCCAAGGCCATGCAGGATCCGCACAACCGCATCCGCACCTTTTACGAGCTGGCGATCCCGATTTTCAAGGCTTACTTGTACTACGCCCGCGACTGCAGCTACCTGGATTTCAATGATCTGATCTCCACAACGGCTTCGCTCTTCAAAAACCACGCAGACATTGCCGAACTTTATCGCAACCGATATAAATACATTTTGGTCGATGAGTTCCAGGATGTAAATAACCTTCAGGTGGAACTCATAAAGCACTTGCTCAAACCCGAAACGCAGCTTTTTTGTGTGGGCGACGACTGGCAGAGCATCTACGGCTTTCGCGGATCGAACGTGGATTACATCGTCGAATTTGAGAAGTATTTTGAGAATGCGAAGGTTCTCAAACTCGACAAGAATTATCGGAGCACGCAAAACATCGTCGGCGCCAGCAACGAGGTCATCCGCAAGAACAAATTCATGGTGGACAAGGAAATCAGTGCCCTGAAGATGTCGGAACACAAAATCGTCGTGTTTTCGGGCAAAAGCCTGAACGACAATATCGATTATTGCCTTGATAAGGTTGAGGAGTTGCGCCGCGACGGGCTTCAGCACGACGACATTCTGTTCCTTTACCGCCGAAGCAAAATGGCAGCACCGTACTACGATGCCTTTAAATCGGCTGGCGTGAAATTCAACGGAAAGACTATTCACGCCTCAAAGGGGCTGGAAGCCAAAGCCGTTTTCGTCCTCGGACTGGTGGAAGGCCAAGGCGGTTTCCCGGATATCTGGCTCGAGGATCGCATTTTCCAGGTCATTAAAAAGGCCAACCACGACCTCCTCCTCGAAGAAGAACGCCGCCTCTTCTATGTCGCGATGACCCGCGCCAAGGACAAGCTGTTCCTTATCAGCGAAAAAGGCAGCGAATCGAGTTTCCTGGACGAAATCCCTCCAGCCTACGCCGTCCGCACCGCCGAACCGCTTCGATCGATCGTCGAAGAAGTCCCGGTTTGCGATACCTGTTCCCGCGCCATCGAAAGAATCTGGAGCTTCTGTCCGTATTGCGCATCGGCTATTAAATCTTGATCGCGATGTCAACCCTTGTACACGCCCTCTCCCACCTCGACCTCCCCGCCATCGACCGGCTGCTTGACCCTTCGCGCACGTACCAGGATGCGTTCAAGGACGTATTTATGAGCAAACTGGGTGAGGTTTTCGATCAGTTTAAGGCGCGGGGCGATAACCATCTTACGCCGTGGCCCGGGAAGTGCGCCTCGTGCGAGTGCGAAAACAAGGGCAAGAAGGGATATTGCTTTGTAGGCAAGTCGGGGGCCTTTCTTAGCCTGATCATTGAAGTGGACGGCACGGGCATCATTGATCTTTACCAGTGCAGGGATTTCAAGTCTAAAGCCGATGTAGCCCCTTTTGGCTCTATTCCGTTAAAGATTGCAGAAGACGAAAAGCACGATTTTGTACCCTCGATCAATTACCTGATAAAATCCGTGAAATGTGAACAGGCGGTCACCGAAATCCTGCGTGCCGGCCCGGTCCTATCGGCTTGGAATTGCATAAACTGGATAGCAAAGCATCGAATGCTGTTCAACTCGTTTGACCTTCCGCCCTATTATTTCAGGAAATACGACGACTTTTACGCATTGTACAAACAGGTGTCTGCAATAACCGCTTTCCTGGAATCCGAAACGCAAATCGGCCATGCCAATACCTGTTGGCGGGAGTTGGACGCCTCCTCCGAAACTATGTTGTTGCGCCACCTGACCCGTTTTGAGTCCTTATACGCCAAATTGTTCTGGTTCCATCACAGCATGCGCGACCAGTACGAGGCTATTGAATCGACAGGCTATTTGACCGTTTGCGATAAAAAAAGATTATTGCTGCCGCTAAAGACCGTTGAACCTCTTCGCATATTTATTTCCCAATTTCAGACTCCCTACAGCAGGATGATGGCCAAGTACAGGATTCCGGCCGATGACCCCGATTCTCCCCGACGGACCCTCGCAGGCCTGCTTCAATATCACGGCGTTGAATTGTAGCCAATGGGAAATTTATATGGACAAAGCGTTTTTATTCAGATGCAGGAGAATAATGGTTTGACTCTTAGTATTTTAATCCTTTCAAAACATTACCCCTACCCTGAGTCCGCCCCATTTTGACGAACTTCCGCCGTCAAACTCCCTCGTGATCGCGGTCCGGGTATATTCGAAAACCAAAGACCGTATTTGCAGGACGATGCCGTAATTGTTCTGTGCCGTAAACCTCTCGATGTCGTCTTCAAAAATCGTATACACGCTCTCGCGGTTGAACATGCCGCCTTGCAGCGTGGCATCATATCCGATCACATTGACCATGGGCTGGCAGTAGATATACAATTTGAAATTTTTGCGCGTCCCGGCATCGAAGGGATCATTGATCAGGCCCAGCATGCCGGTCACCCCGAGCGACGCATTCGTGAAAAGCGTTCCCAGCCTCAGGTTCGTATTCGAATGGATGGAGAACAGGTCATTGTATCTCAATAGTTGTCTTTCATACCCGAACTCATAATTCAGCACCAAATCATTTTTGATCTGGTTGATCCATCCGTCAGGGTTATCGTTTCCGGTTGCCCTGTGAATCGCCTCCTGTGTCTCCCTGCCAAAGGCTCCCGGGCCGATCATCCCGACATTAAAAGCATAACTGAGCCTTTGTTTACGGGCGTTATCGGTCGCGGCGGCAAAACTCTTGAGCATAAAGGCTGCCGCAAACGGACGGTCGCCAACCTGTATCTCAGGGCTTTCATAATTGTCTGCGGTATATCCGATGTGTTCGAAGGAAAGGCCATATTTGGCCGCGGCATCTTCCGGAATGTAGAACAGGTAGTTGATCGGGTTTTTTTTGAGAAAGCGTGCCACGAGTTCAAGATTGTAACCCTGCGTGTAATCATTGTCTTTTGATGCAAAAAAATCATTGTCGTAATTGAACCTGAAATAGCGGTCCGATTCCAGATTGCGCAATCCCGAAGTATTGTCGATCTTCTGTGAAAACAGAAGGGATTGCGATAACAGTGCAATGATCACTAGGCTCCTCTTCATTTCGGGTTTTATTTAAATTTAAGCATTTTACGGAACAGTATGAATGATCTGTGCGTTGAAAAAATTTGACCGAACTTGAAACTTAAAACGATAAAAACGTTCGGTTGTTGGATCGAATGTGCCGACGATGGAACCCTAAATCTGCAAACACGTCCTGCCGCTTTTGACACCTGACATTATTTTGCTATTTTTCAAGGCCTAAGATGTCATTATGCAAAAAATTACCTTCCTAACTTTTCTGATTACCCTGTCCCTGCATGCTCAGGTGCCGCAATGGCAATGGGCAAAAAATTACGCGCTCCATTTTAACAGTGGGCGTCAATATTCGGCGCTGGATGGGCAGGGCAACCTCTATGTCGCCGCCGATTTTTCAAGCCCGACGCTCCAGGCCGGCGCACACACAATCAATAATATTTCGGCGGGCACGGGCGATATCTACCTGATTAAGTTCGATCCGCAGGGAAATGTGCTGTGGGCCTCGGGGTTCGGAGGGCCGGACCAGGACTCGCTGATCGCCATGGAATGCGATGCGCAGGGCAACCTTTACCTCACGGGGACATTTACCTATTCCATCGCATTCGGTTCAAATACGCTTTCGAGCATCGGGCAATCCACCTATCTCGCCAAGCTCGCTCCAAACGGCAGCCCCCTTTGGGCCAAGACCCAGAATAACAACAACGCGCTTCAGTGGGAATCGCAATCGCTCGCCGTGGACCTGCAGGGGAATCTGATCGTGGGCGGAGCTTTTGTGGGCCAATCGCTCAGCTTTGACGGCGAGTCGGTCATTTTTGACAATGCGCTCGATAACAGCGGGCACACCTTCGTGGGGAAATTCGACCCGAATGGAAATTGCATCTGGCTTCGCGGCGCACAGACGCAGGAACCACATTTTATGGGCAGTGTGGCGCGCGCCGTGGGCGTGGACCAGGAAGGCGCCGTTTATGTAGCCGGCCGCTTTGGCAACCCCAGCATCAGTTTCGGCGATATTACCCTCACCAAAACCAGCTCCCAGGCTTGGAACACCAACCTGTATTTCGTCAAGTACAATGCCGATGGACAGGTCGAATGGGCCACGCGGTCGGGTTCCGCATATTCGAATCCTACCGATGCCACAGCGGTCGCCATCGATGCACAGGGCAACGCCCTTCTCTCAGGGTATTTCTCCAATACGATCCAGGTGGGCGGCATCGAACTGGACGCCGGCGCTTCAGCTTCGAGTTTCATCGCGAAGTTCGACGCATCTGGCAGTGTCGATTGGGCCAGGGCAGTTACGGCCTCCGGTTGCGCAAGCACGCACAATTCGATCGACACGGACGCCCAGGGCGGGGTCTACCTATCGGGATTCACCAATTGCCAAAATATCGGGTTTGGCGACGGTATCGAACTGAATTTCACCGGCCAGGGCCATCTTTACGTGGCCAAGTACAATGCCGAAGGCCAGGCGCAATGGGCGCGGCAGAGCGGCAATGCGACCGCCGCCAATTATTCCTCCATCAGCGTGATGAACCCCGGCGAAATTTATGTGGCGGGAACATTTCCCACGCCAACGATCACCTTTGGCAGCACCACCCTTACCAAAACCTCCGACAATTACAACCTGTTCGTGGCCAAACTATATTCCGCCGCACTTGGCATTGACCGGTTTGACATGGCAAAGACGACGGTGGCCCCGGTGCCCGCTTCGGAATCGGTTTCCATCCGCTCTGCCGAATACCCGATTTCCTATACCATTACAGATGCTTCCGGAAAGACAATAAAGAGCGGAACGATCGCCTCCGATAGGGAATTCATTGAAATTGGACATCTTTCCAAAGGCCTGTATTTCCTCACCCTACCCGGGGCGGGAACGCACAAGATTATCAAGGAGTAATTTCCTGAACTGCATTTCACGGCATTCCGTCCTCATAGACCGGCCCGTACATTCCCGGGACCTGATTGCCCGTGGCGCGCAGGTAGACGATCATCTCGCCCCGATGATGGTAAAGGTGATTGAACAAAAATCCCCGCGCGACCACCCCTTTCGGCATCGGGCCCAACACTGCCTTACCCCCTGATATCATCGTCCAGGGCCGTTGCAGGTCATCGTCGGTAACCGATTCCAGCGCCTCTCGGGCCAGCCGGAGGTTTTTCTCGAACAATTGCAGCGTTGCCCCAATGTCATGCGGATCACCGCGTTCGAAGGAGTCGGCGTCGATGTCGTATTCGTCCTTTCGCAAGGTTCCCACGAACCAGTAATAGATGGTCGCAATGTGTTGGGCCAGCTCGCCCATGGTCCACGAAATTTCGGATGGTTTGAAACGGATGTCCTTTTGCGGCACGGCCTGAAGTAGTTTGCGCGTACTGGCGGCCTCGTGTTCGAATTCTGAAAGTAATACCCTGGCTATCATGTTTTTGACATGAATTTACAAATTTTTTCAATTGTGGAAGCCCTTTGCCACAAGCTGTTAAAAGATTACTCCGGGAGTGCGCCCCGCGTATATTTGCACAAATCCCCAAAATGAAACTCTCCATCCATCCCGAAAGGCGCTCCCGCGAATTCATCAAGCACCACGTCCACGGGCTCCCTTTCGAAGCCTCGTTCAACGAATTCACCTTCGCCGACAAGGGGGATCCGCATGACCATCCGTTTGACTTTGTCACCCATATCCTCAGCGGAGGTTATACCGAGAGGGTCTATTCGATTGCCGATGACGGATCGTTCACCTTCACCGACATCGTTCGCAAACCGGGTAGCTCGCACTTCGTTAAGGCAACCGATATCCACCAGATCGTCCATTTGCCGACGGGCCATTGCGTCACCCTGATGCTTCCGCAATCGCCGCATATACGGCCTGTGTGCTTTTACCGTTTTGAGGACGGCAAGGCCTTCCGCAGGATTTGGCGGCACCGAAAGTTCCTGCCCGTCGGAAACGATGGCCGGCAGGTTTGAGATTGGCACGATGTCGAATGAAATGGAAGGTATCGGCTTCTTGACAATTTCACTGTGTTAATGTGGATAAGAAATTCAGGGAACCTTCCGCCTGAGTCCAAAAGTTGGTAATTTCGGCTGAAAACAGGCTTAATGAACTTACTCAAAATAATGGCGGCCGGACTGGCCATAACGTCGGTCTTCAGTTGCCAGGAAAAGGCGCACTCCGAGACCAAGGCGCTCCCTGCCGAAACCGTCGTTGCCAAAAAACCCGACAGCATCGTCGATGTCGAAGCCGATTACGACCGGCGGATGCAGGCCCTGCTGGTCACCGACAGCCTCGGCCGGTGGAAGGATGTCAAAACCCCTTATCCGCTGCCCGGCGCGATCCTGCCTTACAAAAGGGTGGTTGCCTTCTACGGAAACCTTTTTTCAAAACGCATGGGCATCCTGGGCGAACTTCCCAAGGAGCAGATGCTGGCCAAACTAAAAGAGGAGAATGAGCGTTGGGCCAAGGCCGATACGACGATCCCGACCATACCCGCGCTGCATTACGTTGCCATCACCGCGCAGGGCAAACCCGGCAAGCACAACATGTACCGCCAACGGATGCCGCACGCCCAGATCGACAAGATTTTGGGTTGGGCCGACGAGATCGACGGGATCGTGTTCCTGGACATCCAGATCGGGCACTCCACGCTTCCCCAGGAAATTTCCACACTCACCGAGTACCTCAAAAGGCCCGAGGTGCACATTGGCATCGATCCCGAATTCGCGATGCAGGAGGGCATTGTCCCGGGCCGCAAGATCGGGACCCTTTCGGCTGCGGATATCAACACCGTCATCGATACCATGCAGCGCATCGTGCAGGAAAACAAACTTCCGCCAAAGATCCTGGTGGTCCATCGCTTCACGCAGGGCATGGTCACCGACTACAGGAACATCAAGACCTGCCCCGAAGTCCAGGTGGTCATGCACATGGACGGCTGGGGCGGCAAAGCGCTCAAACGCTCGTCCTATCACATGGCAGTTTACAAGGAACCTGTCCAGTTCTCGGGTTTCAAGCTGTTTTTCAAGCACGATACGAGATCCGGGGGCATGATGACTCCGGAGGAAATCCTTCGGCTTACCCCAAAACCCGTTTACATCCAATACCAATGATTCAGTTCAGCAAAATATTATGGATTGCGGCCGTCCTTGCCGTTGGGTGCCAAAAGCAGGAAGTGAAGGCCGTTTCGGCTACTGAGGAGGTTCCCGAAAAGCCGGTTGTGGAAACCATCGATTCGTCAAAGATTTTCAAGGGCGAAAAAGTCCCCGTCCTGTGCTACCATGCCATCCGGGAAATCGAAAAGGGCGACAGCCCGGACCAGAAAGCGTACAGCGTGAGTCCCGCCAATTTTGCGCTCCAGATGAAAACCCTTGCCGACAGCGGGTACGCAACCATTACCCCCGACCAGTTGCTCGAATACCATACCGCCAGAAAACCGCTTCCCCAAAAACCGGTCATGATCACCTTTGACGACGGCCGCAAGGAACAATTCACTATCGCGGCGAGGGAAATGGAGGACCGCGGTTTCAGGGGCACGTTTTTTATCATGACCGTCGCGCTGGGCAAGAAACGGTACATGAGCCGGGACGATGTCAGGGCCCTGGCCGACAAGGGCCACACCATCGGGAGCCACACCTGGGACCACCAGATGGTGACCAAACTCGAAGGCGAGGCCTGGGGGCAACAGATCGCCAAACCTAAAAAACAGCTCGAGGAAATTACGGGAAAGCCGGTAACGAGTTTCGCTTATCCTTTCGGGGTGTGGAACGCGGCCGCAGCCGATTCGCTCAAGAGCAACGGCTTTAAAACCGCGTTCATCTTCTACGGAAAACAGGATCCGGATCGACCGCATTTCACTTTCGAGCGAATCAATGGCCCGAACATCTCCGACATGGAAAAATTCATGAAAAGAGTAAAGGGATAGCGGCACATTGCCAAAGGATGCCTCCATTAAAATTCAAAAATCACCATTTAAATTTTAGATAGCAATTGCTGCCATGGGATCATTCGTAATCAGTAAAAGGGACGACGGCGCTTTCAAGTTTGCCTACGCCGCCAGGCGAGGGAAGACCATCCTGACGGGAATTGCCTGCCGCGACAAGGCAGACTGCGAAAAAATAGTCGTGGCGCTCATGGAGGACGTGCACCAATTTGCGGTGACCAGGATCAAACAGTCTTCGGGGAAGCATTTTTTCAGGGTGTCCAAGGAAGGGCTTGTGCTGGCCAACAGCCGTAAGTTCACCACGGAACTCCTCATGCAAAAGGGGCTGAACGATTTCCTCACGAGCGTCTCATCGGCGGAAATATTGGATTTTTCGGCCAACCGGATGGTGGTCTGGGCCGATGCCGAAGTGGGCATTCTTCCCGAGTGACCTGCGTTATTCCCGACCGGGTCGTTTTTTGGCAGTTGAACCGGACGCCGCGTGAGGGATGGACATACGGTGCCGCGCACCGCAGACAGCCCGACCCGAAGGGGCACGCATAAAACCGTTAAAAATCAATGGTTGCCCTTCCCGAATATTTTCCTGACTCCGATGACCGCGCCCGCCGCAACAGCGCCCACGAGTAACCCGATCAGGAATTCCTTGGCAACCGCTGGCCAGTTGGGCAAAATGTGGTGCAGGTAATCGATGTTATGGACAAAGATTCCCCCGGCGACCAACAACAGCGCGATGGTTCCCACGACGGCCAGCATTTTGATGATCACCGGCAGCGATTTGACCAGGATATTGCCGAGCGAATACCGAAAACCCTGTCCCGGATCGCGCCGCATGAGGCTCAGCCCGGCATCATCCATCCTGACGATGAGCGCGACGATGCCGTAGACGCCCACCGTAGCCAGGATCGCAACCACCGAGACGGTCATGATTTGGATCGCGGTGCTTTTATCCAATACACTTCCAAGCGCGATGATGACTATTTCCACCGAAAGGATGAAATCGGTGGTGATCGCCGATTTGACCTTTGTCTTTTCAAGTTCGGGGTCGTGCTGCACCTCCTCGATCACCTCGTGGCCTTCCTTTTTTCGGTGGAAGAGGAACTCGATGATTTTCTCGGCGCCCTCATAGGCCAGGTACAATCCGCCCGCAACTAGAATAAACTTGATCGCTACCGGAAAGAAAACATTGAGCAGCAGCGCGATCGGGACGATGATGACCTTGTTGATGAACGATCCCTTGGTAATGGCCCACAGGATGGGTATTTCGCGCGAAGACAAAAATCCCGTTGCCTTCTCGGCATTAACGGCAAGATCGTCGCCCAGAATGCCGGCCGTCTTGCGCGTGGCCACCTTGGCCGTTACCGCCACATCATCCATCAATGCCGCGATATCATCCAGAATCGCAAAGAAACCTGAAGCCATGTATTTTTTTTAAGACCGTAAATTTAACTATTAATTTTTCACCCCGGGTTATACAATTCCGGCTTTCGCCGATGCGCAAATCCGTACCTTTCGGGCCATGAAAAATTTGTTTGCCCTTTTACTTTTTACGTTGTGCTCATGGGGACAGGCCACGCAATTTCAGGCAAAGGTCGTGGGCGTAAGCGACGGGGACACCTACAAGGTCCTGGCAGGGGACCGGATGACACGGATCAGGCTGGACCACGTGGACTCACCGGAAAAAGGACAGCCCTTTGGCAAGGCGGCGAAGAAATTCGGTTCGGATTTTTGTTTTGGAAGGATCGTGACGGTAAAGACCCGCGGCAAGCGCGACCGCTACGACAGGTTGATCGCCGAAATCTACCTCGGCAACAAATGCCTCAACAAGGAGCTTGTCCGGCGCGGGCTGGCCTGGCATTTCACCCGCTATTCACGTGATCGCGGCTACGCCGGGCTTCAAACCGAGGCTCGCGCCGCCCGCGCAGGCCTTTGGCGCGATCCTGCATCCGTTCCGCCATGGGAGTGGAGGAAACTTAAAAGGGAGAAAAGGATTCTGGTCACAACCCCGTGATATTTAATTGCAATCCACCGAATACTTCCTTACCATATAATCGGTCACGGGCTTAAGCGTCCGTCCGTTTACCGGATGCAGTCCCGGCATGGTAAAAAATTCAACTCTTTTCCTGTGTTTGTCGTACCAAACGGCGGGCCTCCCATGCCTGAAAAATTTCACGGTATCGCACGGCACGATCATTTTCATTCCTTCAAACCGCGCCTCGTCCATAGGCTCGACAGCCTTTAATATCCCCGATTCGCCACAATCTGCCGCCACATAGCGTTTACCGTTCCAGTACATGCATTTTGGTGCGGAATAGTAATTGGCGGCTCCGATCCCCGCGGCAAACAACATCCCACCAATCACCGACGCCGTCCATACCCGGCGATTCTTTTTCGGTCCCGCAATCTTCGCCGTAGCCGTTCTTTGGGGCATTTCCACGGGCGAACCTCCCTCACTCATTCTGAACCTGGCAAACGGCCTTGGATCCATTCCCACAAGGACAGCCGCAAGATTAGCCGCCTGCCGGGTGCTCAGGTCGGATTTCCCGACAAGAAAATTCCGGATCGGTTTCATCTTGTCAATGTCAAACCTGGAAACCGTCCGCGCCAATTCCTCGCGGGAACCCCCGAAAAATTTCAAAAAAACCTCGAAATCGGCCGGGTCCAGCCCCCTTTCCAACAACAACACGCAAAATTCCCTGAGCCGTGCGGGGCTCGGGTGGTCCAAAAAGTCCGAATCGCCGCCCATCCTGGCCCTGAAATATGCCTCCAGGATACGGGCTTTATAGTCTTCAAAAGTCATCTTTATACGCTTTGACCGGAATTCGCCGGAATTGCCGGAATTGCCGGAATCTGCCAAATACGCACTGATTTTCAAGCCATTACTTTGCCTCACCAATCCGGTTCTGCCTTCCGTACAGAGGCAAATGTACAAAACCGGTTTGAGGGTGCGGCAGGTCCTGAAGGCCAAATGACTTGGGAAGGATCTTGAAGCTTTCCGTACCGCGCACCCCACTTCCCGCGGAGATTCTCCAAAAACGGGTCAGGACCTTTTTACAAAGGCAGGCCCTTAGGTGAAATTTTAAAATCAAACGTATGAAGCGAATCATTCTTTGCGCGGCATTCTGCGCCGTATTGCTCATGGTTTCCTGCACGGCCGAGGACCAGCCCGATGCACAACCCGTAACGGCCGAAGGTGGCATCGGCGGTCAGGGCGGCACGGTACCCCCGCCGCCGCCGCCCCCGGGACCCGGAGGATAAAGTTTAATTACTATTTTCGGGGAATGGAAAACAGGTTTTTTCGTTCCCCTTTTTATTTGTTTTTGCTCGGCATTGCCCTATCGTGCACCAAGGGCGAAAAGAAGGTTGATGATACTTCCGCCGCCATCATGAAATCGGCTAATGCCCAATACCAGGCTATCGCGCATAAACCCGTTGAATCCACGGCTTTCCTGAGCAGATACAAACAAGAGTCAGCGCAACGTCGCGATACGCTCAATCTGGCCAATGCCGATTACCAACTGGGAAAACATTATTTGGCCCTGAACCGTCCGGACAGTGCGTTTTACCATTTCAATCAATCAAAGCAGCAGTATGAATTGCTTCGCGACAGCCTTCAGGTAGCCGAGAAGCTGATCCTGATGGCCGATATTTATTACAGGAACAACGATTTTTTCGGAGTTGAGGGGGCCAGTCATGAGGCCTTGGGTTTCCTGGGCCGGATCGACACCGCGTATGATACGATCTATGCGGGAATCGTGTACAACAATTACGGGCTCGCTTCGATCGGAATGAAAGATTACCCAACCGCGATCCGCATGTTTAAGAAAGCTCTCGCCTGCAACGCGGACCCGGTCGGCAGAAAGCTGATGGCCAACAACATGGCATGGGCATACATGGAACAGGGAAACTTTTCAAAGGCTATCGACATCCTGAAACCGCTCGCGGGCCAAACAGTCGATCTGGCCGAAGCCAATGCTAAGGTATTGGACAATCTCGGCTACTCGATGTTCAGGTCGGGACGGGACGGCGCCGAAAGTTTGCTGCACCGGTCGCGCGTGATCCGCGAAAGCGAAAACAATTATTTCGGGCTTGTCCCGGTCTACATCCACCTGTCGGAATTCTATCGCGCAAATCCTCCCCTGGCCATGGAATATGCGGTCAAGGCGTATCGGTCGGCCACGTTGGCCCAAAGCCCGGACGACCGGTTGCACGCCCTCCAAAACTTGCGTTCGCTCAGCAATGGCACACTCCGGGAACGGTATTCGGAACAATGGATTGCGCTGAAGGATTCATTGGAAACCGCCCGGATGGCCTCAAAATACCAATTTGCCCGGATCCGGTTCGATTCGCGCCGGGCAACCGAGGAAAACCTCAGGCTCAGGGCGGCGCAGGCCGACGCCCGCCTGCAGATCAAACAACGGGAATATCAGAATCTCGCCCTGGCTTTGGCCGTTGGGGCGCTGGTGGTGATTTCGGTATTGATTTTCCTGAAGATCAGGCGTCGGCACAAAGAGGAAAAAAGCGCGGGGATCCGCCAGACCGAGGAGCGAATATCAAAACGGCTCCACGATGAGCTCGCCAACGACGTTTTCAATGCCATGGCATTCGCCGAATCCCACGACCTGGCCGATCCCGATGCCAGGGAGGTGCTCCTCAGCTCCCTGGACAGCGTTTACTCGCGCACCCGGGACATTTCAAGGGAGCACGCCACCGTCGGGCTGGGCGAAGAGTATCCCGACCATCTCCGAAGCATGCTCTTTGGGTTTAGCAAGGGTAACATGAACGTACTGGTCCAGGGCCTGGACGGCGTACCCTGGGGGCGGGTCGGCACGGAAACAAAGACGGCTCTCTGGCGTATTTTACAGGAGCTCATGGTCAATAACCGGAAACACAGCGGCGCTACCCTGACCGCGATCCGCTTCGGGGTGGAACGCGACCGCCTGGCCATCAGGTATCAGGACAACGGCTGCGGAATGGACACCGGCGCGGACAACCGTCGCCACGGACTGCGGAATGTGGAAAACCGTATCGGCACCATTGGCGGAACCATTATTTTTGAATCCGAACCTAATAAGGGGCTCCATGCCTCCCTTTCAATCCCGTTGTGATGTTTAAGAAAATCCTGGTTGCCGAAGACTTTGACACAATCAATATCGCCGTGGCCAAAACCCTTGAGGAATTGAACATTCCCCAGGTGAGCCACTCCAAATATTGCGACGATGCCCTGCTGAAAATCAGGCGGTCCCTGCAGGATGCGGACCCTTTTGACCTCCTCATTACCGATCTCTCCTTTCCCGACGACGGCCGTGATGCCAAGGTAAAATCCGGGGAAGAGCTAATTGAAAAGGTTCGGGCCATACAGCCGGAACTGGATATTATCGTGTTTTCGGTGGAAGACAGGCCATTCCGCGTGAGCAGCCTTTTTGACAAGTACAAAATTTCGGGATTTGTATTCAAGGGCCGGAACAGCCTCATGCAATTGCGGCAGGCGCTTCAGGCCATTGCCGGCGGAAAGACTTACCTCTCTCCCGAACTATCAGCGGCGCGCGCCTCACAGCCCGGCGAAATTGACGATTATGACATCGCTTTACTAAAGCTTATGGCAAGGGGCATGACCCAAAGCGAAATTTCGCAGTATTTCCGCGAGGCCGGCATCACGCCCAACAGCACGAGCGCCATCGAGAAAAAAATCAACAAGCTCAAGATCCAGTTCATGGCCAACAACAGCATTCAGATTGTGGTGATGGCGAAGGATTTGGGATTTATTTGAATGACGAAGGTCGAATGTCAAATGTCAAATGACGACCCGAGGCGAAACCGAACGGCACGGAGCTATAGCAGAGTAAATGTCGAATGTCGAATGACGAATGACGAATGAACTTTAAATAAACCTATATCTTCCAACTTCCTTAAAATAACATCCGTCCAGTTACCGCAATCCTGCTGACGACTGATGACTGACGACTGACGACTGACAGCTGACAGCTGACAGCTTCTCACAGCTACTTCTCAAACCTCCCATACTTCCTCATCACTTCACGCAGCCTGTCCTTGGGAATCTCATAGGTGGTGTTGCCATTGATGCCTTCCATGGTCTCGGCGGCGAGAAGCGCGTTGATGATTGCTTCCTCTGTAGATTCTATGGCAGCCTGATAAATGGGGTCCAGGTGTTCCTTTGAAATCGTGCTCCAGTTAAGAACGGTCCCCTTCTCATTTGACTGCGGTGCGATGGTAGAAAAAGCCAGGAACAGGTCACCGGAAGAGTTTCGCCCGAGGCCACCCGTGCGTGCAACGCCCAACGAAGCGCGTTTGGCAACCGATTTCAAAAACATCGGGAGCAGCGGAGCATCGGTTGCGATGATGACGATGATCGAACCGTCCTTTTGCTTGCTGTTGTAGACCGGCATGGCCTCGCTGATTTCGCGGCCCACGGGCACTCCGGAAATCACAAGATCCTTTCGTCCGCCGAAATTTGCCTGGACAAACGCGCCCACCGTATATTGTTTTCCGTCAATCTTGAAGGTGCGCGATGAAGTTCCGCTCCCGCCCTTGAACAGGAAGAGGCCCATTCCGGTGCCACCGCCCACATTGCCTTCGGCCACCGGACCTGATTTCGCATTGTCGAGCGCCTCGAAAACATGTTCCTTTTTGACGTGCAACCCGTTGATGTCGCTCATGATCCCGTCAAAAGTCTCGGCCACGACGGGCAACCCGAACGAGAAATCAATCAGCCCGCCCTGAGAAAAATTCCTGATGTTCCACTCGCCTATCGCGTCCCGTACCACGCCGATGCTGTTGGTATTGGTAATCCCGATGGGGCCGTACGTGCTCCCGTATTCATCGATTACGGTCGTACCCGTCATCTCGCCATCGCCGTTGAGGCAAAACCAACCGGCCGGAACGGGATCCGCCGTCTTTCCCTTGGGCAGGATCACGGTCACGCCCGTGCGCACCGGCCCCTCGCCTACCTTTAGTTTTCCGCTTCCGGATATCAGCGTCTTGTATCCCACCAATACACCTTCGACATCGGTGATCGCATTGTACTTTCCGGGGGTACCGTTAAAGGGAATCCCAAATTCGCGTGCGCGCTGTTTTTGTGCCGATGCAGTGAGGAATACTAAAAGGGCAATGGCTGTAACGATGTGGCTGATTTTCATGTTGCTGATTGATTGAGCCACAAAAATACGTATTCGATCCAATATCAAATAAGGCCGATCATGGCGGCATGTTTTTCGGCTTCCGATGATTCGCCCACCATCAGTACCGGAACCTGCCTGAAATTATCCACAATGCTCCGGACGTGCCGCATCCTGCGCCTGTGCGGGACCGAACGCAGATAGATGCAGAGGATCCGGTCGGGAAACTGGACGGCAATATCGGTGTAGATCGACGCGTCGTGTTCGCCGCTGTCCCCGATGAGCACGAATTTCATCGATGGATAATTTTCCAGCAGGTTGATGATCTCCTTCTGTTTGTGCGGCTTTTCGGCTGCGGTGGCGCGCCTGAAGATGCTCCCGAAACTCCGCAGCAAAATGGGCCCCTTGGGAAAACCGTTGTGGTCCAGGAACAGTTCGAGGTAACGGTACATGTTCCAAGGGCTGTTGCTCAGGTAAAACACCGGATTCTTTTCCTTGTTGAGGACGCCTTTGTGCAGTTTTCGGTACAATTGCGGTGCGTCCTTGAGCGGGATGCGCCTGAATGCATTTACAAACAGCGAATTTCGGATGACCTTCCATTTCAAAAAAGACGTCACGCCGGTGTTGAGGATCGTGTCGTCGATGTCGCTGATGATCCCGTAATCGGCATCGGGGTCGGGAATCAGGAATTCACCGGTAAATACCGCCGACTCGGCCGCAGTGGCGGTAGCTTCCGAAAAAATCGAAAACGGCACCCATCCCTCGTGATCGGAAAAATGGGAGATGTTGTTCGGGAGGACCAGGTCGAAAAGAAAATACCCTTTCGCATCGGTCAGGGTTTCCAGCCGATGGTCGCCGATGGTAAGGATGACCTTCAATCCCGGGATCTCATGGGTATCGAACTGCCGCAGCGCGTTGCGCATCGATTGCCACCATGTCTGGCCCTCGTGATATTCGAGCGGCCGGTTGTCGAGCACGCGGCCCTTGATATACAGTTCGGTTCCGGACCCGTAAGAACGGTATGGAATGATACGGACGGCCTCCACGCGGTAATGACCGAAGAGCTTGCTTAACCTTTTGCGCATGACAGTAAGTTACGCCGCCTGCCCCGATTCGCCAAAAAAATTTTATTTACTATGCGTGCATAATAAATTTTGCTATCTTTGGATTTATGAGGGAACCCGCCATCGACTATGTATTGCGCGCCACATGGCAGGCAGTCGCCCGGATGTACAACGAGCAGGCCGCCACCTACGGCGGTTCAATGGCCATCGGGTTCGTTCTGCTTAATATCGATCGGGAAAACGGTACGCCCTCGACCACGCTTGCCCCGCAAATGGGTATGGAGCCGACAAGTTTGTCACGCACGCTAAAATCGATGGAAGAGAAAGGCCTGATCACCCGTCGGCCCAACCCGGAGGACGGCCGCGGCGTACTCATCCACCTGACCGAATTTGGCAAGCAGATGAGGGAGCGTTCGCGTGAAACCGTCATTGCTTTCAACGAGGCGGTCCGCTCCAGGGTAAGCGAACAAAAGATCGCACATTTTTATGAAGTTGCCGATGCCATCAATACCCTTGTCGGCGAAGGTCAAATATTTAAACACAAACTATGAAACGCAACATCAGGAAAGTCGCGGTGATCGGTTCGGGGATCATGGGATCGGGCATCGCGTGCCATTTTGCGAACATCGGTGCCGAAGTGCTTCTCCTGGACATCGTCCCCCGCGAACTCACGCCCGCCGAATCGGCCAAGGGGCTGACACTTGCCGACAAAGCGGTGCGAAACCGATTGGTGAACGATCACCTGGCCACTGCACTAAAGAGCAAACCTTCGCCTATCTACCACCCGTCGTTCGCAAACCGAATCACTACGGGAAACATGGAGGACAACTTCAAGGACATCGCCTCCGCCGACTGGATCATCGAGGTCGTGATCGAACGCCTCGACATCAAGAAGCAGGTCTTTGAAAATATTGAGAAGTACCGCAAACCGGGGACCATCGTCACTTCCAACACCTCAGGCATCCCGATCCATCTCATGGCCGAGGGGCGCAGCGACGATTTCCGAAAGCATTTTTGCGGGACCCATTTCTTCAATCCCGCGCGCTACCTCAAACTTTTTGAGATCATTCCGGGCCCCGATACTTCGCCGGAATTGGTGGACTTCCTGAATGACTACGGCGAACAATTCCTTGGCAAAACATCGGTCATTGCCAAAGACACGCCGGCCTTTATCGGCAACCGCATCGGGATCTACGGGATCATGAGCCTGTTCCATCAGGTAAAAAAAATGGGGCTTACGGTAGAAGAAGTGGACAAATTGACCGGCCCGGTGATCGGCAGGCCAAAATCGGCAACCTTCAGGACCGTCGATGTGGTGGGATTGGATACACTGGTGCACGTCGCTAACGGATTGTACCAGGGCGTTCCCGACGACGAGCAGCATGAGCTCTTCAAATTGCCGGACTATATCAATCAAATGAACGAGAACAAATGGCTTGGCAGCAAGTCGGGCCAGGGATTCTACAAGAAGGAAGGAAAGGAAATCCTCGCATTGGATCTTGAATCCATGCAATACCGACCGCAAAAAAAAGCGCAGTTCGCGACGTTGGAGCTCACGAAAACCATTGAACGGCCCATCGATCGTTTTAAGGTGCTCATCACCGGGAATGACAAGGCCGGCGAATTTTACCGCAGCAACCTTGCCGGCATGTTTGCATACGTGGCCAACCGGGTACCCGAAATTTCGAATGAAATCTACAAGGTAGACGATGCGATGAAGGCCGGCTTCGGATGGGAAAACGGCCCCTTTGAAATTTGGGATTCCATCGGGATCGCCAAAGGCATCGAGCTTATCCGGGCCGAAGGCAACGAACCCGCCGAATGGGTGCTGAAGCTTTCGCAGTCGCCGGACGCAACATTTTACCAGGTACGAAACGGCCAAAAATTTTACTACGATCCCGCCTCGGGAACGCACAAAAAAATTCCAGGCCAGGAGGCCTTTATCATCCTCGACAATATCCGCGAATCGAATAAAGTTTGGCGCAATTCAGATTCTGTGATCCAGGATCTTGGCGACGGTATCCTGAATCTTGAGTTCAGGTCAAAAATGAACACCATCGGAGGCGGCGTACTGCAGGGAATCAACAAGGCCATCGACCTTGCCGAAAGGGATTTCTCCGGATTGGTGATCGGGAACCAGGGAGCCAATTTCTCGGTGGGCGCCAACATCGGGATGATCTTCATGATGGCCGTCGAGCAGGAATACGACGAGCTCAACATGGCCATCAAGATGTTCCAGGATACGATGATGCGCGTGCGGTATTCCGCGATTCCGGTGATCGTCGCCCCGCACGGGATGACTTTGGGCGGAGGGTGCGAGATGAGCATGCATGCCGACAAGGTCGTCGCAGCCGCCGAAACATACATCGGCCTCGTGGAATTCGGCGTTGGCGTGATTCCCGGGGGCGGCGGCAGCAAGGAAATGGCGCTTCGGGCTTCGGATACCTTCCGCAAGAATGATGTCGAACTCAATGTGTTGCAGGAATATTTCCTGACCATTGGCATGGCGAAGGTATCGACCTCGGCCCATGAAGCTTACGATTTGGGAATTCTGCAAAAAGGCAAGGACATCGTAGTGGTCAACCGTGACCGCCAGATTGCCGAGGCCAAAAAACACGCACTTGTGATGGCCCAGGCCGGCTATACGCAGCCTGTGAGACGAAAAGATGTCAAGGTATTGGGCAAACAGGCGCTGGGCATGTTTCTGGTAGGTACCGACTCGATGGAAGCCGGCAAATTCATCTCGGAACACGACCGGAAAATCGCAAACAAACTCGCCTATGTCATGGCGGGCGGCGACCTTTCGGAACCCACGCTCGTATCGGAACAATACCTGCTCGATTTGGAACGCGAAGCCTTTTTGTCGCTCTGTACCGAGCGCAAGACGCTGGAAAGGATCCAGTTTATGTTGACGAAGGGAAAACCACTTAGAAATTAATTACAAATTATAAATTACAAATTATAAATGGCTTGATTTAAAGTAATTAGCCTTCCTTAACGGTTAAACCTAATTTATAATTTAAAATTCAAAATTTATAATAATGAAGCAAGCATATATCGTTTCCGGTTTTAGAACCGCCGTGGGCAAAGCGCCAAAAGGAGTGTTCAGGTTCAAGAGGCCCGACGAACTCGCGGCTGAGACCATCGCGCACATGATGGGCGCACTTCCAGAATTCGACAAAGCCAGGATTGACGATGTTATGGTGGGCAACGCGATGCCTGAAGCTGAACAGGGACTTAACATGGCAAGGCTTATTTCGCTGATGGGCTTGAAGATACACGATGTTCCCGGGGTTACGGTTAACCGTTATTGTGCCTCGGGGATCGAGACGATCGGGATGGCAACGGCGAAGATCCAGGCGGGCATGGCGAACTGCATCATCGCGGGCGGGGCCGAGAGCATGAGCTTCATTCCGATGGGCGGGTACAAACCCGTTCCCGATTACGCACTGGCCAAAGACGGCAAGGAGGATTATTACTGGGGAATGGGCCTTACGGCCGAGGCGGTCGCGAAGGAGTTCCATATTTCCCGCGAGGACCAGGACAAATTCGCATACCAATCGCATCAAAAAGCGCTGAAGGCACAGGCCGACGGCAAGTTTGACAAACAGATTGTCCCGATCAATATCGAACAGACATACTTGGGCGAAGACGGTAAAAAAGCCACGCGCAGCTATACGGTTACCAAGGACGAAGGCCCTCGCGCCGACACCTCGCTTGATGCACTCGGAAAACTCAAGCCCGTGTTTGCGGCAGACGGAAGCGTGACGGCGGGAAACTCGTCGCAAATGAGCGATGGCGCCGCTTTCGTGATGGTCATGAGCGAAGAGATGGTCAAGGAACTAAACCTCGTCCCGATTGCAAGGCTTGTGAGTTACGCCTCGGCCGGTGTGGAGCCGCGCATCATGGGAATCGGGCCCATCAAGGCAATCCCGAAAGCATTGGCGCAGGCCGGAATGAAACAGGAGGACATCCAGCTCATCGAACTCAACGAGGCGTTCGCATCGCAATCGCTCGCCGTCATCCGCGAACTAGGTCTTAACCCTGACATCATTAACGTGAACGGCGGCGCGATCGCCCTCGGCCATCCGCTGGGGTGCACCGGCGCGAAGCTTTCGGTACAGCTTTTTGACGAGATGAAACTCCGGGGCCTCAAATACGGGATGGTCACGATGTGCGTGGGGACGGGGCAGGGAGCGGCGGGGATTTATGAGTTATTATAAATTATAAATTTTAAATTATAAATGGTGTGATGGATGGTTTTCCCGTATCAATAACGATTATTTAAACCAGCGATTTCACCAAATCACCATTTATGAAATTCAATATAATTGCAGAAAAAAGTTTTGGATTTGCCGTGCAAATGATCAAGCTTGCAAGAATACTGCAGGGCGAAGGAGAATATATTATCTCCAAACAAATCTATCGGTGCGGAACCAGCATAGGAGCAAATGTCGAGGAAGCGATCGCCGCACAATCGCGGAGGGATTTGCAAGCAAATTGTCAATAGCCTGTAAGGAAGCTCGTGAAACGATGTACTGGCTTAAATTGTTGGAGAAGTCCGAAATTACAAAGGTAAACCTCATTGAGCCTCAGGACGAGCTCTTGCACATTATTAATATTTTGCATCGAATTTTAAAAAACTTAAATCGAGATCCAAAGACCAAGTCAACCATAAAACCCAATTTATATTTTAAAATTTATAATTTATAATGGAAAAAAATATTACCCGCGGCGGCCAGTTCATCGTTCGCGAAACCCTTTGCGAGGACGTATTCACACCCGAGAATTTCAGCGAGGAACAAATCATGATGCGCGATACCGTGCGTGATTTCATTGACCGGGAGGTCTGGCCAAACAAGGACCGTTTCGAGAACAAGGATTACGCCTTTACGGTGGAATGCATGAAAAAGGCGGGTGAACTCGGGCTTTTGGGTGTTGCCGTGCCCGAACAATACGGCGGGTTGGGGATGGGATTCGTTTCGACGATGCTGGTCTGCGACTATATTTCTGGGGCGACGGGCTCCTTCTCCACCGCATTTGGCGCGCACACGGGAATCGGAACGATGCCGATCACGCTTTACGGCACCGAAGAACAAAAAATGAAGTATGTCCCCAAACTGGCCTCGGGCGAATGGTTTGGCGCGTATTGTTTGACCGAGCCGGGAGCCGGTTCCGATGCGAATTCGGGGAAGACAAAGGCTGTGCTCAGCGAAGACGGGACCTACTACAAGATCACCGGCCAAAAGATGTGGATATCAAACGCCGGTTTTTGCAGCCTCTTTATAGTATTTGCCAGGATTGAGGACGACAAGAACATCACGGGTTTCATCGTGGAGAACGACCCGGCCAACGGCATTTCGATGAACGAGGAGGAACACAAACTGGGCATCAGGGCGTCCTCTACCCGACAGGTATTTTTCAACGAGACCAAAGTTCCTGTGGAAAATATGCTGGCGGGGCGTGGCGAAGGGTTCAAAATCGCCATGAATGCGCTCAATGTGGGCCGGATCAAACTCGCCGGCGCATGCCTCGACGCACAGCGAAGGGTAACCTCCGGTGCGGTTAAATATGCCAACGAACGCGTGCAGTTCAATGTACCGATTTCGAGCTTCGGGGCCATCCGCAGCAAACTCGCCGAAATGGCGACTTCCTGTTTTGCAGGGGAAAGCGCAACCTACCGTGCCACGAAGAGCATCGAGGACAGGATCAAGGCCCGCGAGGCCGACGGCGCTTCGCATCAGGAAGCCGAACTCAAGGGAGTTGAGGAATTCGCGATAGAATGTTCGATCCTGAAGGTCGCGGTGAGCGAGGATATCCAGAATTGTTCGGACGAAGGGATACAGATCCTGGGCGGGATGGGCTTTAGCGAAGACACACCCATGGAAAGCGCCTGGCGCGACGCCCGGATCTCGCGAATTTACGAGGGCACGAATGAGATCAACCGGATGCTTTGCGTGGGGATGCTGATCAAGAAGGCGATGAAGGGACACGTGGACCTGTTAACTCCCGCCATGAAAGTGCAGGAAGAATTGATGGGAATTCCCGATTTTGACTTGCCGGACCACAGCGAACTGTTCTCGATGGAAAAAAGCATGGTGGGCAAACTCAAGAAGGCGTTCCTGATGGTGGCGGGCGCCGCAGTGCAGAAATTTGGCCCGGACCTGGAGTCGCATCAGGAATTGCTGATGGCCGCAGCCGATATCCTCATCGAGATCTACCTCGCCGAATCGGCGTTGCTAAGGGCCGAAAAACTCGCCAAGACACGGGGCGCCGATGCCGTGGCGGAACAAATCGCTATGGCGCAACTCTACCTTTATAACGCCGTCGATACCATATACCGAAAAGGAAAAGAAGGCATTGCCAGCTTTGCCGAAGGAGACGAGCAGAAAATGATGATGGTGGGTCTGCGGCGTTTCACCAAGTATGATGTCCTGCCAAATGTCAATGCGTTGAGGGAAACAATCGCTTCAAAACTGATTGCACAAAACCACTACTGTTTCTAAAATTTTTACTCTGACCAGATGGAGAGGGCCGAAAGGCCCTTTTTTTTTTATTATAAATTTTGAATGAAGGTTCGTAATTTACCTGAGCCATGGTTTATTAAAGTTGTTTGCAAAAAATTTAAAATGGGCTCTTGCTAAGGATAAAACTTTTATTGGAATGTTGTTGTGCCCGGGATAAATTCAAAATTCAAAATGTAAAGTCAACTCCCCTTCAATCGTTCAGTCCGGCTTCGCCTCGGGTCAATATTTATAATGGCACCCTCGCCGGCACGCCAAAAAAAAGGACCGTCTTTTGGACAGCCCTTCGTTTTTATTGCAATTTTGACCTAGTCAATCGGTTTGCGGCCTTGGATAACACGCAGCAGAACCACGACGATCGCGATTACCAGCAAAATGTGGATTAAGTTTCCTGTGGCATAGCCTCCAAGGAAGCTGATCGCCCAAATGATCACCAGGATTACGGCGATGGTGTACAACAAATTTCCCATGATTTCCAGTTTTTAGTTATTAGTTATTATTAGTTATTTTACTTGGTCCTTGAGCTGCTTGGCCTTTTCCAGGTGCGATTTCAGGCCCGGAAGTTTACCGGCTGCCCAGGAACGGACTTCGGCGTCGCTGGCCTTCTCGGCATATTTTTCAAAATCCTCAACGGCATCATCGTGCGCTTCGACCATGATGTCCATGTATTTTTGGTCGAAGTCCTTGCCAGTCTTTTCATTCAATGTCTTTTGCTTTTCCATCCCCATCTCGGTAAGCGAGGCGGGAAGCGTGACCTTCAGCCTTTCGGCGAGGGGCTTCATCTCGTTGGATGATTTTGAATGTTCGGCCACCATCATCTCCGCAAATTTCTTTACCTCGGGATTGGTGGCTTTGGTTTGAGCGAGTTTGCCCAGTTCCACTTCCATCATATCATTTTCGGCGACGTCCACCAAAAATTCCGAGTCATCTTCACGGGCCTCGTTTTCGTCGAATTTCATTTCATTTTCATCTTCCGCGACCTCCTTTGGGTCTTCGGCCCTGTTATCCTGCTTACAGGATGAAAGCCCGAGGAAAACTGAAACGACCGCAGCCCCAAAAAGTGACCTGAGGAGTATTTTTGCGTTTCTCATCGTTATTATAAAAAGTTAATGGTTAAATAATTAATTAACAGATTATCAAATTTATACCCTTAAAATTGGTTTGGAGTTATAGAATTTTTTTGATTTGTTATAGAATTTAACAGGAAGAATTTTGCGAAAGTTGCTTGTGCCCTTCTTATTTGCCGACTCATCATATTTTCCTATCTTTACGTAAACCACAACTACAATGAAGAAGATACTAGCGGGTTTTGCCGTCGTATTTGCCATAGCGATGAGTTGCAAGACCAATACGTCAAGCCCGAACGACAAGCGCATCCAACTGACATTTGAATCCAAAAGCGGGAGCAAGACCACCGGTACCGCAACTTTTGTGGAACGCAACGGGAAGGTATCGCTCACTGCCGCCCTTGCAGGCCTCACCCCCGGAACGCATGCGATGCACATCCATGAAAAGGCCGATTGTTCGGCGCCGGATGCCACATCGGCCGGCGGGCACTGGAACCCGACCTTCGAGAACCACGGAAAGTGGGGCTCGGCATCCTACCATCGCGGGGACATTGGAAATTTTACGGTAAGCAAGAACGGTACGGGCGCGATCTCGATGACCACTGACCAATGGTGCATCGGGTGTGGCGATCCCAAGAAGGACATTTTGGGGAAGAGCCTGATCGTCCACGAAAAAGCCGATGATTACAAAACGCAACCAACCGGTGACGCCGGTGGCCGGATGGCGTGTTCGGCGATCATTCGATAATTGGTTAGCTTTGTGGCATATTTCAAGCGATGATCAATCCCTCGGCGAGTGGCTGGATAGATAAATTCCTCTCCCAGCAGCGCGGAGCCCTGCCGGCGCAAAACGATCTCGAATTTTACCTCGGCGCCAGGCGAACGGGTTTCATTTATGGCCATGTGGTGGCTATTGAAGCCGCGCGACCGGTGGTGACGCAGGGATGGATGGCCGATGAGATGACCAAGGTAGCGTTGTTGAATACGCTATTTGGGCTCTACCGAAGCCATGTGGCAGATGCGCACGCGGCGCAGTTTGTCAAGACCGCCATCGCGTTCTACAGGGATATGAGCCCCGGAGGGTTCAATCTGTTGAAAAAGGTCTTTCCATCAAGCCCGTCGCTTGCCCTGGAGGACATCATCGACAGCCGGATACAGACCAACCACAACATCATTTCCAAGAACTTTTCGCATATCCTTACCAACGCCCTGTTGTTTACCGATGTGCTTGCCTTTTCGCAATACCTCCGAAGGGGCAGCATTCCGGAAAAGTACCTGAAAAAGACGGAGGAATCGATTGTCAGCGTCGTAACCCTTGCGCTGCGGGCCAAAACGATCAAATCCCCGCACGACACGCTGTTGATAAAGTTGTTCGAGGCGTCGGTCAGGTACAGCAAGTTCTCGAAGGTCACGGCGATGAATCCCGAGGCGCTCAAACTGGAGACGTTTACCGAGGAACTCGAAAAGTATTATCTGCTCGACCTGGCGGGAATGGCTTTGTGGAGTGACGGCAAGGTGGAGATCGAGGAGGAAGACCTCTTGTACCGCATCGGCGAGATCATGGGTATTCCCGATGCGTTCACGGCGGCGTCGATCCGCGAAACCGATGCCTTCATCCAAAAATACAAGGCCGAAATCCCGTATTTCAATTATTCGAATCCCGTCAAGCACTTCTATGACCACCTGACGCAAAACGTCGTTACCCTGATCAAAAGGAACCGGTCGAGGCTGGCCAGGGAAATCGGGCAAAGCCGCGAACTCATGGTGCTGCTCGCTCAATCGACCACGCGTGATCTCGACGCGCGCGAAAAGAAAAAAGTAAAGAACCATTTGCTCGACATCTGCAAGACGATCCCCTCACTCACTATTTTCCTGTTGCCTGGCGGAAGCCTTTTGTTGCCGATTCTGATCAAGTTCATCCCGAGCCTTTTGCCATCGGCCTTTAACGAAAACCTTGAAGCCGAACCGGATTAAAAAAACCGCCCGGAGGCGGCTTAATCAAAACTTTAGCTGATAGACTTTGTCAAGATCATGTTCGGAGGAAATGTTGACATTCAGGTCGGTCACAAACCCCGAATTAAGCCCGTAGACCCATCCGTGAAGCGTCAGTTCGCGGCCGGCGCGCCATGCACTCTGTACGATTGAGGTTTTGGCAAGGTCAAACACCTGTTCCTTGACATTGAGTTCGACAAAGGCATTGAAACGCTTGTCCTCATCGATGATCGAATCGAGATATTGCTTGTGCAGGCGGTAAACGTCCTTGATGTGGCGGATCCAGTTGTCGATGATCCCGATCGAACTGTTGCCCATCGCGGCCTTCACCCCGCCGCAGCCGTAATGCCCCACAACCAAAACGTGTTTGACCTCAAGTACGTTGACCGAATAATCGAGGACGCTGAGCATGTTCATGTCGCTGTGCACGACCATATTGGCGATATTGCGGTGCACGAAAACTTCGCCCGGTTTTGCACCGATGATCTCGTTGGCCGGAACGCGGCTGTCGGAACAACCGATCCAGAGCAGGGGCGGCTTTTGCCCCTTGGCCAAATCGGCGAAATAGTTAGGGTCGCCGGCAAGTTTCTCCTCTACCCACGTTTTGTTGTTGTCCAGAATCTTTTTATAAAAATCGTCCATTGCAATTGGTTTCAGGTTACTAATTTATTGAATTATATCGTTTTCTATTTACGGCGTGGTTTGTTCGTGCCTTCCTGAGAGTTCCGGGGCCCGATGCTCGACAAAGACGTGTTTCTCGGCATCGCCCGAATTCTCCAGGTCATAGGCTTTCTTGAATCCGCGGAGTTTGACGCGGATGTTTTCGTCCCGTGCACGAGTCTGTTTGAATTCCCGTATCAAGTCCAGAATATCATGGGCGATGTACACCGTATCGGACGCATTTATGACCACGCGCGAATTTTCGGGGATCTCGCTCAGAGTGGATTTTATCGCGGCCTTGTTGAGAAACGAGACCTCCTGGGCAAGGTCAATGTGGATGATGTCGCCATCGCCATACTCCTCTTTCCTGAAAGAATAGGCGCGTTTGAGATTGCCTTTGAGGACGAAGATCACGCTGATCACGATGCCCAATGCGACCCCTTTGAGCAAATCGGTGAAGACGACGGCCGTCAGCGTTGCAATAAACGGAATAAATTGGTACTTGCCCTTTTTCCAGAAGTGCCTGAAGGTTGCGGGCTTGGCCAGTTTGTAACCGACCATGAGCAATATCGCGGCCAGGGTAGCGAGGGGAATCTTGTTAAGCAGCATCGGTATGGTCACGACGCTCACGAGCAGCATCGAACCGTGGATGATCGTCGACATCTTAGACTTTGCGCCGGCGTTGCTGTTGGCCGATGTCCGGACCACGACCGAAGTCATCGGCAATCCTCCGAGCAGCGAACTCACCATGTTTCCCACACCCTGCGCCTTGAGTTCGACATTGGTGTTGGTATAGCGCTTTTGCACGTCCATCCGATCGGCGGCCTCAATGCAGAGCAAGGTCTCGATCGATGCGACGACCGCGATCGTGGCCGCGGTAACCCAGACCCGCGTATCGCCGATGGCCGAGAATTGCGGCATGACGATGATTTCCTGCACATCGGCAAACGATTGGATCACCGGGAGCGAGACAAGGTGCTCCTGCCCGATCGCCAGCGGGCTGCCGGTCGCGCGGAAGATCTCATTGATGCCGACACCTAAAAGCACGGCAACCAATGCGCCGGGGATCAGCTTGATTTTTTTGAGCGCGGGAACCCGGTCCCATGAAATCAGCACAATAAGCGATATCACGGTAATGAGCAGCGCGCCAAACTGAATGTAGTCAAGGGCTCCGAGAAGGGTCGAGATCGTATTTTGCCCGTCCGATTGAACAAAAGATTCGTCGCCTTCGAAATCGCGGTCATACCCTACGGCGTGCGGCAATTGCTTGAGGATGATGATGATCCCGATACCGGCCAGCATCCCTTCGATCACATTCGTTGGAAAATAATTAGAAATGCTTCCCGCGCGAAGAAAGCCCAACGCGAGTTGCATCGCACCGGCCAAAAAGACGGCGACCAGGAAAATCTCGAATCCCCCAAGGTCCGAAATTGCCGTGAGCACAATGGCCGTAAGGCCTGCCGCCGGTCCCGAAACGCTGAGGTGCGAAGTACTGAGGTAGCCGACGACGATGCCGCCAACAATTCCCGCAATGATTCCTGAAAAGAGAGGGGCGCCGGAAGCCATCGCAATGCCGAGGCAAAGCGGAAGCGCCACCAGGAAAACCACCAAACCGGAAGCAAAGTCCGACTTGAGGTTAGCAAAAAGACTGATTTTTTTTGTCATACCTGAAATGGATTAATACGTAAGGACACGGCACGAATGCACCATGATAAATTCTAGCGTATCAAGCCAATTCCGGAGGCGGGATAAAGATGGAGCCACAAACATTGTCGTGGCGGGAGAGGTTTTCAAAGCGGATGATCCCCGAGGCATTGTTGGCCAGGTTGATAAATTCGTAGGAATCGATCCTGAGTTCGGCCTTCACTTCCTTGTGGGAGAGTTCTTCCTCAGTCATGCTGTAGAAGATGGACGTGTCCGATCCCTTTTCGATCATGCCCACGATTGTGGGCGTCGAAAGGAAAAACACGAACATCAGCAATATAAAGGATGCGGCGGTTCTCATTGGCGCAAAAATAAGGTCCGGCTCATGGAAATGCGCAGGCCGGACACAAATTTAAACGAAATTTAACATTCCTCAAAGGCTTTCCTCCAGCCACGCGTTCATCATCCAGACGGTCTTTTCCTGTTCCGAAATGAAATCGCTCATCATCGCGTTGGTGCCCTCGTCATTGATCTCGCCGCTTCGCTGCAAAATCTGGCGTTCTATTTTCAAGAGGTCGGTAAGGGAATTAACCACCAAATGCACGGCTTTCTCATCATTCGAGATGTTCTTGCCCACCTCCACGCGGTTGTTGGCGATGTAGTCTTCATAGGTGTGCAGCGGTGTACCTCCGATGGTGAGCACGCGTTCGGCGATCATGTCGATCTTGAGTTGCGCATCGTTGTACAGCTCCTCGAATTTCACGTGAAGGTTGAAGAACCGTTTCCCGCGGATGTTCCAGTGAAGGCCACGCAGATTTTGGTAATACACCTGAAAATTGGACAAAAGGACATTGAGCGCACGGGCCATTTCCTCTGATTCGGCGACGGGAAGCCCTAAAATATTGGTTTTCATGTAGCTATGAATTTAGTCGGTTACAGATTAAATTTATTAAAAGTTATCGAGCCGGCCGATAATAAAAGGCTATTGTTTTCCTATTTTTATCACAAAAAAATCGATGACGATCACCCAGCTCCAATATGTGCTCGCGGTTGCCGAGCACCGCAATTTTACCCTTGCCGCCGAGAAAAGTTTCGTGACCCAGCCGACGCTCAGCATGCAGATCCAGAAAGTTGAGGAAGAGCTGGGCATCCAGATTTTTGACCGCAGCAAAAAACCGATCCAGCTCACCGAAATCGGGCAAAAGATCGTCAGCCAGGCAAAAAACATTGTCAATGAAGCCGACCGCATCCGGGATATAGTCGATCAGCAGAAGGGTTTTATCGGGGGTGAATTCAGGCTCGGCATCATCCCGACCATCATGCCTACGTTGCTCCCGATGTTCTTGACCAACTTCATTAAAAAGTACCCCAAGGTCCAACTCATCATCGAGGAACTCAATACGCAGGAAATCATCACCCGATTAAAAAACGGGCACCTGGATGCCGCAATTGCGGCGACGCCGCTGGCCGAGGAGAAGATTAAGGAAATCGTATTGTATTATGAGCCTTTCGTGGCCTATCTGCCTCAGGGGCATGAGCATTTTGCGAAGAAGGAACTGGATGTCGAAGACCTTAACGCCGACGAAATACTGCTTTTGCGGGACGGCCATTGTTTTCGCGACGGCGTGCTGAACCTGTGCAAGGTCACGGGCGGTCCGTCCAACCGGTTCAAGATCGAGAGCGGAAGTTTCGAAACGCTTGTCAAACTCGCCGACGAAGGACTCGGCATGACCCTGCTGCCCTATCTGCATACGCTTGACCTCAAAGCGGCCGACCGGGAAAAGCTTCGGCACTTCAGGGAGCCTAGGCCCGCACGCGAAGTCAGTTTGATCTTCCCGAGCAACGAACTCAAGCGCCATATCATCGATGCGCTTCGCTCCGTCATTGCGGGCGTGGTGAAGGGAGCCGTAGTCTTCCACAACGTCCAGATCGTTTCCCCGATTGCAAAAAAATAAGGCCCGAAGGCCTTAGTCTATCACCAGTGTGAGGCATTGCTGCAGCTCGGGTTTGCCGGACGTATAGTATTGCAACCATTTCTTAAGTTGCTCAAATTCATACGGCAAAAGCGTTTTCATGGCCTTGCGCAATTCCTTCTGGAACAGTATCGGATCAAAACTCACGCGTTCCAGTACTGATTTTGTGTAGTCGTAAATCATTCTTGGCATATGGTTAAGATTTAGGGTTATCTTGAAATCGGGATAAAGTAAAATAATCCCAATCGAAACACCAAATAAAATTCCGACAAAATGCATAATTTTATCGTTAAAATGCAGCATTAAGCTATTTCTGCAGTACTTTTCTTTCAATTTTAAACTTAGCCAAAAAAAAGAGGCTTCCGCCTCTTACTTGTTGATGAAAACCAGGCATTGCCTGAGTTCGGGATGTTCGGTGGTATAGCTGAGAAGCCAGTCGGTCAGTTGTTCAACTTCATAGGGCAAAAGCGATTTTAGCGCCTTTTGAAGTTCCTTGCAAAAAAGCAGGGGATCGAAACTCACCCTCTCCAGGATGGTTTTGGTGTAATCAAACATTGTTCTCTTCATGTTCGGGGAATTGGAAAATGTTAGGTTGACTCAAATATAGATAATTATTCCGGACACCAGCCCCTACCTTTTGTTAAATCAATTTTCTCGCCCGCATCATTTCGCGTTTGCCGGGCGGCCCCGCGAGTTTCTCAACGGTAAAACCGGCGCTTTCCATATTCTTCCGGATGGCGGTCCGCGCGGCATAGGTCACAAGGACACCGCCCGGCCTGAGTGCATTGAACATGGCCATGAATATTTCGGCGGACCACAAATTGGGCTGGAAACGATAGCCGAACGCGTCGAAATAGACCAGGTCAAATTCGGCGTTGAACGAAACGTCGTCAAAATTCATGTTGCGCTTGGTCAACTCAAAACGATCGCCAAGCCGATGTCGGGTCTCCCATGGGCACTCATGCATCTGCGCAAAAATTTCGGGATGCCCGATAAATTGAGGGTAATTCAGAAGCCCGGCTTCCTTTGGGCTGACGGGATAATGATCGATTCCCGTGTATTTCACCGTGAGTCCGCGTTCCAATGCATGTGCAAAGGTGATGAGCGCATTCAAGCCCGTGCCGAATCCCATTTCTAGTATGGCAACCTCCCCCGAAAACGATTCGAGGCCGTTTGCGATAAAAACATGCCTGGCCTCCTGCACCGCACCGTGCCTGGAATGGTAGGACTCGTCCCAATCCGGAATCCTTATGGATGCCGAACCATCGGCGGTGAGGACGATCTCCCGCCGGAGCATCAGTTGATAAATAGCTTCTTGATCCGGGGAATGGGCCCGCCACACTTGACCTCGTGGCAGGAAAGGCAAGCATCCACACCGTCGTTGAAGTGTTTTTTCGCGTTTGCCGGATCCGAATAAATAAGTTGTTGCGCCTTGATGAACTGCGCCGCCTGCTCCTTGAAGAAAGCATCATTTTCCTCCTCGTCGGTCATGACGGCCTTGTGGATATCCAGGAAATGCTGTGGGAACTCCCCTATTTTCTCGCCTTTGCTGATTCGCTCGCGAAGACGCTGGTTATCCACGTACATCTGCTCCATGAGCAGCGACATCTCGCTCATCTGGTACATCTCGAATTTCTTCCCGGTACCCGCGGTGGTCTTTGTGGTGTCCTCAATTGCGTCGGCCGAATCTTTCTTTTCGAACCTTACGCAGGAACAAAGCACGAGAGCAGCCGCGATTATGGATAAGGCCTTCATTATTCGCGTATCATGACACCGTCGGCCTGGAAGGCGTAGGTGACTTTCGGCTTGGTGATCTTGGCGATCTCGGCTTCAGATTTACCGCCGTCCTTGGCGTAATGCTTCAATTGTGCCACCGAAACCACGTCCAGATAGGCTTTGCCGCTAACGATTGCGGGCGAAGCATCGGCATTGAGGGGCACGAAAAATCCGTAATCCTTGAACCTGACGAAAGATTCCTTGCCCGCTCCCAGGTCCATGGACATCCAGCATCCCTTTTTCTTGCAGACTTCCTTGATGTCCGATGCAAATTTTACCCGAAGCGTATCGCCGGATTTCATCGATTGGTACTTCTTGAGCATCTGCTGTTTGGTCAGGACTTTCGAAGGTGTGAACTTGGCACCGAACGCGGCGTATTTTGGCTCCTGCTGCATGGTCGCGGCATCAAAATAGGCGTAAGCCAGTGTATCCGATGGTGCAATGGAATCGGCGGGATGGTCGATGATCGTCTCATCCGATTTCACTTCCTTTGAAGGCTGCCTGCACATGGCGAGCAGGAAAAAACTGATGGCGAAAGCCGATAAAGTCTTCATTATGACGGGGATTTTAGGTTTCCGGTTGTGCAAAAGTAATCAGATTCGCCAAAATTCCGCCAAGGGGTCATCGTTAAATGTTTGCGCAAGGCGGATGCTAATTTTTTCGGTTCCCCTGTCATGCACCCAAAATTTATCTATTTTAGCCGCCGGAAGGAGGATGCCCGCGTCCTGACCCGAGCAAAAGGTAACTTATTGAACGATAATTGGTTGCCAGAATAATTATCAAAATTGCAACCTTTTATATGAGCCTCAGATCCACCAGCGAAATCGATATAGTGAAGGTCAAACAGTCAAAGATCGACTCGGTCGATTTTGAAAACGTAACTTTCGGCACCACCTTCACAGATCACATGCTAACCTGCGATTACCGCAATGGTGCCTGGGAAACCCCGAAAATCGGCCCTTACGAACCCTTCATGATGGATCCGTCTGCCAAGGTGTTCCATTACGGCCAGGCCATTTTCGAGGGGATGAAGGCTTACAAGGATGACAAGGGCTCGGTATGGCTGTTCAGGCCCGACCTAAACCTCGATCGGTTCAATAAATCGGCCGTGAGGATGGCGATGCCCGAAATCCCCGAATCCATTTTTATCGGCGGACTTCGCGAACTCCTTAAAATCGAACGCGACTGGGTGCGCGAGGGAAAAGGCAACACATTGTATATCAGGCCCTTTATGATTGCCGTGGGAACGGGTGTGATCGCTGCACCTTCCACGCAATACCGCTTTATGATCATCCTGTCGCCGGCACGTTCCTATTATTCCGGCGAGGTGAAGGTCATCATCGCCCAGCACTATAGCCGCGCGGCCAATGGCGGAATCGGTGCTGCAAAGGCGGCCGGTAATTATTCGGCACAATTCTACCCCACTAAGCTCGCGAATGAGCAGGGCTACCAACAAATCATCTGGACAGACGACGCCACGCATACCCGCCTTGAGGAGGCCGGCACGATGAACGTTTTCTTCCGCATCGGCGACAAACTGCTAACCGCCCCTGTAAGCGAGCGGATCCTCGACGGGATAACGCGCAAGAGCATCATCGAGATTGCAAGCCGCGAAGGAATCCAGGTCGAGGAAAGGCCGGTATTGGTTGCCGAACTTCTCGAGGCGGCAGGCAACGGAACCCTTCTGGAAGTTTTTGGCGCCGGCACGGCCGCGGTGGTCAACCCGATCGCGGGATTCTGCTATGACGAAAAATACTACGAGCTTCCCAAGGTCGCGGAATCGTACGCCTCGAAACTAAAGGATGCATTGACCGACCTGCAGTACGGATTGGCCCCGGACACGTTCGGTTGGCGGATGAAGGTGTGCTAACTGAATATCGAGCTGAAGTCCGGCCTTGAATAAAGGGGCCCCTTTAGAACTTTTCCGTCTTCGCGGTAGATTGGTTTGCCATCAGGTCCCAGCTTGCTCATGTTGCTACGCTGGATTTCGTCAAAAACTTCTTCAATCTTGTGTTGCATCCCGTGCGACAGGATCGTGCCGCACAAAATGTAGAGCATGTCGCCCAGCGCGTCGGCCACTTCCACCAAATCGTTGTTGAGGACCGCCTCCAAATATTCCTCGTTTTCCTCCTTCATGAGGTTGTAGCGGAGCAGGTTGGTTCCGGAGCCCAGGTCTCCTACCGGTGAATCGTTGACTGTTAATCCAAAAGCCTCGTGAAATTCGCGTACCGATCCCAATTGTTTTTTCATCACTAGTTTTTTTCGAAATTATCGCATACCCGCCGCAAATCTTTAACTTTGGGCAAAATTGAATCAACATGTTTTCCACAGGCCAGATGGTATTTGCCGTTGTGTTCTTCATTGTTTTCGTCGCCTGCGCCGTCGTGATGTACGGGCGTGACAAGGGCCTTCACAAAACGCATTACACCGGAGTGTACAAGGTATTGATCGGGTTTTTGTTGTTTATCGCGTTTTTGTTTGTGATAAAGGGGTACCTGAAACATTGACGGATTTGACAATTTGGCTTCAGGGAAATTTGAGAATTTGAAAGTTTGAAAATTTGAAAATTAATAAGATTCTATCATAATCCGTTGGACATTCGACATTCGACATTCGACATTCGACATTTGACATTTGACATTTGACATTTATCCTATAAAGTGCGCATCCTGAAGTACATTTTCCTGCTCCTTGTCCTTATGGCCTTCGCCGCTTCGGTGTTCGTGGCGACGCAAAAAGGCGAATACGAAGTGACCACCAGGATGTTCATCAAGACTCCCCGGCAGGTTGTCTTCCAGTATATCGATGATTACCGGAACTGGCAAAGCTGGTTCCACCGCCAATACGAACCGGAGTTCACTTATCCCGCCTACACCGGTGGAAAGGGCGGTTCATTTTCCTTTTCCAGCGATCTAAGCTCGGGAAAATACACCACCCTTTCTTCCATTGCACCCGACAGTATTGTCCAAAAATCGGAGGTAGACGGTTTTCCCGGCAGGACGACCTGGATATTCCGTGATTCGGCGGGCGGCACCAAAATACAGTTGAAGCGGTCGGGAAAAATGGGTTTCTGGACCAAGGTGCGCGCTACGTTACTGGGCGGGCCCGGGTATGTCATGCAGCAAAGGCAGAGGGAAACGATGGTCGAACTCGGCCAGGCGATCAACCGCGACATAAACCGATACAAGATCAGGATCGACGGGACCGTAGACAGGGCCGGCACGCATTATATCGGCTACAGGATTACATCTACGCTGGACCATGCCCCGAAAAATACCAGGTTGCTGATGTCCAAATTGATGCATTTTTTTGGAAGGAACAAGATCCCCATGGCGGGAAAGCCGTTCGTTCTTTATGACTATTGGGACGAAAAACGCGGCATCGCGCAATTTACCGTGGCCGGGCCGGTCAATCAGGAAGTGTTCATTATGCCGGGGTCGGATATGGTTTCGGGGAAATTCGATACCTTCAAGGCATTGCGCACCACGCTCACGGGCGATCATTCACACTTGCGCAGGGCTTGGGATGCGACCTTCAGGAAGTTGGACGAAAACAAATTAATCGCGGCGGGGGGGCTTCCCTACCTGGAGGTTTATACATCGGGCAAATTGCAGCAAAAAAGCCCTTCGCAATGGGTCACTGAAATTTATGTACCCATACAGCAACCGGCGGCGCCCAGAGCCAATCCGGTGCGCCCGCGCCCGCGTCCGGTCCAGCCCGATCCGGAACGAACCGATCCGCTGGGAGAAATTTCGATTCCGTAATTAAACCCCGGGGCAGGTGTCGACTCTAACGACAAATTTTCCTCGTTTTGCTTGACCAGCAGGAATTCATTGACCGGTTATTGAACCCCTCGACGCGCGAGGCCGCCTACCGCGAGCTCGTGGCCCGCTACAAACGGCCGCTTTACAGCCATATCAGGGGTATCGTGATCGATCACGACGATGCCGACGACGTGCTTCAGAACACATTCGTTAAGGTTTTCAGGCATCTCGACAATTTCAAGGGCGAGAGCAAACTCTTCTCGTGGATCTACAGGATTGCCACCAATGAAGCGCTGACGCATCTTCGGCAACAGGCTCGGATGCGGGGGGTCAACCAGGGCGAGTATCAACAGCAGAGGGTCGACAACCTGCGGGCCGATGCTTACTTTGACGGCGGCGATCTTGAAATTCGCCTGCAGAAAGCCGTTTCCCAACTCCCCGAAAAACAACAGCTTGTTTTCAGGATGAAGTATTACCAGGATCTTAAATATGAAGAAATTTCGGAGATCCTGGGCACGTCGGTGGGCGCGTTGAAGGCATCGTACCATCACGCGGTCAAAAAAATCGAGGACCAATTTAATCGCGGTTAAACCAAAGCGAACCGCAAAAGTCAAAAGGGCCATGAAAAATTTCAGATTGGATGACAGGAGGATTTCGGACGGATTTACCGCACCCGACCGTTATTTTGAAGAATTTAAAGTCGAACCGCGTACCGGGCCAGAGGTATTGCCCATTTACCAGGTGCGTCATTGGGCCGCTGCGGCCGCGATCCTGGTACTAGGCCTTGCGATCCCTGCCCTGAACCGATTACAGAACGTGCACCCATCCTCCGATGCCATCGAGAATTACCTCGTCATGGGGACGCTGAACGAAGAGGAATTGGTGAAGCAACTTGACCACGCGGACCTGAAAGTGCTTTCGGCCGAATACCACCTGGACAACTCGGTTGCAGAAAAGGCCATACTTGACGAAGATTTTGAAAATTTAATTTACTGATATGAAAAATTTATTGTTGCTCCTGTTCTTTCCGGCCATGATGTTTGCCCAGCGTGGGGAATTGCAGGAAAAAATGGAGGAAGTGAAAGCGATGAAGATTGCACACATTACATCCGAATTGGAACTCTCGGCCGATGAGGCTGCCAAATTCTGGCCGGTTTACAATGCCTTTGACCAACGGGAAAAAGAACTACGGCGCGAGCGGCTGATGATCACCCGACCTAAAAAGCGGATGCAGGCCGAACCCATGAGCGAAAAGGATGCCTCAGCTGCCCTTTTGCGGCTGGAGCAAAACGAAGAAGAACTCTTCAAGGAAAAGAGAAAATTCAATGCGCAGCTCAGGCAAATCCTGCCTGCCTCCAAGATCATCCGGCTCAATACCGCGGAGGAGGATTTTAACCGACGCCTGCTCAAGCAATACCGCGCAAAAGGCGACCGCAAAAAATGATCACCGCAGCGTAATCCGAAGGATTTTGCCGCGACCCGCCGCATAGATGGTCTTGCTGCCATTCATCATCAGCGCATGGATGTCTGAATCATCGATAATTTTGTTCCATGAGCGGCCGGAATCGAAGGACATAAAAACTCCTGAGGGTCCCGCGGCCACCACTTTCTTTGCCCTGCTGCCCGGAACATATTTTACCGTCGAGGCATAACCGAACCCTGTTCCGTCGGAAACGGTTTTCCAGGTGATCCCGCCATCGGTGGTTACGGCCTTGTTCAAGTGGCGCCCTACGGGATTTTCATAATCTCCGCCGACGATGATCCCATTGCGCGGGTCGTAAAAATCACCTGCAAAAGTCCCCGTCATCGCTTTACCGGATATCATCGGCGTGGGATAGGCGCTCCAGGTTTTGCCTTTGTCTACCGACTTAAGGATCCGCGAAGATTTTCCGCCCGTAAAAATCCAAATATTGTTTCCCGATGAGGCGATATTTCCGTTGCTCGCCGCGAAAGCCGCTTCGCCGTCGAGGTTCGCAATGGCCTGCGAGCACGGAATCCTGTTCCAGCTGCCCCCGGCATCAAAACTTTGCAAAAGGGTAAAGCAGCCGCTTGTGGGATCGCCTACCACAAAACCGTGTGAGGGCGACAAAAAGCGCATGCTGTCAAAAAAAGCGTCGGGATGCGGATCCAGGTAAACCCGTCTGCGCGACAGATCTTCTTCAACGCTGAAAATGACGGCCGGCGCTCCCGCGCTTGCGATCAATACCCGTCTGCCTGCTAGGGCGATGCTTCGGAACTCGCCGGTGACCGAATCCGCAAGCGCACTGGCCTCGTGGCGCCTTCCCGTTTTCAGGTTGATATATCCGTAGCGGGCCTTGTCGGCACCATACCAGAGCTTCTCCTTTGCAACCGCGAGGGCGCGAATGCTGATCTTATCGGTCAACAGGGTATCGATGCTTGAAATCGGACCGCTTTGATGCACGGATTTGCAGGACCACATCTGCCCGGCCATCAAAATCACGGATCCAAATTTAATCAGAAGGATAATTGTTCTCGAAAACTGCATATGGCACAATAATTGGTTCGAGGCCGCGGCTTTTGCCGGGTAACACATAAAACTAATGAAAACAAAATCAATATTCGCTGCGCTGGCCATGATCTTTTCATTCGGCGCATTTGCCCAGGACCGCACTACGGTCACGGCTACTTCGGACGACATCTCCGATAACCTCGACCTTCGCGCGGTTGCCTCCCTTTTTGGCGATGCCGCGAACCTGGAGGAATTCGAGAGGTTGCTCAATGACCCGAAATCAAAAATTTCCAACCTTGACCTAAACCGGGACAACCAGGTAGATTACCTCAGGGTCGTCGAATCGGTTGAAGGGCGCACGCACCTGATCGTCATTCAGGCCGTCCTTGAGCGCGATGTCTTCCAGGATGTGGCCACCGTTGAAGTCGAACGCGACCGCAACAACAACGTGCAGGTGCAGGTGGTTGGCGACACGTATATGTACGGCCCCAATTACATCTACGAGCCCGTTTATTTTTATACGCCCGTGATCTATAACACCTTTTGGGTCAGGCACTACAGGCCGTATTGGTCATCGTGGTATTGGGGATACTATCCTTCCTGGTATTATGCCTGGACGCCCCTGCCCTACCATTCCTATTGCAACAATGTCGCCCTTTACGTGAACAATCACCACTATTATCATTATGCAAGCGGTCGCAGGAGTTCACGTGCCGCCTCGATGCACAGCGGGATCCGAGCCAATGGCTACCGCACGCATTACGAGGGCCGTTCTTTTGCCCAAAGGGTGAATTTCAATAACCGGCGCGAATTGGACCAGGTACGCCTAGCCCAAGGTACGCGCACTGCTGGAACCCGTACTGCTCAGCCTTCCCAAACTTCCGTCAGAAGTTCGCAACAAGCCGGAGCGGTTGACCAGGCCTCACTCTCCGATGCCGTACCGATGACGGGGATCCGATCGACCCGCAGCGAGTCGCCAAGGGTAAGCGCAGGAACACGGACATCGGCACCTGCAACGGCTCAACCGGTAAGGACCAGGGCCGTCACGGTCGAAACTCCTGTACGCAGCACCGTCAAATCACCTTCTCCAAGGGTTTCGCAACCTCGCACGCAAGTGCCTTCGACCTATCAGGCTCCTCGCAGCTCCACTCCCCGAACGGCTTCTCCTGCCTACCAACCCGGAATCAGGCAATCGGCCCCGAACCGCCAGGAAAGAATTACGAGTCCGGATTACGGGACGAGATCACCGCAAATGCGAAGCGCACCCGCCGAGCGCGGATCGTTCTCCCCACAACGAACTCCATCGGGCGGAATGCGTCAGTCGTCACGATAGTTTCAAGCGTCCTTCGGGGCGCTTTTTTTTTTATTTGTTCCCAATCGGGCTGCGTATTCAATATAATGATAAATTTGTCTTCTTTTTTTTAATGTATGTCAGCTCAACACAAGGCGCTCCACAGCAACCTTAGCTTAGGAGGGCTCCTGCTAACGCTGGGGATCATATACGGTGACATCGGCACCTCCCCGCTTTACGTTATGAAAGCCATTATTGGCGACGCACCGATTGACGCCGACATCGTCCTTGGCGGAATTTCTTGTATTTTCTGGACCCTGACGCTCCAGACCACCATCAAATACGTATTGATCACCCTCAGCGCCGACAACAATGGCGAAGGCGGGACATTCGCGCTTTATGCCCTGGTAAAGAGGGTCAAGGTTAAATGGCTGATCATCCCCGCAATCATTGGGGGAAGCGCCCTTCTCGCAGATGGGATCATCACCCCTCCGATCTCGGTTTCGTCGGCGGTGGAAGGGGTCCGGACCATTTATCCGGAGATGAATACGGTACCAATTGTCATCGCGATTTTGGTCGTGTTGTTTACGATCCAGCAGTTCGGGACCAAGTTGGTAGGGCGTTTTTTCGCCCCGATGATGTTGCTTTGGTTTGGTATGCTCGGCATTTTGGGAGCGCTTCAGCTTGCCGACCAGCTCGAGGTGCTTCGCGCGGTAAACCCCTATTACGCCTGGCATTTGCTCACGATCCACCCGGAGGGCTTCTTCGTCCTCGGTTTCGTGTTTCTCTGTACCACTGGTGCCGAAGCGCTTTATTCGGACATGGGGCATTGCGGGCGCCGAAACATCCGCATCAGCTGGATCTTTGTCAAGACGATGCTCGTGCTCAACTATTTCGGGCAGGGCGCGTACCTGATCCAGCACAGCGGCGAAACCCTGATGAGCCTCGGCGGCGAATACGGAAACCCTTTTTACCTGATCATGGCCACGTGGTTCAAGCCGTTTGGGATCGTGATCGCCACGCTGGCCGCCATCATCGCGTCACAGGCCATGATCACGGGATCCTTCACGCTGATCAATGAGGCGATGCGCCTCAATTTCTGGCCGAAGGTGCGCATCAAATACCCAAGCGATTTGAAAGGGCAGCTTTACATACCCTCTATCAACTGGATGCTACTGGCCGGATGTATCATGGTCGTGCTGCATTTCCGCGAATCGAGCAACATGGAAGCGGCATACGGCCTTGCCATCGTCCTCACCATGATCATGACCACGATATTGCTGATCTATTTCATGGTGATGAAGCGCGTCAAATGGTATTTCATTGCCATGGTGATCACGGCCTACCTTATTATCGAACTGAGTTTCCTGATCGCCAACTTAAGCAAATTTACCCACGGTGGATATGTTACCCTGGTGATTGCCTGCCTCTTGATCGGGACAATGGCGACCTGGTGGAAGGCCAAGCAGATCAGCAAGATCTACACGAAGATGGTCAAGATCGACACATACAAGAAAGTTTTGGCCGAACTCAGCGTGGACCTTTCGATCCCAAAATATGCCACGCATTTGGTGTACATGACCAATGCCAACCGCATCGACGAGATCGAGGAAAAGGTGATGCATTCCATTTTGCAGAAGAGGCCCAAGCGCGCCGACATTTACTGGTTTGTCCACGTGAACATCCTCAACGAGCCTTACCGCACCGAATATAAGGTCACCGAGATCATCAAGGACGATCTGTTCCGAATCGATTTCAACCTCGGTTTCCGCGAGCCCACCAAGATCAACCTGATGTTCAAGGAGGTTTTGCGGGACATGGTCAAGCACGGCGAGGTCGACATCACCAGCCGGTACGAATCGCTCAACAAGAACAACATCATCGGTGACTTCAAGTTCGTGCTGAGCGAGAAATTTTTGTCCAACGACTCGCTTATGCGCTGGGACGAAAAGATCATCATGAACTTTTATTTCTTCCTGAAAAAATTGAGCTTGTCCGAGGAAAAAGCGTTTGGCCTGGACAGCAGCTCGGTCAAGATCGAGAAATTCCCCATGGTACTTCACCCGCCCGAAAAGATGGCGCTCACCCGCCTGCAATAATCACCACTTCGTTTACCGCGCCAAAAATTGTGGTATCTTTGCGCGCTTAAAATTTTGCCATGAGATTACACCGCAACCTGGTTTACACCACGATAGATTCGCTCAACGCCATTTTCAACGAGGGCGAGTATGCCGACAAGGTTGTGGCGCGCGCCCTCAAGAAGGACAAGCGTTGGGGAAGCGCCGACCGCAAGTTCGTGGCCGAGACCATTTACGAGATCGTTCGCTGGAAGCGCCTTTACGCCGAGATAGCCGAGGTGCGGGAACCCTTTGACCGCGACAACCTCTGGCGCATGTTCGCCGCCTGGGCCGTGCTTCGCGGATACCCGATCCCCGATTGGCGCCAGTTCGAGGGCACACCTGAACGCCGCATCAAGGGCCGCTTTGCCGAACTCTCAAAAAGCCGTACCATCCGCGAGTCGATCCCGGACTGGATGGACGAACTGTGCGTCTCCGAATTGGGTGAGGAACTCTGGTCACGCGAGATCCATGCACAGAACCAACCGGCGAAAGTCATCCTTCGCGTCAATACCCTTAAAACAACCCGTGAAAAATTGCGCGCGATCCTGATGGACCTGGACATTGCCACCGACACATTGGATGACCGCCCCGATGCGCTCGTGTTGCGTGAACGCGCCAATGTTTTTTTGACCGATGCCTTCAAACAGGGGCTTTTTGAGGTGCAGGATGCGAGTTCGCAATTGGTTGCGCCGTTTTTGGATGTACAGCCGGGAATGCGTGTGGTGGATGCCTGCGCGGGCGCGGGAGGCAAAACCCTGCACATGGCGAGCCTGATGCAGAACAAGGGCCAGCTCATTGCAATGGACCTTTATGAGAGCAAACTAAAACAATTGAAGCTCCGCGCGAAGCGAAACGGCGCCTTCAATATCGAATACCGGATCATCGATTCGACCAAGGTTATCAAGAAACTGCAGGAAAAGGCCGACCGGGTCCTGATCGATGCGCCCTGCAGCGGGCTCGGCGTGCTCAGGCGGAACCCGGATGCCAAGTGGAAATTGCAACCGGAGTTCATCGACAATATCCGGAAGGTTCAGGCGGAAGTGCTTGAAAGCTATTCGCGTATGGTCAGGCCCGGCGGAAAATTGGTCTACGCGACATGTTCGATCCTCCCCTCGGAAAACCGCGAGCAGGTTGACCGCTTTTTAACATCGGAGGCCGGAAAATCGTTTACCTTTGTACAAGATTCCAGCATATTGGCTTCAGAATCCGGATTCGACGGGTTTTACATGGCGCTGATGCAGAGGACTTAATGAATATGCTATGAAAAACTTTTACCAGACGCTGGCGCTTTTGGCGTGTACCGTTGCCGTCGGGCAGATTCCGGCAGGCTATTACAGCACGGCAACCGGATCGGGCTACACGCTCAAGACGCAATTGCACAACATCATCAAGAATTACGATCCGCAACCTTATGGCAGTGCCGATGACTTCTTCCCGATTGCCGACAGGGACCTCTATTATGAGAACGACAATACGATTTTGGATCCGTATTCAGAGAATCCGAACGGCCAGGACCCCTATAACTATTTTGGCGACGACCAGTGCGGAAACTATGATTCGGAGGGCGATTGCTACAATGCCGAACACGTGATCCCGCAATCGGTTTTCGGGCAGGCGGAGCCTATGCGCGGCGATATGCACCACCTGCTTCCCACCGACGGGCGCGTCAACGGTTTCCGAAGCAATTATCCTTTTGGGATTGCCGGATCGCTCATTTCGCAAAGCGGAATCTCAAATCCCACGATGAACGGTTCCAAACTCGGAAACAACCTCAACAGCGGTTATTCGGCGGGATACACGGGAATCGTTTTTGAGCCGATCGATGAATTCAAGGGCGACATCGCACGAATCTACTTTTATTTCGCGACCCGGTACCAAAACGTGATTTCGGGCTGGAGTTACCCCATGTTTGACGGTACCTCGACCAAATCCATCGCCGACCCCTTCCTTTTGATCCTGCTCACCTGGCATCAGAACGATCCGGTCAGCGCCAAGGAAATCGCGCGCAACAACCAGATTTACAATTATCAGGGCAACCGCAACCCGTTTGTGGACAATCCGGACTATGCGTGCATGATCTGGGGCGCCACCTGCCAGCTTTCCACACAGGACCTTGTTTTGCAGGGCACGACCGTATTTCCGAATCCATCAACAACAGGAAACCTCAACATTATCACCGAAGCCGATTTGGACCTTATTACGGTATATTCAATCACGGGCCAGGTTGTTTACTCCACGACCAAGCCTGAAGCACTTGACGGCACCTACCGCGTCGGCGGATTGCCGCGCGGATTCTATTTCCTTAACCTATCGGCGGCGGGGGCCACGACCACCCGCAAGATCGTCATCGAATAATTTTCCTTCCATAGTATGAACAAATTTTTATTCGGCCTGTCGCTGTTTTTTACCGCGGCCGGCTACTCCCAGGCGGGCGCCCCTGCGATGCCTTATTACAGCGGTTTCAATTTCAACCAGACGGGCTCGGCGCTTCGCACGGCATTGGCCTACAAGGTAATCGACACGCACGAGAACATCCTCACCTACCAGCAGGCCGAGAATGCCATCAAGATCGTCGACCTCGACCCTGAAGACCCGACCAACACGAATGTCCTTCTTGTTTACGGATTTTCTCCCGGGCTTTGCCCCTCGGCGCAATCAAGCGACAACGACCACCGCCGCCGCAACAAGAACTACGATGGCGGGGGAGCCAATTGCGAATGGAACCGGGAGCACACCTACCCCAAATCACTCGGGAATCCGGATCTTGGCGAAACGGGTCCCGGTGCCGATGCGCATCACCTGCGTGCGTCGGATGTGGAGCGCAACGGCGATCGGGGCAGCCAGAAATTTGCCGACGGTTCCGGAAATTCGGGTGACGTGACAAGTTCCACATGGTATCCGGGGGATGAATGGAAGGGCGATATCGCGCGGATGATGATGTATATGTACCTGCGCTATGGCAACCGTTGCCTTCCCAAGAATGTTGGTACGGGGCCCACGGTCGCATCCGATCCGAACATGCTGATGCTTTTTTTGGAGTGGAACGCCGAAGATCCCGTTTCGCAGGTCGAGGACCAGCGCAATGCGTATTTGGGCAACGGAAACAATACCTACGGCCAGGGCAACCGAAACCCTTTTATCGATAATCCGTACCTGGCGACCCTCATCTGGGGAGGTCCGGCAGCCCAAAACCGTTGGCCGACACTCAGCGTTACCGTAAACGAATTCGATGCTGCACTGGCGCTGTATCCAAATCCCGCAACCCATACGGCTTATGTTTCCTCACCGGTTGCGATTGATAACATCGAGGTTTACGACCTCAACGGAAGGTCGGTCCTATCCATGACCTCACCGATGGCGCAGGATGGAAAAATTGCCCTGAACCTGCCCTCGGGGTTCTATATCGTGCGGATGGCTTCCGGAGCGAATTCTGCAGTGCGCAAGCTTATCGTGCAATAACCTTTCGGGATTCAAATAAACTAAAGCAGCCTCCGGGTTGCTTTTTTTTTGCGGAATTTTTCCGGCTGCTGCGTGAGCGATGGCAGTGGCGTCCTTTTGAAACCTCAAAGGATTGAAGGCTTTGAGGGTTCAAAAGACAGAACGGACAGCGCGACGGCGGCAGGGAGCCCCCAAAGAACAACTGGCCCATTTCCGCCGGCACGCCCAAAAAAAAAATCCCGGACTGGCCGGGACTTGCTTAATCGTTCATCGAGATGAGGAATTCCTCGTTGTTGCGTGTTTTCTTGAAGCGGTCGTTGATGAAGTCCATCGCCTCGACCGGGTTCATGTCCGAGAGGTACTTGCGCATGATCCACATCCGCTGGATGATGTCGCGTTCCAGGAGAAGGTCGTCGCGGCGCGTGCTGGACGACATCAGGTCGATGGCCGGGAAGATGCGCTTGTTGGCGATCTTCCGGTCAAGTTGGAGCTCCATGTTGCCGGTTCCCTTAAATTCCTCGAAGATGACCTCGTCCATCTTGGATCCGGTCTCGGTGAGCGCGGTGGCGATGATGGAAAGCGACCCGCCGTTCTCGACGTTACGGGCGGCACCAAAAAATCTTTTTGGCTTTTGGAGCGCATTGGCGTCCACACCTCCCGAAAGAACCTTTCCGGACGCGGGTTGCACCGTATTGTAAGCCCTCGCCAAACGCGTGATGGAATCCAGAAGGATCACCACGTCGTGGCCGCATTCGACAAGCCTTTTTGATTTTTCGAGGACGATGTTCGCGATCTTGACGTGTTCCTGCGGCTCGCGGTCAAAAGTGGAGGCGATAACCTCGCCGCGTACGCTCCGCTGCATGTCGGTAACTTCCTCCGGGCGCTCGTCGATGAGCAGGACGATCAGGTACACCTCGGGGTGGTTGGCCGCGATCGCGTTGGCAATGTCCTTCAGGAGCATCGTCTTACCGGTCTTTGGCTGGGCTACGATCATGCCGCGCTGGCCTTTGCCGATGGGGGAAAACAAATCGATGATGCGCGTGGAGACGTTGCTCTGGCGCTCGGCGAGTTTGAATTTTTCGGTTGGGAAAACCGGGGTCAGGTGTTCGAAGGCGATCCTGTCACGCACCACCTGCGGATCGTGCCCATTGATTTTGAGCACGCGCACAAGGGGAAAGAACTTCTCCCCTTCCTTTGGGGGACGGACAACGCCTTTGACGGTATCGCCGGTCTTAAGGCCAAAAAGCCTGATCTGTGACGTGGAAAGGTAAATGTCGTCCGGCGACGCGAGGTAATTATAATCCGATGACCGGAGAAAGCCGTAACCGTCCGGCATCATTTCCAGTACGCCCTCGCTTTCGATGATTCCGTCGAACTCGAAATCGGCATCGCGGACGTTGACGTTTTTCTTCTTGAAGTTGGGATTCTGGTTGCCATTTTGCGAATGGCCGTTCCCGTTTGGCTGATGGCCGTTCCCATTTTGCGGCTGGTTCCCCTGCCCACCCTGCTGATGGTTGGGATTGGGCTGTATCGCCGGCTGGCCGGATGACTGTTGTTGCTCGGGTTGATTCTCGCGGTTGCGAGGCTGGAAATCGCGTTGGTTCTTGTCGCGCTGGCGGTTGTCGCGCTGGCGCTCGCGGTTTTCGTGTTCCTCGGGCCTTGCGGAAATTTCGGGCTCGCGTGCCTCACGGACTTCCTGCGGACGGTCAAAATCCTTACGGAATTTTTGCTTCTCGCGGCGCGGCTCATCGCGGCGGTTGTCGTCACGTCGGTTTTCCTCACGGCGAGGTTCGTCAACGCGGGGTTCTTCGCGTCGCGGCTGCTCGGCAACCGGGGCCTCCTGGCGAGCCGGTTCGGCGAAAAGATCTGCTGTTTTACCCAAATCCTGCTCCGGCTGGTGTTTCCTCGGACGCCCCGGCTTGATTCGCGCGCGTTCACGACGGGGTTCCTCTGCCGAACTTTCCTGTGAAGGGTTCTGGGCTGCTGCGGGTTGTGGCCTTGCCTCGGTTTGCGGTACCGCAGTGGGGTTAGCGGCCTGAAAATCAAGGATCCGGTAAATCAGGTCTTCTTTCTTAACGCCGGCGAATTTTATTTTCTTGGTAGCTTTTGCAATTTCCTGAAGCTCGGGAAGCTTCATTTCTTTCAATACGTCGATATCGAACATATAAATATGTTATTTGTTTAAAAGGGTATGGAGAAAGGTTAAAATGTGGGTAGTGTTTGTCAGGATGGTGCCGCAGATGAAGTACTTACGGACTGCTCATGCAATATTACGAATAAAATGTTTCCGCACAATAGCAATTCTAAAAAAGAAAATATATTTTTGTGGGGCTTAAAAACCCCATGATACAAAGGATCCAGACCGTTTATCTCGCACTTGCCTTCCTGTGTTCGGCGGTGTTGCCGTTCGTGTTCCCGCTTTGGCAGGACGCTGCCGGAAAGGATTTTTATTTCATGGCCGATACGTGGTTCGTGCCGCTTTTTGGCCTTTCGGCTACGCTTTCGCTTTTAAGCATTTTCACTTACAAGAAAAGACAACAGCAGTTCGTGATGAACAGGCTGAATATAATATTGAACTTCATTTTACTAGGTTTATTTGTGTATCGGACGCTAAACTTATCCGGAGGGGCCGCCGAGGTCTCTGAGAAGGGTATTGGGATGTTTCTTCCGGCAGTTTCTATCGTTTTGCTCGTGTTGGCCAACAAGGCCATCAAAAAGGACGAAGATCTCGTAAAATCTGTGGACCGATTGCGGTAACCCTACTAACTTAGTTTATTTAGTGCGAAGAAAGCCCGGCCTGCCAGCCGGGTTTTTTTTATCAGGCTTGGAAATATAATCTGGCAAGCGCACCTATTCCTGTGCCGGATTAGGATATTTACGGAATTCCCGTATCCTACCATTTGGGTTACAAAGTATCTTTACCCCGGGGAAGGGTGAGTGGTACCTACAAAAACTACATCAAATCCGCCTGCATAAAAACCGTAAAATTTACTAAATTTAAATATCAGGTTATTCCGTCGCTGACTGATGACTGATGACTGATGACCGATGACCGATGACTGATACCCAAAACCCATAACTCATTACCCATTACATGAAAATCGCCACCTATAACGTAAACGGCGTAAACGGCCGGCTTCCCGTCCTGCTTCGCTGGTTGGAAGAGGAAAAACCCGACTTGGCCTGCCTGCAGGAATTGAAGGCGCCAAATGAGAAATTTCCGCTGGAGGCAATCGAGAAGTCCGGTTACAAGGCCGTATGGCACGGGCAGAAGAGCTGGAACGGCGTGGCCATCCTGTCGCGCGAACACGAGATCGAGGAAATCGGCCGCGTACTGCCGGGCGATCCTGATGACGTGCAAAGCCGATACCTCGAGGCGATGATCAACGGTGTGCTCGTCGTTTGCCTCTACCTGCCCAACGGGAACCCTTATCCGGGGCCGAAATTCGACTACAAACTCTCATGGTTTTCGCGTTTGCAAAAGCGCGCCGCGGAATTGCTCAAATTTAAAACTCCCGTTGTGATCTGCGGCGATTTCAACGTCATGCCGACCGAAATCGATGTCTACAAACCCGAACGCTGGGTCAACGATGCGCTTTTCCGGGTGGAATCCCGCGAGGCTTGGTCCAATCTCGTGGGGCAGGGTTGGACAGACGCGATCAGGAAGCTGTATCCCGACCAGGTAATCTATACGTTTTTTGATTATTTCCGAAACGCCTACCAGCGCAATGCGGGGCTTCGCATCGACCACTTTTTACTGAGCGACGAACTGGTGCCGAGATTAAAGTCTGCCGGGGTGGATCACCATGTCCGGGGATGGGAAAAGACCAGCGACCACTGTCCCGTATGGATCGAACTCAAGTGATATGTGGAGCTTTGAACAACGTGCAGTTCGATCATTCTTAGGCAGAATATTGAACGATATGCGCGGTTCAGGACAGAAACAATCGTGACCCAATATTATGCTGATTGCTGATGGGTTGGCATCAAAAGCAGCCGATGCGTATTCGCCTATCCGGCCAATGCTGAAGGAATTGCGAAGGTTAAATGAACTTGCGCAACGGTTGATTTGGGGTCCAACGATTCTCCGATTGGTTTCTTAAGAAGCTCCGTAATCACCGATGTTCGCTTATTCTGCCAGGATTAGCTGGAAACCGAAACCGTACCGGCAAAAAATGAAAAAATCCCACATATCATAGCCCTGTTATTCAATCATGCTAATTGCCACCCATTTCGATGACCTCGAGTTCGCTTATCCTTCCATTGTTGATTGCAAACCGAAGCATCGTGCGAACCCGGTGAAAACCGCTGATGCCCGCGGCGCCAGGGTTCATGTGCAGGTGGCCAAATTTTGGGTCGTTCATCACTTTTAAAATGTGCGAGTGCCCGCAGATCAACAGTTTGGGGGGATTTTGCCGCAAAACTTCGTTTATCCTTCCTGCGTATTTTCCGGGATAGCCTGCGATGTGCGTGATCCAGACATCGACTCCCTCACAGGTGAAACGGTTGTCCAGCGGAAACTCGCTGCGCGCTTCGGCACCATCGATGTTCCCGTAGACCGCCCGGAGCGGTTTTATCTTTTGGAGTTCGTCGGTGACGCGCAGGTCCCCGATGTCGCCGGCGTGCCATACCTCATCGGCCTGCGCGGCGTACTTCAATATTTTATCGTCAATATGGCCGTGCGTGTCGCTGAGCAGGAGAATCTTTCTCATGGGTTGGGCGTAAAACCTCAAAGGTTTTAAAAACCTTTGAGGTTTGCAACCGCATCGCCCATTATTCACATAATATTAAAAACACGGGCAGCCAATTCTTTGTAACTTTGGGCCTTTCCCCTTTATGAGATACTTCATCGAATTCGCCTATAACGGAACCGCCTACCACGGCTGGCAAAAGCAGCTCAATGTGCCGTCTGTGCAAGAGGCGCTTGAGAAGGCGCTTACGCTTTTGCTCAGGGACACCATTGAGACGACGGGGGCCGGCCGAACCGACACGGGCGTCCATGCCAGCCAGGCCTTTGCGCATTTCGATGCCGGTGAAATTGCGGACCGTGAGGATCTCGTCTATCGATTGAATGCGGTCCTGCCGCGCGATATCGCGGTGCGGGGGATCATTCCGTTGCATGATGAGGCGCACGCCAGGTTCGATGCCAGGCGGCGGACCTACCATTATTTCATCCATACACGCAAGGAAGTTTTTTTGGAGAATCTGAGCTGGCAGTTCGCGCCGGCGCTGGACCTCGACAGGATGAACCGCGCGGCGTCAATTTTGCCGCTCTACAACGATTTTGAATGTTTTTCAAAGGTGGACACCGACGTGCATTCCTTTATTTGCAGGATCGCCCAGGCGCACTGGGAACGCACGCCGAACGGCCTGAAGTTCACCATTTCGGCCGACCGCTTTTTGCGCAACATGGTGCGCGCGATCGTGGGGACGCTCATCGACATCGGGCGGGGGCGCATTCCCGAGGACGCGCTCGAACGCATCATCGAGAGCCGGAACCGCTCGGAAGCGGGATTTTCGGCGCCGGCCTGCGGACTTTACCTGTCGCAGATACAATACGATTATATCGATAACCCCAGCCCGGATAGAAGCGGCGTACTTTTGCACGGCGACAGCCTGCAAAAGACATAGCGGATAGCCGGATAAGCTGCATAAAAAAAAATGAAGGCAAAGGCATTTGACACCCGGTTGTTCCAACGCATCCTCGAGTACACCAAGCCCTACAAGGCGCGGTATTACGGGGTGATCGGCTTTGCGGTGGCGCTTTCGGTGTTCGCGGCACTCCGGCCCTACCTGCTCAAGGAAACGGTTGACGCCTATATCCAGCCCAAGGACGCGCCGGGACTGCTGTTTTATGTGGGCCTGATGGGCATCGTTATGCTGCTCGAAGTTTTCTCTCAGTTTTATTTTGTCTTTTGGGCCAACTGGCTGGGCCAGGACATCATCAAGGATATCAGGATCAAGCTTTTTGGTCACATGCTGAGTTTCAGGATGCGGTATTTTGACAACGCGCCGGTGGGGCAGCTCGTAACCCGGACCGTGAGCGACATCGAGGCGATCGCGAGGATCTTCAGCCAGGGGCTTTTCATGATCATCAGCGACCTGATGAAAATGGTGGCCGTGCTTGCTTTTATGTTCTGGATGAACTGGAAACTCACCTGGATCGTGATTTTGGCGATGCCGGTCCTGGTCTTCATCACGCGGATTTTCCAACGGAAGATGCAGGTGACCTTTGAGGAGGTTCGCAACCAAGTGGCCAACCTCAACACCTTTGTACAGGAGCGCGTTACGGGCATGAAGATCGTGCAGCTCTTTAACCGCGAGGACATCGAGGCCGAGAAGTTCAAGGCCATCAACCACCTGCACCGCAAGGCGTGGGTGCGCACCATCTGGTACAACTCGATCTTTTTCCCGATCGCCGATATCATCTCCTCGCTCACTCTGGGCCTGGTGGTGTGGTACGGCGGACTGCGGATTTTGGCGGGGGACGAACTGACGACTTTCGGGGATTTGTTTTCCTATACGATGTTCATCGGGATGCTGTTCAACCCGCTCAGGCAGATCGCCGATAAGTTCAACGAGATGCAGATGGGGATGATCGCGGCCAACCGGGTTTTCGCGATTCTGGACACGAAGGACCAGATCCAGGACACCGGCCGGATCGATGCGCCGCACTTTAAGGGTGACATCGTCTTTGACAACGTGCATTTTGGCTACATCGAGAACGAGGACGTGATCAAGGGCGTCGACCTTAAGATCGGTGCGGGCGAAACGGTGGCGATCGTCGGGTCCACGGGAGCCGGCAAATCCACCATCATCAACCTTCTCAACCGTTTTTATGAACTGAGGAGCGGCAAGATTTCCATCGACGGCGAGGACATCACGCACTATACGCTTAGCTCGCTTCGACGTCAGATTGCCGTGGTGCTGCAGGATGTCTTCCTGTTTGCCGATACGATCCTGAACAACATTACCCTGGGCGACCCGAACGTGACCCGCGAGGATGCCATCGCGGCCGCGAAGGCCATCGGCGTGCACGATTTCATCATGAGCCTGCCCGGAGGGTACGAGTATAATGTCAAAGAGCGTGGGATCATGCTCTCTTCGGGACAGAGGCAGCTGATCGCCTTCCTGCGGGCGTATGTGTCCAATCCCGGAATCCTTATTTTGGACGAGGCGACGTCTTCCATCGATTCGTATTCGGAGGAACTGATTCAGCGCGCCACCGAGACCATAACCCGTGGGCGGACTTCCATCGTGATCGCGCACCGGCTCGCAACCGTGGTCAATGCCGACAAGATCGTGGTCATGGACAAAGGCCGCGTCGTGGAACAGGGCACCCACCAGGAACTCCTTGCCTTTCCCGAAGGCCATTACCGCAACCTCTACGAATCGCAATTTTTGGTGGAGGAAAACTCCTAGGCCTACCTCTCCCCGATTGCGGTTTTTACATTTATTGCGTACATTCGCTGGCAGAAAAATCACTTACGATGAAATACGATATTATTGTTTTGGGAAGCGGACCGGGCGGTTACGTCACGGCGATCAGGGCGTCCCAACTGGGGTTCAAAACGGCCGTGATCGAGAAGGAAAGCCTGGGCGGCGTTTGCCTCAACTGGGGTTGCATTCCCACGAAGGCGCTCCTAAAATCGGCGCAGGTTTTTGACTATCTCAAGCATGCTTCGGATTACGGATTGACCATCTCTTCCTATGACAAGGATTTTGGCGCCGTGGTGAACCGTTCGCGCAGCGTGGCCGACGGCATGAGCAAGGGCGTCCAGTTCCTGATGAAAAAGAACAAGATCGATGTCATCGAAGGTTTCGGGAAGTGCAAGCCCGGAAAGAAGGTCGAGGTCAAAAATGCGGCCGGCGAGACCACCGAATATTCGGCCGATCATATCATCATCGCGACAGGCGCACGTTCGCGCGAACTGCTCAACCTGCCGCAGGATGGAAAAAAGGTCATCGGATACCGCCAGGCCATGACCCTCGAGCAGCAGCCCAAGTCGATGATCGTTGTGGGTTCAGGCGCAATTGGCGTTGAGTTCGCACACTTTTACAACGCGATGGGCACCGAGGTGACCATCGTGGAATATTTGCCCAACATTGTTCCGCTCGAGGACGAGGACATTTCCAAGCAGATGGAGCGTTCGATGAAGAAGGCGGGCGTCAAGATCATGACCAATGCCTCGGTGGAAAGGGTCGATACGTCGGGCAATGGCGTCAAGGCGTTTGTCAAGACCGCCAAGGGCGAAGAGGTCCTGGAGGCCGACATCATCCTTTCGGCGGTTGGCATCAAGACCAATATTGAAAACATTGGGTTGGAACAGTGCGGCATCGCCACCGACCGCGACAAGATCCTGGTGAACGATTTCTATCAGACCAACATTCCCGGATTTTACGCCATCGGCGACGTGGTACCCGGGCCCGCGCTCGCACACGTGGCATCGGCCGAAGGCATTACCTGTGTCGAGAAGATCGCCGGCATGCACGTGGACCCTATCGATTACGGAAACATTCCGGGTTGTACGTATGCGACGCCCGAAATTGCTTCGGTTGGCCTGACCGAAAAGCAGGCGAAGGAAAAAGGATACGAACTCAAGATTGGCAAATTCCCGTTCACGGCTTCGGGCAAGGCGAAAGCCGCCGGAACGCCCGACGGTTTTGTCAAGGTGATCTTTGATGCAAAATACGGCGAATGGCTGGGCTGCCACATGATTGGCGCCGGCGTCACCGACATGATCGCCGAGGCCGTCGTGGCCCGCAAGCTGGAAACCACCGGGCACGAGGTCCTCAAGGCCATCCACCCCCACCCGACCATGAGCGAGGCGGTCATGGAAGCGGTGGCCGATGCGTATGGCGAGGTGATACATTTGTAAAAAAGGGGCGAGAGCCCCTTTTTTAATATTATAAATTTTAAATTATAAATTATAAATTGGGTTTTGGGTAGTGGGCAGTGGATTAATCTATTTCGGACTTCATTATTAATTATTAATTGTATTGCGTGAGCGGTTGCAGCGGCATCCTTTTGCGGCCGGGCGCCGATCATCTTTTATGTTTTGCCGGAACATTGTACGCCCGGCCGCAAAAGATACAGCGGAAGACGCGACGGCGCACGGATTTTTCCTTGTCCCGGATTTTTTAATTGCGCCGGCACGCCCAAAAGTGTAACATAACCCTCAGGCGCGCGTCATAGAAGCCAGTCATCAATCAAAATGCAAGGCCGGGCTCGAAAGGGTGCCGGTTTTTATTTTCGGGATATTTCGTGGAACCGAACTCATTGGCGGGAAAACCGCATGTGGGAAAGGCAAATTGTTCGGTAATTGTGCGCATAGCCACAAACTGCGATGAAATATCATGACAGGCCCGTTGCCGTACTTTATAAGGCTTTCCACCGCGACATGGAAGCCCTGTGCATAAATATCGAAGCCGATTATAAATTATGCGTCGCCCTTCGGTATGAACTTGAGGCAATCTTTAGCAGCACGCGGAAAATGTGGTATGTTCCCTTTACGGACGCGCACGTAAAGAAAGTGTACCGGTTTTTGCGGGGGCATGCAGATATAGACGATTCATGGCTTGTGGAAGGTTTGGACCGCGAGCAGTATAATTTGCACGACATCGAGTTAAGCCCGGCAAATGCCTGGGCGGTGCGCAGGTTTTCAAGATGGATGGAGGCAAAGCGCTACAGTCGGTCGTCCATCGATTCTTATGCCGGCATCATCGTGTTCTTCCTGAAATATATCCAGAAACGCCAAATAAACGAAGTCACACCGATAACCCTTTCGCAGTTCAACTATGAATTCATTGTAAAGCCGGGAAAATCGGTGTCCTATCACAACCAGGCCATCAATGCCCTGAAACAATATTTCACTTATTCAAAGATGCCCGTTGAAGTCGAGCATCTCGAACGACCGCGCCGCGATAAAAAACTGCCGGTAATCCTTAGCATGGACGAAGTCAAGCAACTGCTGGACTGCACGGTCAACCTAAAGCACAAGGTCCTGCTGAGCCTGATTTATTCGGGGGGTTTCAGAATAAGCGAGGTTTTAAAATTGCGGCTGGACGATATTGACAGCAAGCGGATGCTCATTCACGTACGGGATGCGAAAGGGCGGAAGGATCGGTATACGCTTTTGTCGCAACGCGCGCTGCTGCTTCTTAGGGAATACTATAGGGTGTACCGTCCCAAAACCTTTTTGTTTGAGGGGGCGTACGGCGCGCAATACGGGCAGCGCGCGGCGCAGCAGGTTTTGCAGGCTTCTGCCCGTCGTGCGGGAATTACAAAAAAAATAACGCTGCACAGCCTTAGACATAGCTTCGCCACCCATTTATTGGAAAACGGAACCGACCTTAGGTACATCCAGACGCTTTTGGGACATTCAAGCCCGAAGACTACCATGATCTACACCCATGTTTCCACCGCAACAATGCAGAATATCCGGAACCCATTGGATTATTAGTATATTGCACCAAAACTGCGGCTATCCCCCCACTGTTGAAGATTTGAAGTGCTTTTTGTGCGGAGATAAGGTAGTTGGGCGAAATTGCCGCCGAAATTTGTCGATAAAATCAACTCAAAAAACCCAAATTTTCGTGTTCGGGCCATTTAAGGTTGCTGGCCCCAAGCTGCGCCAAGGGATTGGCTGAAAGCTCGTGCTTT
>JAEWCF010000081.1 GCA_023390775.1 Bacteroidota bacterium | reverse complement strand
CCATCAAAGCAGCTATCAGCTGTCAGCTATCAGCTTGAATGGAGTAAAGCGAGTGCTGATAGCTTCCAATCTTGAAATGTATTCTTGTCATGGGCGAACATTACAACTCATGATGGTCAGTCGTCAGTCGGCCGTAGCTATCAGCTGTCAGCTATCAGCTATCAGTTTGACGGGAGGAAATCGAGAACTGATTCCTTTAAAATCGTGAAGTGTGGTGTCGAATTACGGGAACTATACAACTTGCAACTTTATAAACCAAGAGTTTCAGTTGACTTTCAACTTTCGACTTTCGACTTTGTCATTTACTTCGCTATCGCTCCGTACAGTTCGCCCTACGGGCTCGGGTCGTCATTCGACATTCGTCATTGGACATTGGTCATTCCACAATTTTCAAATTTTCAAATTTTCAAATTTTCAAATTCCCTACTTTTACCAAAAATCTCAATAATGCCGCATCCCGTACTCTCCCTGCAAAATGTTACCGTATATCAGGACAACCGCGTCATCCTGACCAATGTCAACCTCGAGGTCAGCCAGGGCGAATTCATTTACATCATCGGGAAAACGGGTTCGGGGAAAAGCAGCCTCATGAAGACGCTTTACGCCGACCTGCCGCTGGTGGAGGGCCGTGCCGAAATAGTCGATTTCGACCTTGCCAAGCTCAAGGAAAGCCAGATTCCCTTTCTTCGCCGGAAAATCGGGATCGTTTTCCAGGATTTCAAGCTGCTGCCCGACCGCAACGTACGCGAAAACATGCTGTTCGTGCTACGGGCCACCGGCTGGAAGGAACAGGCGCGTATGGACGACAAGATCAACGAGGTACTCGGGCTTGTCGATTTGCGCAATTTCGAGAAAAAGATGCCGCACCAGCTTTCGGGCGGGGAACAGCAAAGGGTCGCGATCGCACGCGCCCTTCTCAACGACCCCGAACTCATCCTCGCCGATGAGCCCACCGGGAACCTCGATCCGCAAACCAGCGTGGAGGTCATGGAAACCCTGAGGAAGATCAACGCCAACGGCAAGACCATCATCATGGCGACGCACGATTATGCGCTGATCATGAAATTCCCTTCAAAAACGCTGAAAGTGGAGAGCGCTACCCTATTCGAGGTGGTGCAGCGTACCGTGTAATTTTTTTGACTGCAATCGCACAGAGGACAATCGTCACCGGAAAGGTCACGATGTGGAATCGGTCGCCCTGTGAGCACGAAATCCCGGAGAGGAAAACCGTGGTCATGACAAACAGCGCCATGATGCGCTGCACCCGGGTGCCGATCAGCAGGAAGAAAGACCCCGCCAGGATTCCCGCCACCGAAAAAATCCGGTTCTGCCATTTGGAAATCCAAAATAATTCCGGGCCGAAAAATGCCTTCGAACCGTGGAGGTTTTTGCAATCGGCAATCGGGGTCGATCCGGTCTTGCTGTTTTCAAGAAGGTTATCGGCGTAGGCAAGGGCCAAAAACTCCGGGTGCGATTTAAATTGCCTGATAAAATCCGCCGACGCCAGCCTCTTTTGCTCCGGGCCCGGCAAGGGGTAGATGTCGTCACTTCGAAGGTTGTTTTCCTGGCTGTAGGTTTTTCCGTCGGCGAATGCCTGAGCCTTGGATCCCAAGTAATTATAATAGGTTACCGTGTCGATGTAACTCAGCGTGAAATTCCCGAATTGATAGCGCATCCCGATGCATTGGACCGCAATCAACACGAGTGCCCCGGCGATCCACGACTGCGTACGCGAAATTCCACGGGCCAACAGATCCCGGGCGTAAAACAACGTTGCGATGACGGCGAAGACCATTCCGCCCGGGCGCACCAGCATGGTCAGCAAAAGGATCGACAGCCCGAGCGCGAGATAAGGGTAACAGCCCTGGTTTTCGTACCGCAACAACAGCCAGACCGCCAGCAGGATCATGGACAGGTAGATTGTTTCGGTGAGGAGGTGGAAGACGAGCGCCGAGGACCCCATCATCCCGATAAATAGCATGGATGATAGAAACGCCCAACGTTCGGACACATAATTTTTGGCGATCGAGAAGACCAGCCACACCGATGCAATCCAGCAAAACACGTTAACCGCAAGGTTGAAATTCAGGATATCTGCCCGGTCGCCGTTAAACAAATAGGGAACGCCCGTCAGGACCGCCATCAGCAGGGGCCTGAAATTGTGTCCGCGAAAGTGCAGGTAGAGGTTCTCGGCCGAGACGATATACGACTGGGAATCGGGATAGACGATCCCCTGCCGCGCCATTTGGGTCGCCGCTTCAAAGAGGATCAGCCACACTAGGGAAATCGTCACCAGGACAAGCGGATATCGGTGCTTTTGCAGGACTGCCGGCCAAAATTTCATCGCTCAAAAATAGCCATTTAATTGCTTTATTGGAATTAGCGCGTAGCTTTGCGGCATGACCCTGCTTTCCATCATCATTCCCGTCTACAACGAAGCGGCGACCGTACACAAGATCCTGGACAAGATCCGCGTATCCCCGATGCCTGCCGGCGTGGAAAAAGAGATCATCATCGTCAACGATTGCTCCACCGACGGAACATCGGATTCCATCAAACGCTATCTCGAAAACAATCCCGAATTCCCCGCAAGGCTGCTCGAACACGACAAAAACCGGGGAAAAGGCGCCGCGCTCCACACGGGTATCGCGTTGGCCTCGGGCCACTTTACCATCATCCAGGACGCCGATCTCGAGTACGATCCCGCCGAATACGGCATCCTGCTCAAACCGGCGCTCGAAGGTCATGCCGACGTGGTCTACGGTTCCCGCTTCATGGGCGGCCGGCCGCACCGGGTACTTTTTTACTGGCACACCATCGGCAACAAGATTTTGACCGGGCTTTCCAACATGTTCACCAACCTGAACCTGACCGACATGGAAACCTGTTACAAGCTTTTCGATACCCAAAAACTCCAATCGCTCGATTTGCGCGAAAAGCGTTTCGGGTTTGAGCCGGAGGTCACGGCCAAGATCGCCAAGATCAAGGGTATTCGCATCTACGAGGTCGGGATTTCCTACTACGGGCGCACCTATGAGGAAGGGAAGAAAATCAATTGGAAGGACGGCTTCCGCGCCATTTGGTGCATTTTCCGCTACGGGTTCTGATCCGGCTTTCGTTTATAGACGTGCGGATTTTCCCGAACGCCTTTCCTGAAAATTTTGCGCAGCGCCATCCGAAGCCATCCGTCCAGCAACAATGCGGCATCGGTAAGCTTTTGGCCGGGCCTTGCGCGGAAGACCGTCACGTGGAAACGATCTTCTGTTGAAAGCGGCTGATCGGAGAAGTAATAATTCGAGACGCAGCACCTCACCCCCTCATGCACCACGGGCGAAACCGAATGCAGCGATCCATTGTGCGTGGCCATCAGCGCCAACCGGTTGAATTTGCTGTGGATGGTCACAGGCTCACCCTTAAGCCCCGCGGGCCAAAGCTCGAGGTTTCCGCCAAATTCGGGCTGCCAACCGGGCGTGACGTAGTAAAGGATGTTAAGGACCCTCCAGCGGTTGCGGTCGCGGTCGTGCGAATTGTCCAAATGCGGATTCAAAAACTGCTTGTGCGCCATCGCCGAAATGCCGCCCGCATACAGATATTCATCCGGGACCAATCCGGGAATCCGACAGATATCGCCAAAAAGCGCCACCACGCGCGGGTCCTGAAAAGCATAAATGGCCTCCTCGAGAAGCGGGTGGTAACGATCCATTTGGGCAGCGACGAATTTGTCCTCGCGGATGCTTTTCTTGTGTGTCATTTTCTCCAATGGCGGAAATGCTTCATGGATTTCCAGCGCGATCGCTTCGGGCAACAGGTCGTCGATGAAAAAATAACCGATCCCATTTTGGGTATCGGCAAACATGGCCGAGAGTTCCGCAGCTTTTTCGGACAGGCGATGCAGGATCATTTGGGCCAGTTGGGTCCTTGTGTATTTTGCGCTCATGACAACAGTTTTGCAAGTATGGCCGCGTTGCCGAAGTCGTCCAGATATTTTTCCAGCACTTCGCCGCGGCGCCCGGAATCGGCATAACGCTGCCCCATCAGGTGCCTGATTTGTAATTGAAGTTCTGTTTTGTCCAGGGCGATGCTGCACAGTGAAACCAGATTTTCGTCATCGGTTATGTTCTGGTTGATCACGCAATGGCGCCCGCAATACAGGGAATTTATCACCTTTAGTTTGGTTCCCGAACGCTGGAAGGACCAACTGATGTTGATGTGCGCCTGCCCGAAAAGCGTTTCGAGCTCACTGAACTCATTGAAGCGCACGAAGCTGATATTGGAAGCCGATGCGATTCTCCTGTCCACTTCGGCATTGCGGGTCCCCGATGCGATCACGAGTTCGATTTCGGGCATTTCACGGAAGCAATCGATCAGGAAAAGGGCCGACCTGACATTGTCCGAAGTGCCCAGATCCCCGTGGTAAAGAACGTTTTTTCCGAAGCCGTCCATTTGCCTCACGCTCGTATTCCCATGAAAGACGGGCACGTAAACCGAATTGCCAAAGCGCGCCGCAACCTGCTGATGCTCGGACTTGGAGAGACAGGCCACATGGTCAAATTTTGCAAGGACAGCGTCGTAACGGGCGTATTTTTTCGCCTCCATTCCATAGGTGATCCTGCGCCACCACGACTGTTCGCTCCCGGCGATCCCCGCAAAATAATCCTGTTCGATGTTGTGCAGGCGCAAAACTTTCCGGATGCCGGGAAGCCCGTCGGCCGACACAAGCCAGGTCGTCTTGAGGCCCTCGAAAAGGATAGGCGCATCCACCTCCCGCAGGTTTTTCAGCAAATCCCCGTGACGGCGGGAAACCACCGAAAACGGCCATCTCGAAAACAGCAGCAACGGTGATTTGGACGTGCGGTAAAAATGGACTTTTTCCGTGATTGCGTTCAACGCGGCGGGAACGTTTTGCTCGTCGGTAAAACAGTGCAGATGGATTTTCCACCCAAGGCCGTGCAAGGCCCTGATCTTGAAATAAACGTCGATCACGCCGCCGTAACTCGGTGGATGGGGATTGTCAAAGCTGATGATGTGAAGCTGCTGCACCGGGTCAAAAATACGGCTTTTGGGCGGCTTTCCCTATCTTTGGCGCAAACCCTTGAAGATGCCGTACTTTTCGGTCGTCATGCCGCTCTACAACAAGGAATCGTTTGTGTCCGATGCCATCGCGAGCGTCCTGGGGCAGACCTTCGGCGATTTCGAACTCCTGGTGGTCGATGACGCTTCCAACGACAACAGCCCGGAGGTGATTTCAAAAATGTCCGATGGCCGGATCAGGATCATCAGCCACCCGCGGAATCTGGGTCTGTCGGCCGCGCGGAACACCGGAATTGCCGCAGCCGGTGCCGACTTCATAGCCTTTCTCGACGCCGACGATCTCTGGAAACCCCTATTCCTGGAAAAAATAAATGGGTTGATCCGCGAGTATCCGCAATCCGATATTTTTGCAACGCGTTACAGCGAAGACCGCGGCGACGGACATGATGTGCCCCTGTCGCTGAACGTCAGGATCAGGGAAGGCGAATCGGGAATCATTGAAGATTATTTCGAGTCGGCGTTGTTCCAGCCGCCCTATTGGTTCGGGAGCTCGGTGGTCAGGAAATCCGCGTTTGAAAAAGCGGGTCTTTTTGATCCGTCGGTCACCTTTGGCGAAGACACCGACTGGAACATCCGCGCCAACCTCAAACTCAAAACAGCCTATCTCAACGAGCCTCTTGCCGTGTACAGGATCTTTTCGCAAAACCAGATCACGACGGCGGCGCTTCGCTACAAAACGATCACCGATTTCGCGAAATACGAACGTGAAAACCCCGGCCATGCTTCCTTAAAGAAGTTTTTGGATGCCAACCGTTATTTTTTGGCGATGTCCTATAAAATGGAGGGCGCGCGCGAAAAATTTGAATCCCTCAGCGCCGAGATCGACCGCAAAAATCTCACATCGGCACAAAAAGCCATGCTCGTGATGCCCGTGCAATTGGTGCGGATTCTTAAGAAAGCGAAATGGTGGCTTTTACGCCACGGCATCCGCGTGACCAGTTTTGGCCGCTGATCAGCGATTCAGATATTCGCGGAACATTTCGTAATCGCGGATGTAATCCTCCTCGGTGAATACCTCCGAAGCCAATACCAAACAAACCGATCCCGCCGAAAAGTTCTCGAGTTCGCGCCATGTGTTCACGGGAATGAGCAGGCCTTTGTCGGGCTTGTTGAGCGTGACGGTCTTACGGGCCAGGCCATCGTCGAGGATCACGTCGAAACTTCCCGCGACGGGAATCAGCAATTCGACCACGTTTTTGTGCGCATGGCCGCCGCGCCGGGCCGAGGAAGGCACATCGAACAGATAATAGACGCGCCTGATCGCAAAGGGTATGGCCTCCTTTTCAACGATGGCGAGGTTGCCCCGGGGATCTTCGACTTTTGGCAGGCTGATAAGCGAAATTTCCATGGCGCTAACTTACGTCAATTTTGAGCACCGACAGCCAGCGGGGCCCGATTTCCCTTACCGAAAAGCGCGTTACGGAAACCCTGGCATTCACCCGCATTGTTTCCAGTTCCGCCGATTGCGGCAACTCCTCCATAATCTTTGCGAGCGCCTCGAAATCCTGATCGGGCACGAGCATCCCGTTTTGTCCGTGAAGGATGATCTCGCCCGGGCCCGTTTCGCAGTCGAAGGAAACCACGGGGGTTCCGCTGGCGAGCGCCTCGACGAGTACGTTGGGAAAACCCTCGTTTTTGCTGCAAAGCACAAGAAAGCGGGCCTTTGCGTACACGGGATACGGATTTTCCACGAAGCCCATAAATTCCACCGACTGGGCAAGGCCGAGGCGCACTGCGAGTTTTCGGTATTGTTCCAGGTTTTCGCCCTCGCCCAGCAGGACCAGCCTGATTCCACGGGCTGCCAGATCGGTGCGTGCGTAACATTCGATCAACCGGTCAAATTGTTTGATGCCGTCGTTCATGCGGCCGACCGCCAAAATGTAATCTTCGGGGGCCGGATCGGGGCCTGAACAATGCGCGATCCGCTCCAGGTCAAACAGGTTGTGGATCACCGAAACATTTTCGGCAAGGCGCTGCCGGCGGATTTTCTGCGCGATTCCTTCGGAGACGGCGATTAGTTTTTGGCCGCGGTACAGGATTCGTGAAAGCCCGGTGTGTGACGGAAAGTAAAATCGCAGTACCGACGAATGCACGGTGTAGAAAACATTGTCAGGATAGGCGAACTTTTGCAGCAGCCATTCCTGCAGAAACGACGGGCGCATCCTGAAATCGACAACGGCATCAAACTTCTTTCCGCCAAATAACTTCCGCAGGGCGGCAAATCTCCGCCACTTCCTCCGCAAAGGCCCCGAATAGGCCGCGACCTTCCCCAGGTTAATCAGTTCCCCCGCGAAATCATAGGAAATCCTGTCGAGAAAGATAATGTTGACAACCGTCAGCCCGCGATCGGTTAGAAAGTGTGACAAGGTGGCGTGGATTTTCTCGGCACCGCCCCCGCCAAGCGAATCCCCGACAAGGGCAATTCTGGCAAGCGGCTTTTGGTTTGTCATCGGGCTTTGGCTATTTTAGCCAAATATAGCGGTTTCATGAGAATTCTCTTTGTCGGCGAATACAGCAGGCTCCACACTACCCTGAAGGAAGGGCTTGCCAAACTGGGGCACGAGGCCGTGATCGTGGGCAACGGGGACGGTTTCAAGGGTTTTCCGATGGACCACAGCATCGAGGCCAAATTCTTCAGGCGGGGGCTCCCATATTATTTCAGGCAACTCGTATACCGGCTCACGGGCTACGACCTTTCCCGCATCGAGCACGGAATCCGGTTTTACCGGCTGTTGCCGCGCCTAAAGGGGTTTGACATCGTACAGGCCGTCAGCGACACCCCGATTTTGGCGCCGCTGTGGATGGAATCGCGACTTTTGAACAAACTCGCCTGCCAGAACGGGCGGCTGTTCCTGTTGGCTTCGGGTACCGACACGCCTTTCATGGAGGCGGTCCTTGCCGGAAAATACCGGTATTCCCTGTATGATGCCTACCGGGCAGATCCTTCGCGCATCGGCGAATACCGGCACGTGGTCCGACACCTGAAGCCTCGGTACAAAAGGCATTATTCCAAAATGGTGGAAATGGCGCACGGGGTGATCGCAACGGATATCGATTACCATATCGCCCTTGACGGCCGTGAAAAATATGCGGGCATGGTCCCCAATCCGGTCAATATTGCGAAGATTCAGTATGCACCGGCGGATGTTTCGGGAAAAATTGTCATCTTTCACGGGGTGAACCGATGGAATTTCCACAAAAAGGGAAATGCCTATTTTGAAAAGGCTCTGAATATCGTCCGGCAAAAACACGGCGACCGCGTCGAGATCGTCCAAACAAGCACGCTCCCCTACCGCGATTACATCAAGGTGCTTTCGGGTTCGCACATCGTGCTGGACCAGGTCAATGCCTACGACCAGGGCTATAATGCGCTCGAGGCAATGGCGATGGGCAAAGTGGTCTTTACGGGCGCCGAAAAGGAATTCGAATCGTATTACGGCCTTACGGAAACCGTGGCAGTCAATGCGCTTCCCGACGCCGGTTACATTGCCAACAAACTCTCGGAACTCATCCAAAATCCGAACGAGATCGCCCGGATTGGGCGCGCGGCGAGGCAGTTCGTCGAGAGCCGGCACGATTATGTGGCATCGGCAAAAAAATACCTTGAAATCTGGAACCGTTAGACCGTCAGCCAGCGCTCGAGATCGGCACTCTCGCCCTCCCAGTCGCGCGAAATGTTCTCCCGGAGCAGTTTTGCGGGGACGCCCCCAATCAGGATGTTGTTCCCCCACGGTCGGTAATCCTTATTGCAGACACTGTTTGAGGCTACTGTGCACCGGTCCGGCGTAAGGGTTGCAGGCATGACCGATATCCTGTTCCCGAAATAATTGTAGCTTCCGATTTGTACCGGGCGCGTCATCGGCAATTTTTCCATTGTCCGCGTGTCGATCATCTGGTGGAAGGTCGAATCCATGACCTGCGATTCAAAGCCGATCCTCGCAAATTCCCCGAAAATGATTTCCTCGTAGCAGATCAGTTTACCCGAATGCCCTAGGGAAGACATGTGGCCCATCCGGCATTTTGCGCCACTTGCGATATAGACGAAGTAATCCTTGCCGAACTGTACCGCGCCGCCAAACTCCAGCCTGCCTTCCAAATGGAGCATGGCGGTTCCCCTTGACCGTCCCAAAATTTCATAAGGCTGCCCAAAGCCGATCATTCCCCGCCGAAGCGGTGCATCGATCTTAACGGAGCCTTGCAGGCTGCCAAAACGAACACTGCCGTAAAAGTAGACGGGCAGCCGCCGGGCTTCGGAGAACGGAAACATCCTGAAATTGAAATAGAGCGTCCTGACCCAGTTCACCCGCGTGTAAAATTTCAAGCGTGCCCACCAATGCCGGGGCCTTATCCAATTATTTCCCATTTCTCATGAATCGGTTGGCCCAAAAACCCATTCCCGCCTTTTCACTGATCATTCTCAAGGAATAGTACAGGCTGGCACCCGCGAGGAACACAAAGCCCAGTTCGCGCAGGGTGCCATCGGTAAAAATAAGCAAAAATGCGAGTGCGCAAAATCCCGCGCAAATGCCGAAAGTCTGCAGAAAGTCACGGCTCGGGTATATCAGATAACGTTTTTTTGCAAGTACGGCCAAAATGACCATGTGCAAAAAATAGTGCACGGCAAAGGCCGCACCCAGACCCGCCAACCCAAAAAACCGGTAACCCGCCACATGAAGGGCGAGGAACAGCGCGTTGAAAAAAAATGCGGTCCTGATGAACATGGGGGAATCGCCGCGTGCCAGCATGACATACCCCACCGACCACGATACGGCCCTGAAGAGCATTCCCGCGACGCCAAAAAGGACCATGGGGACAATGGCGGAGAACGGTTCGGCGAAGAGGATCCTAATGATGGGTTTGCAAAGCGCCACGAAGAGCACGATGACCGGAGTAATGGCCAAAACGGCAACGGTAGCCTGCCGGGAAACCGATTCGCGTATCTGGGCAAAATCATCACCAAGAGCGGCCAGGCGCGGAAGGTAATCCGTGCCCATGGAGGAAAACACCATGCCCATATAAGTATTGAGCAACAGGAAGCCGGCGCTGTAGAATCCAGCATGCACAAGGCCTCCGGTGCGGCTGATGTACAGATGGATGATGTATGACACGGTGGATGCGGCAAGTGCGCTAAGGCTCAGCAGTATTCCCAGTACCAGCATCGCCCTTCCTTCGCGAAAGACCTGGCGCGCGGGGATCCGGACGCGGTCCACGCTCACTTTTCGGGCAAAATACCACGAGAAAAGCAACGCGGATGCCGAGGAGACCACAATGGCCGGAACGATCGCATCGATCCCCCAATAATAATAGAGCGGAAGCGAAATCAAGAGGCCCGCGAGGTTTCCCGCCAGGTTCGCCCGAGCCAGCAACTTTATTTTTTGCAAACCCTGCAATACCGCCAATTGGCCGTTGGAAAGCTGCCTGAACAAAAGCGTGGCCGCTATCCAGAGAAAAGACCCCGTATGACCGCCATGCCCGAAAGTAATTTCACTGAGCCACGGTGAAAGTGCGGCGACCACCAAAGCTCCTGCTGCACCGGTGATCCAAACGATCTTTCGCAGGACCGACACCGTCTTGGCCAACGCACCCCGGTCCCTTGGATCGACCTGGGCAATCTGCCGCACGGCACTAGTCTCAAGCCCGAGGCTCGTCGCATTGCTGATCACGCTTATGGCCGTGTTGAGCAATCCCGCGATTCCCATTCCCGCCGGGCCGATGAGAAGCGCGATCGCCTTGCTCCTGACAAGGGAAACAAGCATGCTGAATACCTGCACGCCGCCAAAGACGCTGGTGGACCGAAGGATCTGCCGGTATCGTGCCGATTCCTTCATCTGAAATCATTTACGGCTTTGATCACTGCCGATACTTCGTCATGCGTGAGCACGGGGCTGATAGGCAGGCTCAGGACTTCGCGATGGATGCGTTCGGTCAGGGGAAATTCAAGGTGGCCAAATTGCCGCAGGGCCTTTTGTCTGTGTGGCGGCACAGGATAATGGATCAGTGTTTCCACGCCTTTTGCCGAGAGGTATTCGCGCAGCCTGTCGCGGTCAATGCACCGGATCACGAAGAGATGGTATACGTGCCGGCAACCCGCATCCGACGGCAAAACGACCTGCGGATTATTGATTTCCTCCCGGTAGCGTTGGGCGATCTTCCGCCGGATCGCATTCTCAGCGTCCAGTTCGGGAAGCCTAATGTTGAGGAAGGCGGCCTGAATTTCGTCCAGGCGGCTGTTCACCCCGGCGAGTTCGTTGTAGTATTTTTGCCGCGAACCGTAATTGCGGAGCATCGCGATGGTTTGCGCGAGCTGGGGATCGTTTGTGGTCACCGCTCCGCCGTCGCCCAGTGCGCCCAGGTTCTTGCCCGGATAGAACGAAAAGCCGGCCGCATCGCCCAGCGAACCCGCCATTTTAGCGTCATTCGACTTTCGACTTTCGTCATTCGCGATTTCTGTCCCGTGGGCCTGCGCCGCGTCCTCGATGAGCAAAAGGCCGTGGCTTTGGGCAAGCTTTGATAATGCCGCCATGTCGGCGAGCCTGCCGTACAGATGGACCGCAAGGATCGCCTTGGTTTTCGGTGAGAGCAATTGCGCGGCTTTCGATGCGGAGAGGTTAAAGGTATCTTCGTCAGGTTCACAGAGCACGGGTTCCAGGCCGGCCTGTATGATCGCCAAAATCGAGGCAATGTAAGTATTGGCCGGGACAATGACCTGGTCGCCCGGATTCAGCTTGCCCAATTCAAGGTAACCCCTGAAAATTAGCACGAGCGCATCGAGCCCGTTGCCCACGCCTATACAGTGTTGTACCCCGCAATACCGGGCAAAATCCTTTTCGAACCGTGCGCACTCCTCGCCCATCACGAACCAGCCGCGGTCCAGCGTGCGGCCGAGCGCGTCGGCGTACTGCTTGGCAAAAGGCGCATTGATTTTTTGCAGGTCCAGGAATTTGATCATACCAGGATTTCGTGTAAAGGTTGATAATTCGCCGTGTCGACCTCGTAGCGGTCCTGTACAATCGCACGCCCGCCAAACTGCTCTTTCCAAAACACAAGGTCCGCGCTCATTTTGTTTCCCTCCAATGCCGATGTCCCGAAATCAAAATACCGTTTATGGGGAAATACCTCATTGAGCAGGTGGTCATACAGGAAATCCACTGCGCCGTTGCGGCTGCGGTCCTCAACGGCCGAAACGTACTGGGGATGCGCGGCCATTTCGGTTTCAAATACCGTGGTACCGGCGACGATCCGCCCTTGTTCATAAACGTTGAACTGCCGGATCTGCTGCGGGAACCTTTGCCGAAGCAGGGAAATTTCGCCGAGCGAATGTACCGGAAGCGTTTGGTAGCGGCGCTGCAGGTTGGGAACCAGGATCTGGTCCCAAAATGCCGCAAGGTCGTCTGTTTCCCTGATCTCAAGCCCGTTGCGCACGCCGCGCATTATCGCCTGCCGACGGGATTTCGGAACCGCGATCCGGCTGCGGTTGTCCACCACCAGCAGGGCTTGCCGGTCCGTGAGCCTTGCACCGGCATAAAAAAGTGCCTGCAGGATTTCATCGGAGGGCATTTTGTGATATATGGCAGGGACGGGCTTCAGGTCCAGAACCCGGTGGCCGCTCTCGTGCAAAAGCTCGAGCACGGCGGCAAAGGCTGCGAAAACTTCGCCTATCCGAAGACCATCGGCATAAAAAAAACCGCCATAGGTTAGCCCGCCATGCGACCTGACGCGATTTTCACCGAGATGGGCAGGCAACCCGGCCACCATTTTGCCATCTATCCTGACCACAACCGAGGCATCGGTGAAACGGTGTGCGTGGTAATCCATGAACCCGCGGTCAAAGAGGAACGTGCCGTTGCGCGATCCGGCGACAAGCTCGTTCCAGGCCGTCAGGTCCCCGGGCTCATAAAACGTTGCGCGATATGTGCGTTTTTTTTGCAAATCGCCCGAAAATTAAGGATTAATTTACAAACCCGCGCAAAGGTGGCGAATTAAGCGCTTTGCAAATTATTGCTATCTTTAAACGCCTGTTTGCCTGATATGAAGCAGCTTTACCTTATTGCGATTTTGCTCTCATGTTGCCTTTGCGCCGCGCAGGATGTCTCGCTGTACCAGCAATTCAACGGGCGGTATGATTTCACTTTCATCGGCAATACGATGAACCCGATCGAGAACGGGACGCTTTTCGCGCCCTGCGTCGCCAATACCAGTTCCTCTGCCGCGCTTTCCATCGAGGCCCCCAATGTGCTCGAGAAAGCCTATCTCTACTGGGCGGGCTCGGGTGAGGGCGATTTTGACGTAAAGCTCAACGGCACCGATATCATTCCCCAGCGCACCTTCAGTGTGGATCAGGTCACCCCGACGGTAACGCTTCCGTTTTTTGCTGCGTTTGCCGACATCACCGACTTCGTGGTCGCGACCGGAAATGGGGCCTATACGCTATCGGAACTGGATATCAACCCGGTCATCGAGCAATACTGCCCCAACAGGACCAATTTTGCCGGCTGGGCGATTCTAATTATTTATCGGAACGATGCGTTTCCGCTTAACCAGCTCAATGTTTATGACGGCCTGCAGTACGTTTCGCAGTTCCAAAACGACCTTGGCATCAGCCTGCCCGCACTCAACGTGATCGACAACGAGGGTGCGCGGATCGGGTTCATCGCGTGGGAAGGCGACAGCAATATCAGCGTGGACGAAACCCTGAAGGTCAACGGGAACCTTATCGAAAACCCGCCGCTCAATCCCTGGAACAATGCCTTCAACGGGACCAATTCCATCACGGGTTCCAACCAGTTGTTCAATATGGACCTGGACATCTACAACATCCAGAACAACATTGCGATTGGCGACACTTCGGCGCTGATTGAACTCACCTCGGGCCAGGACTTCGTCATGATCAATACCGTCGTGACCAAGCTCAACAGCCAGTTGCCCGATGCGACCGTTACTTCCGACGAAATCCTGCTTGCCTGCGGGTCCCGAGTTGTGACATGCCAATATACGGTGCATAACCTGAACGCGACCGACATGCTTCCGGCAGGGACGCCACTTGCCTTTTATGCCGACGGTGTCCTTGTCGCACAGACCCAGACCGTGGCGGATCTGCCCATTGGCGGTAGTTTCCAGGACGAAATTTCGTTCACGTTGCCCGCGGGTATCCCCGATTTCTTTACGCTCATGCTTGTTGTCGATGACGATGGCACCCAGCACGGACACGTCACCGAACTCAATGAAACCAACAACGTCTTTACGGTTGAGATTTCACTGCTGATCCCGCCGGCGATCAACTCACTGGCCCCAGTATATGCATGCAATCTCGGGTTGGGGAGCGGAAATTTCGATCTGTCGGGAATTCCGGCTCTCGCCGCAAACAATCCCGCGCATACGATTTCGATCCACCCGACCGAGCAGGATGCCTGGGACGGCACGGCTGAAATATCCGACCTCGAAAATTATTCCTTGTCCCAACCCCCCGGAACGGTATTCATCCGCGTATTTGACGGGCAATGTGCTTCGGTCGCACCGCTCGAGTTGCTCGTTCGGAATTGCCCGCCCGTTATTTACAATTACGTTTCGGTGAATGACGATGGCGTGAACGACTCATTTTTCATTGAGGGCCTGCGCGACATTTTTCTCGATTTCCGGCTCGAGATCTATAACCGATGGGGAATGCTGCTCTGGCAAGGCAACAACGGTACTCCCGATTGGCAGGGCGAATCGCAACATGCGGCGACCATTGGCCAGGGAACGGTGCCGGACGGAACCTATTTCTATGTCCTCGATTTGAACGACCCCGGCTACCCCGAACCCTACACCGGCTTTCTCTACCTCAACCACTAACCGTATATTTGCGCCGTGAAACACATTGAGAGTTTGCAGAACCCGCTCGTAAAGCATTGGGTTCAACTGCTGGAAAAATCGCGGTCGCGGCGCTCGGATAGACAATTCCTGATCGAGGGGAAGCGCGAGATTTCATTGGCCGTTGCGGGCGGATACAACATACCGACGCTGATTTATGAAGGTTCTGTGGCCGATCCCGGGGCGGTTGCTGCGATGGCACCCGGAGCCGAAATCATCTCGGTTGGGCATGA
>JAEWCF010000037.1 GCA_023390775.1 Bacteroidota bacterium | reverse complement strand
AAATTTATATATTTGACCGCTATGGAAAACTCCTCAAGCAGATAAGCCCGCAAGGAGCCGGATGGGACGGAACCTACAACGGACAACCCCTCCCATCGACCGATTACTGGTTCACCGTCTTCTATCCCGAAGGTGGGGTGACCAAAGAATTCAAGGCTCACTTCTCATTGAAACGATAATGCCCCATAAAAAAGGCTTCCCAAAAGGAAGCCTTTTTTTATTATTCGGGAGCCTAGCCCGGATGGGAGCGGCGTCCTTTTGCCAATAGGGCAAAAGACACAGCGGACAGCCGGAACATGCTCCTAACCCTTGTACTGTTTGAGCGCCTCGGCCAAAATTTCGACCGAGCGGACAAGGTCCTTTTGATTGAGGACATAGGCGATGCGGACCTGGTTGAGGCCAACCCCCGGCGTGGAGTAGAAGCCCGCCGCGGGAGCCACCATCACGGTCTCGCCGTTCAGGTCAAAGGACTCGAGGAGCCATTGTGCAAAATCGTCGGCGTTTTGGATGGGCAATTGGGCAATGCAATAAAACGCGCCCTTTGGCTTGGCGACCTTAACGCCGGGGATTTTTTCCAGTTCGCGCACCAGCGTGTCTCGGCGCTCGCGGTATTCGTGGATAACCTCGTCAAAATAGGACTTTGGCGTTTCAAGGGCGGCCTCGCTGGCAATCTGCTCGTAGGTGGGCGGGCTCAGGCGCGCCTGCGCAAACTTGAGCGCCGTGGCCATGACCTCGCGGTTTTTGGAGACGATGCAGCCGATCCGGGCGCCGCACATCGAATATCGTTTGGATACCGAATCGATCATGATGGCGTGCTGTTCAAGGCCCGGCACATTCATTACCGAGAAATGCTCGTCGCCATCGTAGGTGAATTCGCGGTAGACTTCGTCGGCGATGAGGAAGAGGTCGTGTTTCTTGACGATTTCGGCCAGTTGCAGGATTTCCTCCTTGGAATAGAGGTAACCCGTGGGATTTCCGGGGTTGCAGATGAGGACGGCTTTCGTTTGCGGGGTGATGAGCTTTTCAAATGCCGAAATCGCCGGAAGCGCAAAGCCTTCGTCTATCGTGGAGATGACGGGCACGACCTTTACGCCCGAGGCTGTGGCGAACCCATTGTAGTTGGCATAAAACGGTTCGGGGATAATGATCTCGTCGCCGGCATCCATGGTTGACCCGAGGGCAAACAGCAAGGCTTCCGAACCTCCCGTGGTCACGATGATATCCCCGGTTTCGATGGGTAGCCCGTGTTGGCGATAGCTCGCGGCGAGTTTGGTGCGGTAGCTTTCAAATCCGGCCGAATGGCTGTACTCAAGCACCTTGATATCTGCGTTTTTGACGGCCTGCAGTGCGACTTCGGGCGTTTTGATGTCCGGTTGCCCGATGTTCAAATGGTAAACTTTGTGGCCTTTTCGCTTGGCGATGTCGGCGTAGGGAACTAATTTACGGATGGGCGACTCGGGCATTTGGGCGCCCTTGTTTGATATTTTTGGCATGACGTGTTGTTTAGCGCTGCAAATTTGCAACTTTTTTAGGTATCCGTTGGTGCAGGACATCAGAATGCGGCGTAATTTCCTATTTTTAACGCGATGGGAACAAGGCTGATATCCGGGTTGCTTTTGCTGCTGATGCACGCGGTTGCCGGTGCGCAGGGTTTCCGGTTCGAGAATCCGGCAAAGCAAAAGGTCGTTATTCCCTTCCAGCACATCAACAACCTGGTGATCGTTCCTATTGAAGTGAACGGCGTGATGCTGAATTTCCTGCTGGATTCGGGGGTGGACGAGACCATTTTGTTCAGCCTTGATGAACGAGAAGTGAGCTTTGCCAATTTGGAAAAGGTCCGGTTCCGAGGATTGGGGAGCGCCGAGCCCATCGAGGGGCTTCGATCAGGTGGGAACAATCTTTCGTTTGACGGCCTTAGCGATCCGGGCCACGATGTCTATATCGTTCTGGACCAGGACCTGAATTTCTCGGGGAGCATCGGAATTCCCGTAAACGGCATCATCGGTTATAACCTTTTCAGGAATTTTCCTGTCGAGATCAATTACGCTACAAAAAAAATAACCGTCTACCGCGATGCCGGGCGCCAGGCAAAAAAGTGGAAAAAAAATTTTACCCGGATCCCGATTTCGGTGGAGCTTTCAAAACCCTATGCGATGTCCAGGGTGACCATTGGCAATCACCCGATCGATGCAAAATTACTGATCGATGTGGGGAACAGCGATGCGGTCTGGCTTTTTGCCGATCGAAGCGCCGATGTACAGGTGCCGCAACGCAGCTTTGAGGATTACCTCGGGCGCGGTTTCAGCGGTGAAATACACGGGCGGCGCGCGCGGATCACCGATTTTAATCTGGGAGGATTTGAGTTCAGATATCCGATTGCCGCTTTTCCGGATACTTCATCAACCCTGAATATCCAAATGGTACAGGGCCGCATCGGGTCCATCGGCGGCGAAATATTGCGAAGGTTCACGGTAATCCTGGACTATGGCGGCGGGGCGATGTATTTGAGAAAAAGCCCCTTTTTTGACGAGCCGTTCCAGTACAATATGAGCGGGCTCGATGTGCAACACGCGGGGATGACCTGGGTGAAAGAGACGGTCGAATCGGCGCAACCGACCAACCTGCACGATGTCAATGGCGACAAGATCCCGAATACCTTTACTTTCAAGTTCGAACTCAAGCCGGTGTATTCCATCAGCAACGTGCGCGAGGGCTCTCCGGCCTGGGAAAGCGGGGTGCGGCAGGGCGATGTAATCAAAACGCTCAACCACCGGATGGGTTACCGCTATACGCTGCAACAAATCAATAATTTACTCAAATCGGAGGAGGGCAGGGAAATCAGGCTTGCGGTGGAACGCGAAGGAAAGGAACTGATATTCAATTTCAGGCTCAAAAGCATGTTGTGACCGCGTGAGGGATGGAAGCGGCAACCTTTTGCGCGCCAGTGGCAAAAGTTATAGCGAACAGCCCGACGGCGCCCCCTGTGCACCACTTCCGCTCCTTTGCCAAACGCGCCGGCACGCCCGGGAAAGCCATAAAAAAAAACCTCCCGAAGGAGGCTTGATCAGTTGCTCATGATAGATTTTTTCTTTTCCAGCAGGTTGACTTCCTGTTTGACGATCACCTCGCCCTTGATCTTGAGCGGGATGCGGCCGCCCTCATAGTTGGAAGCGTTGGACTCGACGGTGATGGTCTTGCGGATAGGGCCGGGAGCCATGTTGTACTTCACGTCGATCTTGCCGGTCTTGCCGGGCATGATGGGTTCGGTGGGCTTCGAGGGCACGGTACATCCGCAGGTGGACTGCACGTTGGTGATGATGAGCGGCGCGTTGCCGGTGTTCTTGAATTCAAAGGTGCGGACACCGGAATCGCTGTCTTTCGAGACGGTTCCGTAATCGATCGTCGTGTCGTTAAGGAACTCGATTTTTGCCTGTGAAAACGCCACGGTCGACGCACAAAAGGCAAGGAGCAGGAGTAGTTTCCTCATGATAAAAAAATTTGGTTGCGTAAAATTACTTTCTTTTAAAGAACGTGCAAATTAATGGCGGGCAATTTTTTAAACCGCGGTTATTCGTTAATTTTGCGGCTCGCTTTTTACAACAAGCGTACCAAAACCGGAAACCTTTATTTTTATGGAAATCCCCACGCAGTTTGACGCCAGGTCGATAGAAGAAAAATGGTATGCGTACTGGATGGAGCAGGGCTTCTTTGACTCCAGGCCCGATTCGCGCACGCCGTATACGATCGTCATTCCGCCGCCGAACGTTACCGGCGTTCTGCACATGGGGCACATGCTCAACAATACGATCCAGGACGTGCTCATCAGGCGGGCGCGGCTGCGCGGGTTCAACGCATGCTGGGTTCCGGGGACCGATCACGCCTCCATCGCGACCGAGGCAAAGGTCGTGGCCAAATTGCGTTCGGAGGGGATTGATAAATATGACCTGAGCCGCGAGGAATTCCTCGGGCACGCGTGGGACTGGACGCACAAGTACGGCGGGGTGATCCTCGAGCAGCTCAAGAAACTTGGCGCTTCGTGTGACTGGAAGCGCACAAAATTCACCATGGATGACGATATGTCGGCATCGGTGATCAAATGCTTTGTCGATCTCTACAACAAGGGCAATATCTACCGCGGCTACCGCATGGTGAATTGGGATCCCGAGGCCAAGACCACGCTCTCCGACGAGGAGGTGATCTACGAGGAGCGCCAGGGAAAACTTTACTATGTTAAATATCAGATAGAAGGTTCAAACGAATTTTTGACCATTGCGACCACACGGCCCGAAACCATTTTGGGCGATACGGCCATCTGCATCAACCCGGCCGACGAGCGTTTTGCCCATCTTCGCGGCAAGCGTGCCATCGTGCCCATTGCAGGGCGCTCCATTCCCATCATCGAAGACGATTATGTGGATATGGAATTCGGAACGGGCTGTTTGAAGGTTACCCCCGCGCACGACATGAACGACCGCACACTTGGCGAGAAGCACAATCTTGAGATCATTGATATTTTCAACGACGATGCGACACTCAACTCCAACGGGCTGCACTACGCCGGCAAGGACCGCTTTGTTGTTCGCGAGGAAATCTCCGCCGAATTGGAGAGCCTCGGGCATCTGGCCAAGACCGAAACGCACCTGAACAAGGTCGGCACCTCCGAAAGGACCAAGGCCGTCATCGAGCCCCGGCTTTGCGACCAATGGTTCCTCAAAATGGACGAGCTCGTCAAACCGGCCATAAAGGCTGTCCTCGAAACGGGCGAAGTCAAATTGCATCCAAAGCGTTTTGAAAATACCTACCGCCACTGGCTGGACAACATCCGCGACTGGAACATCTCGCGGCAATTGTGGTGGGGACATCAAATACCGGCCTATTATTTTGGCGATGGCGCCGATGATTTCGTAGTCGCCGAATCGGCGGAAGCGGCCCTGGAAATGGCGCGTTCAAAGTCAGGAAGGGATTTGTCGGCCAATGACCTGCGTCAGGATCCCGATGTACTGGACACGTGGTTTTCGGCGTGGCTGTGGCCGATATCGGTCTTTGACGGCATCAACAACCCCGAAAACGAGGAATTTAAATACTATTATCCCACCAACGACCTGGTCACGGGCCCGGACATCCTATTCTTTTGGGTGGCGCGGATGATCTTCGCGGGTTATGAATATACGGGCAAACGCCCGTTCGAGAATGTTTACCTGACCGGCTTGGTGCGCGACAAACAGCGCCGCAAGATGTCCAAGTCTCTGGGCAATTCGCCCGAACCGCTCGAGCTCATCGAGAAGTTCGGTGCCGATGGCGTGCGCGTGGGCCTGCTTTTGAGCGCTTCGGCCGGGAACGACATTTTGTTTGACGAGGAGCTTTGTGCGCAGGGACGCGCCTTTTCGCACAAGTTGTGGAATGCCTTCCGCCTGATCAAGGGTTGGGAAATCAGTGAATCCGCCGCGCAACCCGAGGCCTCCGCCGTCGCGTTGGAGTGGTACCGCGCCAAGTTCCAACAGGAGCTGGCGATCATTGACGATCATTTTGAAAAGTACCGCATTTCGGATGCCCTGATGGCGATCTACAAACTAGTGTGGGACGATTTCTGCTCGTGGCTTTTGGAAATGGTCAAGCCGGCCTATCAGCAGCCCATCGACCGAAAGACCTTTGACGGCGTTACCCATATGCTCGAGGCGAACCTCAAGTTGCTGCATCCGTTCATGCCGTTTTTGACCGAGGAAATCTGGCACCTGATCTCGGAACGGAGCGCCTCCGAATCCCTGATCGTTTCCACGTGGCCGGCCTCCGAAAAATTTGATGCGGCGATCATTACGGATTTTGAGAAGGCTTCCGAAGTGATTACCGGAATCCGCAACATCCGCAAGGAAAAGAACATTACCTTCCGCGATCCGCTCGAACTTAAGGCGGTCAACAATGAGGGGTTTTCAACAAAGTTCGACTCCGTCATATCCAAATTGGGCAACGTGGCGATCGAGTACGTCCAGGGCAAGGTTCCGGGCGCTCTCTCGTTCCGCGTAAGGTCAAACGAATACTTCATCCCGCTGGGCGGCAGCGTCGACATGGCCGCCGAAATCGCCAAGATCCGCGAGGAACTGGATTATACGAAAGGGTTCCTGAAATCGGTGCAGGCCAAACTTTCCAATGAGAAGTTCGTGTCGGGCGCACCCGAGAAGGTCATTGCCAACGAACGCAACAAGGAGGCGGATGCACTTGCCAAAATCGCGGCGCTGGAGGAAAGATTGTCGGGGTTGCAGGGATAATTTTTGGAGCTTTTTCCGGCTCTTGGCTCAATCTCTCCGCTTCGCTGCGAGGATACCGCCGCGATCCGGGCTAGGGTCGGGAGTTATGGTCATCTGTAGTGCTGGTCGGGGCTTTGTCGTCAATCTCTATTTTTCGAACAACCAGCCACCAGCTACGAGCCACCAGCCACTAACCTCCAGCCACAAACCTAATACTTCCGCCTCATTGCATCCTCGTACCGCTCGCTCACCTTTTTCCAGTTGATCACGTTGTAGAACGCATCGATGTATTTGCGCCTGCGGTATTGATATCCAAGGTAATACGCATGCTCCCAGACGTCGAGTGCGAGAATCGGCGTACCCGAAATGGTGGATTGCGGCATCAGGGGATTGTCCTGGTTGGGCGTAGATGTTACGTGTAGCCTGCCCGCGCGGTCCACGACAAGCCATGCCCATCCGGATCCGAATTGCTTCTCCGCAGACTCGGTGAAAAGCGCCTTGAAATTCTCGTAGGATCCAAAATCGCGGTCGATGATCGCAGCGATCGTATCTTTTGGTACACCTCCGGCCTTGGGCGCCATGCTTTCCCAGAATATGTTGTGGTTGTAATAACCGCCCGCATTGTTCCGCAGCGTGGCGTTGGACATGTCCATTTTGCGCAGGATTTCCTCGATCGTGAGGGTTTCCAATTCGGTTCCGGCGAGGGCGCGGTTCAGGTTGTTGGTGTAGGTGAGGTAATGTTTAGAGTAATGGTTTTCCATGGTGAGCGCGTCGATGTGCGGCGACAACGCGTCATAACCGTAGGGCAATGTCAACATGGAAAAGGCTCCGGGATCGGCCTTGACATCCTCAGGATTCCCGATGGTGACTTTTTCCTCGGCGGTGGGCAGCGGGACTTCGACAACCTCGGTCAGCTTCCTGCGGTTGCAGGCCATGAGTACCGAAACTGTCAAGAGCAGCAAAAAGGCATTCTTCATTTGGGGGTATTTTTGTCGATTTGGTGGATCATTTCGATATAATGTTCCTTGGCCTCGTCGGCGGTAAGATGGCTGATCTGCATCCACGCATTGGTCTTGAAGGCGTTGCGCAGATCGAAATTGGTCGAATAATTGGTCGCCGGCATCCCGAGGGTCGCCTGTTTGTAGAAGGCGTACAGCCGCAATTGAACATCCTGCGGAAGGCTGGATTGGGACATCCCTGCGGCCAGTTCCACGGCTTCGGCGAATCGTTTATCTAAACTCTCGTCAGGCATTTTTGGTTGCGATGATGGTTTTTCCGCCAATGGCCTTCTGCTTGAGCTGGACGTCGATTTTGGTCCCGATGGGCAAATAGATGTCGACACGCGACCCAAACTTGATAAAGCCCGCATCGTCACCCTGAACGACATTTTCGCCCACCTTGGCGTAATTGACGATCCGTTTGGCCAGCGCGCCCGCGACCTGTCGGTACAAAACCTCGCCGAATTCATGGTTCTCCACAACAACGGTCGTGCGCTCGTTGTCGGTGCTGGATTTCGGATCCCAGGCCACCAGGAACTTGCCCGGATGGTACTGGCTGTATTTCACCTTTCCGCCCACCGGATAGCGCGTCACGTGCACGTTGATGGGTGACATGAATACCGAAACCTGCAGGCGCTTGTCCTTGAAGTATTCGGGCTCGAATACCTCCTCGATGACCACGACCCGGCCATCCACCGGTGAAATGACATGGGCATCGTTGTGCGCGACGAGTCGCTTCGGGTTGCGGAAAAACTGCAGTATCAGCACCAGAAAAATCAGGATGACGACCTGCACCGCCTTGAGCAGCCAGTAGTTGGCGATGAACTTGTCGGCCAGCAGCAGGAGCGCCACGACGACGGTAGTTGAAACCAGGATAATCTTTCCGCCTTCCTTATGAAACATAGTTTGCGATTTGAAAAAACAAAAATACAAAAGGCGCGGCAAAAATCACGCTGTCGAGACGGTCTAGGATGCCGCCGTGCCCGGGCATGATCTTTCCGCTGTCCTTGACCATGGCCACTCGCTTGAATTTGGACTGGACCAAATCGCCGATGGTGCCCATAACCGAGACGACAGCGGCCAGTGCGACCCAAAGCAAGGGTGAGGCTTCCAAAGCGTACACGGCCAGGAGGTAGCCCGCAATCATCGAGGCGAGGGCGCCGCCAACAAACCCCTCGATCGTCTTCTTCGGCGAAATTCGCTCCAGGAGTTTGTGTTTCCCAAGCGATTTTCCCGTGATGAAGGCGAAAGTATCGTTGGTCCAGATCAGGATAAAGATGGACAGGATTACCATCGGCTCAAACTTTCCGGATACAAAGGGCAACCGCGTGAGCAGCGTGAAGGGAAAAATCAGGTAGCCGACAAGGAATACGTATTTTGACAGCGGGGAGTACGACTGGATCCTGTCGTCAAAAAGAAAGATCAGGCACTTGACCGAAACCAGAAGCGAGGCCGCCAGCAAGGCCCAATCGACCCACTCGTAGGTGGAGTACCACGAAAAGGTGAGGAATACCGCAAGTCCGATCAAAATCGGGAGCGTCTTGCGCAGGCGCACCAGATCACAGAATTCCTGGATACAGATTCCCAAAAAAGCGGCGAAAAGGAGCAGGAACGTAAAAGGGGAGGAGTAAGTGGCGACGCTCAGCAGGGCGATGTAAATGATTCCCGACAGGCTTCTCGTTAACGTTTCGCGCATCTTACAAGTCTTCCAGAAGCAACAGGTAAAGGTTTTTCGCGGTGCTTCCGTACTGCAGGAAATCCTCTTCCTTGGCTTTCTCGAAATATTTTATGGTCGTGATATTGGTGGGGTAATCCTTGTCGTATTTTTTCTTGATCACCCGCAGGCCGTCGCTCTTAGTCTCAAGAATCTGGCTGGTCGTGGCCAGGATGACCATGTTGGCGGGAAGTTCGTGGGGCTTGTTCTGTTTGATCTGATTGGACGAGATCAACACCGAACCCTCATCGGCGATCAGATTTTCACACGAAGCCAGCAGGAACTTCGGGTTGACGGGCTTTGTGTAATTGAGTTTGTTTTCCTCGAGCATGCCGTAAAGCTTGGGCTCGAAACACATCGCATCGCTCTCGAACCAGTCGTTTTCCTCGAGGATGTTCTCAAATTGCTCTCGCACCTCGTCCATGTTTTCACAATAGAGGAATTTGCCGCCGTTCTTCTTGAAATTAAAGGTGAATTTCTCGTCAGGCGGAGCCGAATTATCGTTCTGCAGGTTGTTGTATTCATTTTGATTCTCCTCGTCCGGTGAATCATTCCCGCCTCCAAATATTTTCCTGAAAAGACTCATGTGGTATGGTTTGCCTGTGATTCAAAGATAAAAAAAACTCGATTGGAAAAATTTCGCAACCGAGTTTTTTATCAAAATTATAAAGGCTTTTTAAAGCGATGTTTCCTCCTGCAGGTTTTTGTCCCACGGGCGTTTGCCAAAGATCGCCTCAAGGTCATCTTTAAAGATTACTTCCTTGTCGATCAGGATATCGGCCAGCTGGTTCAACTTGTCCTTATTGGATTCAAGGATGGCGATCGCGCGCTGGTATTGGCTTTCAATGAGTGCCGATATTTCGCGGTCGATGACCATCGCGGTTTCTTCGGAATAGGGTTTCGAGAATGAATATTCGTTTTGCCCCGTCGAATCATAGTAGGTCACGTTCCCGATCTTGTCGTTCAGCCCGTAAATGGTGACCATGGCCCGTGCCTGCTTGGAAACTTTCTCGAGGTCGCTGAGCGCACCCGTCGAAATCCTGCCGAAAGTCACGAATTCCGCTGCGCGTCCCCCCATGGTGGCACACATCTCGTCGAGCATCTGGTCCGGGCGAACGATCAGCCTTTCCTCCGGAAGGTACCAAGCCGCTCCAAGGCTTTGCCCGCGGGGAACGATGGTGACCTTGACCAGCGGTGCCGCGTGTTCCAGCATCCAGCTCACGGTGGCGTGCCCGGCCTCGTGTATCGCGATGGCACGCTTTTCATCAGGCGTGACGATCTTATTCTTTTTCTCAAGCCCCCCGATGATCCGGTCAACGGCATCCAGGAAATCCTGGCGGTCAACGGCACTTTTATTGTTTCGGGCGGCAATCAGGGCCGCTTCGTTGCAGACGTTGGCAATATCGGCTCCTGAAAATCCCGGGGTCTGCTTGGCCAGGAAATCGGTATCGAGATCGGCGACCTTCTTGAGCGGCGCGAGATGTACTTCAAATATTTCCTTGCGTTCGCGGATATCCGGAAGGTCGACAAAAATCTGCCTGTCGAAACGGCCTGCGCGCATCAGGGCCTTATCCAGCACGTCGGCGCGGTTGGTAGCCGCAAGGACGATGACGTTCGAGTTTGTCCCGAAGCCGTCCATCTCGGTAAGCAGCTGATTCAGCGTGTTTTCGCGCTCGTCATTTGAACCCGACATGTTGTTCTTGCCACGGGCGCGGCCCACGGCGTCGATCTCGTCGATGAAGATGATCGCCGGTGCTTTTTCCTTGGCCTGCTTGAAGAGGTCGCGGACGCGGGATGCGCCTACGCCCACGAACATCTCGACAAAGTCCGATCCCGAAAGCGAGAAGAACGGAACTTTCGCCTCACCGGCAACCGCCTTTGCGAGAAGGGTTTTCCCCGTTCCAGGAGGCCCAACGAGCAGTGCGCCCTTTGGGATCTTTCCGCCGAGGTTGGTGTATTTTTCAGGATTCTTGAGGAATTCCACGATCTCCTGGATTTCTTCCTTGGCTCCTTCCAATCCGGCCACATCCTTGAACGTTGTCTTGATGTCGGTCTTTTCGTCAAAAAGACGCGCCTTTGATTTCCCGATATTGAAAATCTGGCCGCCTGCACCGCCTGCGGCACCCCCCGACATCCGGCGCATGATGAAAATCCAAACCGCGATGATGATGATGAAAGGCAAAAGCGTCATCAGGATCTCGGTCCAGTTGTTCTTAGCGCTGAAGTTGTAGTCCTTCAGTTTCCCTTCGCTCACGGCGGTTTCGAGTTTTGTCTGGAAAATCTCGTCATTGCCAATGTCGAAGGAATAATGCGGGCCCTTGTTGGGATTGTTGAGCAGGTTTTTGGCCACGCCCTTATGGCGGGCTTCGGTCAAAGCTTCAGGCGTCAGGTAAACTTCGGCCTCGGTCTTGTTGTAGACAATGACCTTCTGGATGTCCCCGAGTTCCAGAAATTCGTTGAATTTGGACGAAGTCGTCCTTGCCGGTTCCTGGAATGACGAACCGTTTGAGACAAAACTGATGAATAAAAACAGGAGGATCACGACAGCATAAACAAGCCAGGGGCTTATCCTGAGTCGGTTTGGGTTCTGGTTATCTTTGGCCATTAATAAAGCTCGGATTAATACTTGTTGGCGATCGTGGTGATTTTCGCGTCACCCCAAAGGCTCTCAATGTTGTAATATTCGCGGATGTGCTTCTGGAAGACATGCACGACAATGTTGACATAATCCATCAGCACCCATTCGGCATTGTCAGTGCCTTCAACGTGCCAGGGTTTGTCTTTCAATTCTTTGGATACTGTTTTTTGAACCGAGTTAACGATGGCGTTAACCTGGGTATTTGAATTTCCGTTGCAGATGATAAAGTAGTCGCAGACTGCGGTGTCGATTGCTCTCAGGTCCAGAATGTCAATGTCATTTCCTTTTACTTCCTCTATTCCTTTGATGATATTGGCTAAAAGTACATCGTTGTTGCTTGCTTTTTTAGTCATTTATAAATTATAGTATTGGACAAAGTTATCAATTTTTGTGGTTAAATTTGAACCTTAACATAAGATTAAAAGCTGTTTCCAAATTATTTCCGATGCCCGTTATCAAACTCGATGCCATCCCCTCGACCAATGATTTCCTTAAGGATTTGGCCGCATCGGGGCCCGTCGATCCCTTCACGGTTGCGGTGGCCGAAACCCAGACCCGGGGAAGGGGACAGGCGGGCGCAAAGTGGGTTTCGGAACCCGGTAAAAACCTGACCTTCAGTATCTATATCCCCGATTCGGTGAAGAATGTGCGGCAACTCTTTGGGCTGAACGTCGCCGTGGCCCTTTCGGTGGCGGAATCCCTGGACAGACTTCAGGTCCCTCGCGTCTCGGTCAAGTGGCCCAATGACATCCTGTCAGGGAACCGGAAGATCGCGGGCATCCTGATCGAGAATTCAATCGGTGGATCGGTGGATTCCATCATCGGCATCGGAATCAACGTGAATCAGCGCACATTCGGCGACCTGCCATCGGCGACCTCAATATGGCTCGAGAAAGGAACCGAAGCATCCCGGGAAGATTTGATGCACGCCGTTGTGGTTTCGATCCAAAATAAACTGCAAACGCCTTCCGGCAGGGATCGCTTATGGGATGCCTATCACGCCCGGTTGTACATGAAGGACAAGGCCGCGATGTTTGCCAAACCCGATGGCGCGCGGTTCATGGCCGTTGTAAGAAAGGTGACCGATGACGGCCGTCTCAATCTGGAACTCGAAAACGGAAGCCTGCGCCGATTCGCGGTCCGTGAAATTTCGATGGTCTATTGAGCGGAACTCACCGTGATCCCCGCACGGAGCACATTTGGTAGATACTCGTGGTCAAACGATTGAGAGATCGAGGCGGAATACTTGCCCGATGGAAGTTCCAGGGTCGCGACTTTTACCTTGAGGTCGCAATAGTCGCCGGTACAATCGCCGATGTGTTTCCCGTCTTTAATGATGCCCAGGTCAAAATCAAACGTTTCCGAGGCCGGTCCCTGCAGTTCGAGCGTCATCGGTACCGAGGCAAGCGGAATGCCGCCGTACACGTGGCTGATTTCCACGAAAATTTCATAGGATCCCGCATTGTCCACCGCAAAATCAAAGGTGGGCGCCTGCGTTTGTGGCCAACGGTTATCGGCAAAGTCCATCGAATCCGAGAACACGGAATCCGAACAGCCGTAGATCGTCATAAGAAGCAGGATTGCGAATTTTTTCATAACGTGAAGGCTTCGCCCATGTAAAACCGGATGAGCGCGTTGTTGAACAAAAGCTCGTAGCGCGAACGGATCTGGTCGGCCTGGGTGTTGTTGTACAAGATCTTGGAGGTATTGAGTTCGGTAATGGAAATCTTGCCCATCTCGAACTTTAGTGCGTCGGCATCGAAACTGCGTTGCGAAAAATCAAAAGCGATATTGGAGGCCTCGTTTTTCTTTAGCGCGGTCCTGGCATTGTTAATGGCAAGCAAAACCTCCTTGGTCAGGCGGTTCTCCTCGACCTTTGTTTCCACGATCGATTGCTTGAAAAGCCATCTCGACGAACGGATCCGCGAATGCGTCGCGAACTGGTTGAAGATGGGAATGGTGATGTAGAAGCGCAACTGGCGGGAGATGTTTCCGTCCATCTGGTCGCGGTAGTGCATCTCATCCTCGATCTCATGGTTGACATTGGTGCGCCACATCGCCCGAAGGCTGAGCTGGGGATACCGTTCGGCGCGCATCAGGGCGAGTTCGGTACGGGCGCGTTTCTGTTGCAACAGGCTGGCGCGGAAGGCGGGATGGATTTCCACTGCCTTTTTGCTGATTTCGAGCGGATCGCTGCTCTCGGCGACAAATTCATTGAGGTTTAGTTCCGGTTTAAGAAGCAACAGTTCGGTATCGAGCGGCATGTCCATGAGTTGCTTGAGGGAAATCATGTTGTCGTTCAGGTTGTTCTCGTTGGTGAGAAGCGTGAGTTCCTCGTTGGCCTTCTGCGCCCTGATCTTGAAGAGTTCGCTTTCGGCAATGTATCCCTGGTCATATTTGAGCTGGGCAATTTCAAGTTGCTTCTCGCTGGACGAAATCTGTTGCCGGTTGGCCTCGATGATGTCCTGCAGGTATAGGATGGTAATGAAACGCTGCGCAAGTTCGATGGTCACCTGGTTGCGCAACACCTCGATATTGGCGCGCGTGATGTCCTTGTCCTGTTTGGCCGCGCGGATGGTGTGCAAAACCGTCAGGCCCGAAAACAGGTTGTAAGTGGCGTTAAGCGTCCCTTCGGTGTTGCGGATAACGTCATTGACGAAAAGGTTGGTGTCCGAATCGATTTCCTTACCCCACGAGTTGCGGTTTTCGGCATCGGCCGTGACGACGGGCAAATAGCCGCCAAAACTGGCCTTGTGCTGAAGGACGGCGATGCGTTCGTTGTAAAGTGCGGCGCGGATGGACGGATTTTGCTGCATCGCGCGCTCGAGGCAGGCGTCAAAGGTCATCGCCTCCTGTGCGATTCCCAATTGACAAAAAAACAAAATGCTATAAATCAGTGATTTGGGTATTCTCATTTTAATTGACGCTGTTGTCGATCTTGTTGAATAGCTTTTTCATGATGTATTGGTAAAGCTGCATTTCCTCAATGATCACTTCACCCTTTAGCTTGTAGCCGGCCTTGAGCCTGATGTTGGGGTTGTACCGATTGATCGATGCCAGGCAGTAGAATGTCGAATCCACATCCGACGGCGATACATACGTGATCCGGCCCTTGATTGGCCCGTACTGGTAATAGTTGTAAGCATCCAGTTTGAGGTTGATTTCCTGCCCGGGCTTCACGTAGATCAGATCCTTTTCATCAAGGGTAATCTTGGCGTAGAACTTTTCCGAAGACGGCGCGATCACCGACAGGAGTTCGCCCTTGTTGAGCAGTTCGATGTTCTGGCGCGTGTTGAAGAGGTTGGAGACCGTCCCGTCAAGGGGCGAGGTCACGACCAATTTGCCCAATTCGTCCTTGACGTAGTTCAGGTTGTATTTCCCGTCCTTGATGAAGTTTTCCAGTTCGAGGATTTCCCGCTCGTAATTCTGGATCTCGTTCTCCACGTCAATGATCGTGCGGCGCAGGTCATTTTTGGACATCTTGTAATTGTTGGTCAGGTTCTCGTAGTCGTAGTTCTTTACACGCTGAGTGGCCGTGACGTCCACCTGGCCTTTGCGGTTATCGATATTCCGGCTCTTGGACTCGGTGAGTTCGTAGCGGGAAATGGCGCCCTTGGCATAAAGCAAGGAGTCGGTGCGGTATTTATCGGTCAGGATCGAATTCTGTTGCGACGATAGCCGTAGCTTATCGTTCAAGAGCGCGATTTCCTGCGCCGCCTTCTTGCGGTCGGTCTTGTAAATGTTGCTCTGGATATTGAGCAGTTGCTGGAGCGACTTCTTCCGCTCAATGGTGTTGGCCATCAAATTCTTGATGATCCCGACCTTGCGCTCGCTGGCTGCGATGTCGGCGACCAAAATGTCGTGGTCCGATTTGGTCCGCTGGTTCTCGAGCAGGAAAAGCGTATCGCCCTTCTTGACCGTTTGCCCTTCCTTGACCATTACCCCGGTAACCCGAACTTCGTTAGGCGCGTTGATCTTCATCTTCGGCGTATCGGAATAAATCTCTCCTCCCGCAAAGGTCACGGTGTCATTGATGCTGAGGGCGAAAATCATGACGGCCACGATGAGCAGGAATGCGATCAGGATCCGGTTGAGGATCTTGATGAAATTGATCGCCTTGGTGTTATAATACAGTGAGCTCTCCATTGCTGATGCGGTATTTTTTAGTGAAATTGATGTTGTTGATGGGCTCGTGCGAGATGATGATGAAGATCTTGCCCGGCTGCTCGTCGATGAGTGATTCCACCATGTTGCGCGATTCGATGTCCATGCCCGAGAGCACCTCGTCCAGGATCACGATTTCGGCCTCGGCGAAAAGCGCCCTCAACAAAAGGATTTTCTTGCGCTGGCCGGTCGAAAGGTTCTTGCCGTTCTCATTGATAATGAAATCCAGGCCGTCGTCCTTTGAGGCGATAAAGTCGTAAAAATTGATGTCCTTGGCCTTGTCCAAAATCGCCGAGACCTCGATTTCCTTGCCCAGCGCGATGTTGTTGTGGATCGAATCGTTGAACAGGATGTCTTCGTTGGTCACCAAAAGGATCTTGTCGCGCACTTTCTCCTCATAGTAGAATTTCTTGTCCTTGCCGTTGATCAGGATCGCGCCGGAATTGGGCTGGTAGAGCGTCGTCAAAATCTTGCTGAATGTCGATTTCCCCGAACCGTTCTGGCCCTCGATCTTGATCTTTTCGCCTTTTGACAGGGTGATGTTGATGTTTTTCAGGACGTTTTCCTTTGGAAGGTAACCGTAGTTGATCCCCTGGAATTCGATCTTGTTGATGCTGAAATCGCGGATCCCTTTTTTGGAAGGCTCACGTGTATGCTCATTGAAATCCATGTAGCGGCGCAGGATCACCTCGTTCTCCTGAAGCGTCAGGTTATCGTCCAGGATGCCTTTGAGGGACGAAAAAATCTTGGAAGACAGCGCGATGAAAGTAACGATTTGCCCCAGTGTGATCAATTGCGTCTCGATGGCCATCTTGGTCAAAAAGACGATGATCAGGATCGAGGAGACGATCACGATCGATGCGACGACGATCTTGTTCAGGAGGTCGATGTAGCCGTTCCGCAACTGGATCCGCAGATAATCGTTGATGCTGTTGAAGATTTTCCCCGAATGGAAATTTTCGATCTTGAAGCTCTTGATCACCTGGATGCCCTCGACCTTTTCCATCATCCGCGAGAGGAAATCGGCCTTGCGCATGTACCGAAGGCGCTCGTTTTGCTTGAGGTACGGCGTGATGAACCTAAACCACATGTAGAACAGGATCATGACCCCGAGCACGATCATGGTCAGGCTGCGGTTGATGAAAAACAGGATGCAGAGCGAATACACCGACACGATCACGTCCACCAGGATGCCCGTGAAAAACTTCATGAAAAAGCTCTTGAGCTTGAGCGAGTCGGAAACGCGCTCCATCAGGTCGCCCTTCTTGTAACTGTGGATGTAGGCCAACGATGACCGGTTGATTTTTTTATCAAACGAGAGCAGGAAATACCGGTCCAGCACGTTGCCGAGGTGGATCTGCACAAAACTCTTGTAAATCGTCGTGAAGAGATCGAACAATTTGTAAATCCCCAATCCTATGGCGAACAGCACCAGCGTGTTCATGTTGTAGGTCGGCAGGACGTTGTCGATTAGGATCTGGTTGGTGAAAACTGCGATTTGCGCGGTGGTTGCCGAAAAGAGCGCAGCAAAAATATAGATGTACCAAAGTTTGCGGTGGTCGCCCAATTGCCTGAAGAGTTGCCAGTAAAGGCTTTTGCGCTGTTCTTCGGGATAGGGTTGGGGCGCCTTGACGGCTTCTTCGGCCTTCGCGTCCGGTTTGACCACCAGGATCAGCGGGGCGTTGTTGCGGATTCGGCCCTTGTCGAGTTCGAGTGTCCGGAAATTTATCGGGACACTGGAAATATCCTGGTTTTTCAACAGGTCCTGCAGGAAATTCTTCTCTGCCTCGGCATCCTTGAACCCGAAATTCCCCTTGATGTATTTGAAGTACGTGATCTTGTTGAAAAGGCCCGCGTGCCCGTTTGCCGACAGCGCCTCGTTCACGTTGATCTTGTAATCGCCGAGATCCTGCGAGATCATCGCGCGGATTTTGTCCTCGGCCTCGGCAAGGTCCCAGTGGTTTTTTTGGAAATGCGTGCGTTTCTTGAGTTCCTGGATCGTCAGGTAATACTGGCTTCCCTTGGCCGGATCGAATATCCTAAGCTTGCTGCCCTTGAGTTCGTTGGCGACGACATAATGCAGGCTGTTCTTGTGCTTTACGGGAATGACAAACGGCAGCAGTTCCTTGATGTGAGCCGTATCCCCATTGATATAATTGATGTCGAGCAGCCTGAATTCGGCCGAAAAACCATGCTTGACAAAGAAGTCCTTGAGGTCAGATATGCGCGAGCCTTTCTCCTCGAGTGGCACGTGCTGCTCGATGTACTTGCGGGAGATGTTTTTTCCGTAAAGGTTAAAGACCGTTTTTATGGCGCTTATGCCGCAATCATTACTTTTTAATTGTGGGTCGGTTTTGAGCATCGATTTGGGATTAATTCTGAAACCATTAACTGATTGTTACTTAAAGGTTAAGAAATTACTGCAATATTAAAAGAATCACGCACCCGCACCTAAATTTTTCCATTAGTTGCAGATAAAGACGATGAAGTGACCCGTTTTAACTAAAGTGTGCAAAGAAAGCGGGCAGCTGTCAGTTGTCAGCTTTCAGGATGATTTCGGGTAATAGCAATGCGTATAGCCTTTGACAATAGCCGAGTAAAAAAACAGCTATTCGTCAATTATCAGTGGACACACTGACGACTGACGACTAACGACTGTCAGCTGACCGTTTACGCCGGAAAATACAACCTGAATTCCGCGCCTTCGCCCGGCTGTCCCGTTGCCGAAATATGCCCGTTGTGATTCTGCATGATCTTCGCGCAAAGGGCAAGGCCGACGCCCGATCCCTTGTATTCGGATCCGTGCAGCCTGCGGAAAATCTTGAAGATGGACTCGGCGTGTTCCGGTTCAAAACCGATCCCGTTGTCGCGCACGACGATGGTATGGAAAAGGCGGTCGCCATGCATCGGGAACTCCGCTGGCATAGGTTTGTCCTCGGCCGAAATGCTGATGATGGGCGCAACGCCTTCCCTGCTGTATTTCAATGAGTTGGACAAAAGGTTTGAAAACAATTGTTGAAGCAGGAACCGGTTGCCCAAGACCGTAGGCAGCGTCCCGATCTCGACTACCGCGGCCTTCTCGGCGATGGCGTCGTTCAGGGCTGCCATCGCTTCACTTATCGATACCACGGGATCCACCGGTTCGAAACTTTCGTCCATATGCTGGATCTTGGTGTACTTCAGAATATCGATGAGCAGGGTCTGCATCCGGTTGGCTGCGTTGTTCATGCTGTGCAGCGAAGCCACCACCTTGGGCGGGATGTTCTCGTCCTCGCGCATCAGCGCCCGCGAGGCCATGAGCTGAATCTTGCGCAACGGTTCCTGGAGGTCGTGCGTGGAAATCCAGTTGATGTTTTCCAGTTCCGAATTGTTCTCCTTGAGGATGTTGTTGAGTTCGGTGTTGCGCAGGTCCTTTTCGCTGAGCATCAAAAAGTTCATGTGGTTCTGCAGGCCGTGTGCATACGAGGCGGCAACCGCAAGTTCGGGCGACTTCCAGGGTTTGCTTTGGCATTTGACGCGCTGGCGCCAAAGTTCGAATGAATTGCGCGGCGAGAGGCCCTTCTCGTTCTTGATGATCGCTTTTTCGGGATCGCCCGCCCAGTGTACTTCGGTGATGGTTTCCGGCCTGAACCACATGATGAAGTTTGCCGAACCCAGGCTGTGGTAGATGATTCCGGATACGTCCGCGCATTCGAGATCGGGCAGGACGACCGAAAGCCTGTCGGTCGAAAACGATGTCCCGCCGGATTGCTGATAGAGCACCTTTTCGATTTCAAATATTTTGTCGTTCGATGGAACTTTGCCATTGGTGAAAAGGATTCCCTCAAAACAAATGGCCACGCCCGATGCGTTGCACATGGCGAGGATTTCGGGCCTGCGAACCGCGTCCGCAAAGAAATTTCCGCCCCTTTTGAGTTGAAAGGATTGAAGCGACTCGAGCGCCGCGCCTGCCTTTCGGGAAACTTCATATTCCTCGTTGGTCTGCCTGACGTCGATCTGCGAGGTGATGAAATGGCCCTGCAACTGGGCCGCCAGCCGGATTTCGGGCGACAGGTTTTTGGGGGAATAATGGTGGCATGCGATAAGGCCCCAGAGCTTCTTGTTGTGGATCAGGGATATGGTCAGGGTTGCCCCGACGCCCATATTCTGGAGGTACTGCACGTGGATCGGCGACGTGCTCCGCAGGACCGAAAGGCTTAGGTCCAAATTCTTCTCGCCGTCATCAAGCGTCAGGATGGGCACGGGCTCATAATTGAGGTCGGTGATGAGCCGGAGCAGGTTCCGAAGGTACAGCTCCCTGGCCTGCGCCGGAATATCGGTGGCGGGGTAATGCAGGCCGAGGAAGGGCTCCAGGTCATCGCGGCGGCTTTCGGCAAACACCTCGCCGTTGTAATCCTCGTCGAAACGATAGATCATCACCCGGTCATAGCCCGTGATTTCGCGGGTTCCGTCGGCAACGAGCGCACACAATTCCTGCAGGGAATGCGTGTCGTTCATGTAGGAAAGGAACCGCGTCGTCTGGTCGTAAAAATGGGTTTCGTCAACTGGCTGGGCGGGTTCGGCTTCCACAATCACCGATTCCCCGGAACGGTGGACCGTGCAACTGTACGTCCTGCCGCTAAAGTCCGTCCGCAAGGGTGTGCTCGACTGCATCAGCCCATTGCCGACGTAGGTTTTGAGCGCTTCAGCCGCGCCTCCCATTACCGATTCGATATCGCGGCCAAGTATATTTTCGGGCAACAACCCTGTCCATTCAGCGATGTTCGCGCTGCAAAAGTTGACATTCCCGGTGGATTCAACATAGGAGAACAAAAAGCCATGCGGCTGGATGCTGCCGGGGATATGGATGGGTTCGTGTTCGCAATTGGTAAGGTTAACCAGGTCGCGGTTAACGATGTCCTTGATTTTCATGCACTTTGGCTAAATGTTTTTTAATGGTATCGAAGGCGAAATTGGCGCCGCGAATGATTTCCTCATGTATTTGTTGATTGGTGGCATACGCCGAGAGCACATTAAGGAATTGTTTCCACATGGCCCCCGAGGCATTTCCGTATCCTTCGAAAAACCGCGTTTTCTCTTTAGGGATCATGCCCGTTTGGGACAGGCGGGAAAGAATATACCGCCCGCCCAGTGTCGACCCTTCAAGGACGTAAAAAACACCCAGCGCAAATCCCTGTGACCATTCAGCGTTGGGGAAAAGATCGGTGAAGCCATCAGGCCCGCGTCCAAGGTCCGAGGCCAGCCATCCGGCCTTGATCCTGCGGGGAGCATCGGGGAGAAGATCGGCCACCACAGGCAAAGCCCACCGTTCCACCGAACCGACAAAGTCGTGCATCGCCCTTAGGTACGATAGATAATCGTCAAGGGTGATTGACCCGTCGGCCAGATTTCGGGAAATGGAAAGCTGTTCCAGCGCGCGATGCTTGGAATCGGTCGCGGATTTAAGGGCGGCGTGAAAGTTTTCGGCCGTCATGACATCAAAGGCAGCCCCCATCAATTATGCACGTACACGAATTGCTCGCGGTTTGGATTGAACGAGGCCCAGTCGATGTTGAGCGCATGTTCGATGGATTTCTTCAGTTCAGGATAGCTGGAAGACTTGGGAAGGAAATAATTCGCCCCAAGCTCACGGCTCTTCTCGATGGCTTTATCGTCAGAGGATGTGGTGAAGATGACAACCGGCAACTCTGAAAAATCGTTGCTGGCCCGAAGCCTTTCCAGGACTTCGAAACCATTTATCCCGGGCATGTTCAGATCGAGGAAAATAATGTGCGGGCTTGGGGGCGGATTGTGAAGCGCCTCAAGAAGCCGCGTCCCGCTGGTATGCGCCACCACTTGTGGATTATTGGGAAGGTCACTGGTCACTTCCTTAAAAAATTCGATGTCTTCGTTGTCGTCGTCGGTATAGAAAACCGTCAGGTTCTGTTGATAAATCATAGAGGCTTTTGTTCAAAAATAGCAAAATAGGTCTCGCAACAAAGTGCAAAACCATTACTTAACACGACTTTATAACCGTGTTAATATGCTTAAAGCCTGATTTGTAGGGGATCAGATTTTATGCAGGTTGCCCGCCATCGCGTTAAGCAAACTGGTGAGCGGGCCTTTGGCCATCATGGCAATCATCGCATTGAGCTGGCCGTCAAAATAAAACTGGGCTTCCGATTGGTATTCGCCGGCAGGAACAACATACGCCGTCATCGTAAACGGTATCGATCCGCCCGCCGCACCCAGGACAATTTTGCCCGGAGCCGACTTTTCCTTGATTTGCAGTTTGATGTCGGGAAAACCCTTGATCGCAAAGATGAAGGTATCGCTGTCGATCACCTCGAATTTCGACGTGTTGTCCGGCAGGATCCTTCCATAGTTGTGTACGTCCGAAAGCGCTGCAAATAGTTCTTCGGCCGGTTTGTCAACCGTTACTTTGGGGCTGTTGAGTTCCATATAATCATACTGCGACGCCCCATTCGGAAGGATTTTCCCTCCACTGGGCCAGCGTCTTTTGTTCAACTTCGGTGATGTGGTTCCGCGATACGGCGGTCTCCAGCAAATGATCGTAATCGGCAAGGGAAAACAGGTCGAGGTTTGCGGCCCTGAAATTGACATCGGCCACATCGAATCCGTAGCTGAAGATCGCCACCATTCCCTTGACGTTCGCACCGGCCTCGCGAAGTGCGGAAACCGCCTGGAGGCTGCTGGTGCCGGTGGAAATCAGGTCTTCGACGACGACCACGTTCTGGCCTTTCTGCAAAAAGCCTTCGATCTGGTTCTGACGGCCGTGCTTTTTCGGCTCGGGCCTGACATAGACAAAGGGAAGCCCCATGTATTCGGCTACCAGGATCCCGATGCCGATCGCACCCGTGGCAACGCCGGCGATGACATCCGGTTTCCCGAACTGTTTCTCGATGTTTTTGGAAAATTCCTCACGGACGTAATTGCGGATCGCAGGAAAGGAAAGGACCAGCCTGTTGTCGCAATATATGGGCGATTTCCAACCCGAAGCCCACGTGAACGGATTTTTCGGATTCAATTTTATTGCATTTATTTGCAAAAGCAACTCGGCTGTTTTCCTGGCTGTGTCCGCATTGAAAATCATACTGCAAATGTATAAAGTTTTTGTGAACGACAAGCCGCTTTTCCTGACAAATGAGATTGTAAAAGAGACCGATTTCAAGTTCTTTTTGCTCGAAAGCGTTGACCTGAAGAAGGTTATCGTCAAACTTCACCAGAACAAGATCGCCAAGGCCTGCCTGTACCATCCGAACGAAAAGGAAATCATGAAAAAGCTGCGCGCGATGCTGCCCGTGCAAAAGGCAGGTGGCGGGCTCGTGTACAACCGCAAGGGCGAAGTGCTTTTCATCTTCCGTAACGGCAAATGGGACCTTCCCAAGGGCGGCATCGAGAAAGGCGAGGACATCGAATACACCGCGCTTCGTGAAGTGGAGGAAGAAACAGGTGTCGGTAAACTTCTGATCACCAAAAAGTTGCAAAAGACCTATCACATCTTCAAACGCAACGGGCGTTACAAACTCAAGGTGACGCATTGGTTCGAGATGCTTTCCTCCTTTGAAGGCACGCCAAGCGGGCAACTCGAGGAAGGTATCGAAAAAGTCGAGTGGAAGTCACCGGACCAGGTGCGCGAGGCACTCGAAAATTCTTACGAGAACATCAAGTTGCTTTTCGCCGAATCCCGCATAGGGGCCCCGCCTAATTACCCATTATCCGGAAAACGGGGTATCGCATGTGTTCGCGCTCGTAATACACCGAATTTTTGTAAATCCAATCCAGTTGGGCGCCGGGGTCGCGTGCAAATTTTGGATCCGATGCCATTTTCGCCTCAAATGCCTTCTTAAGCCCCGCATCCTGCCCAAGCAGTTTTTCGGCAAGGTCCTCGAATACGTAATCGGAGTAGTGTTCTTTTTGCTGAAGTACCGTATCGAAAAAGTTCCAGTTAAAGAACGAGTCCTGCGCTTCGGGCTCCAAGGCCTCGAGCAGGTATCGGATGCCGGGTTGCGCGGTGGGCACGTAAAGGTCTCCGGAGCGGAAGGCAACTTCCCCTTTCGACGCTGTCACTCGGGTGTCGCGATGCGGGTAATGCCCTTCATAGGCCGCAGTGGACGTCTTGAAATCGGCGATTTGATAACGCTCCGCATCCATCACCGTATCGCGGAGGACCGTATATCGGATGTCATTAAGGTCGAGCAATTCCCGTACATGCCAATGCCCGCCCGGGATCACGTATGCGCGTGGCACCGAAACCTCAAGGGCCGGGGCGTAATTCGCATAGAAAGGGATTTGGCGCACGAACGGTTTCCGCCGGTCGTAATATAGCCTGTCGCCGGTGGTCACGCCGCTCTTTTTACGGCCCGCTTCGTATCCCCGGAATTCCAATTGCGAGACTTTGGCCGAATCCAGTTTCCATTGGACCGCATAATTTTTTGCGGATGCGTAGTGCATGGCGTCCCTGGCGCGATTAGCCTTGATCGCAGTCGATTCACTCGAGGTGAAGGACAAGGCCGAGGCCATGAATTCATAGGTTGCCCGGACCCTTTGCGCATACGGCTTGAGCATATGCGTTTCCACCACAAATCCGATGGTGCCGAAGAGGGCCGTAAAGCCCGTGGCATAGCGCGGCGACTCGAAGAATTGCGCGAAACCCTTGTCGGGAGTCGTTCCCCAGGCGTTGACGTACGGCGTCGTTTCGATCTTTTTCTTTTTCAGATCGGATACAAGAGCGGGCATCATTTTTTGCGAAAGGTAATTTCCGAGCGCGGGCCCGAGCTTGTCCGGCTGCGTCATGATATAGGTGAGCACATACTGGTAATCGGCGCCGTTGGAGACGTGGTTGTCGATGAAAACGTCCGGATCGAGTTCGTGAAAAATCCGGTAAAAGCTGCGCGTGTTGCGCGTGTCGGCTTTCAAAAAATCCCGGTTGAGGTCGTAATTCCTCGCGTTGCCCCTGAAGCCGTACTGTTCCGGGCCCTCCTGATTGGCCCTTGATGTGGAATTGCGGTTGAGCATGCCGCCGATGTTGTACACGGGAATCACCGCGAGCAACACGTTGGCGGGCGCCTCGACCTTTCCCGATGCCAGGTCGCGGACCAGCATCATCGAGGCGTCGATCCCATCGGGTTCCCCGGCATGGATCCCGTTGTTCACCAGTATTACCGACCTGCCATCGGCCTTGAAGGACTTTGTCGCGTCGAACAACACCAGATGCAGCGGCTCGCCCAAATCGGTGAGGCCCATCTGCCTGATTTTTATCGTCGGGAAACGCCCCGCCAGCATCTTGTAGTAGGCCATGACCTCCTGATAGGTCGCCGATTGGTTGCCGTTTCCCTTTTCAAAAACGGTCTGCAGGTCAGCCTGGGCAAAAACCGCCGAACAGGCAAGCAGTAAAGCAAGGATTGTCCTCATAAAGTTATCGTGAAATTCGCACCGCCGGAGGAACCAGGCGCGTATAATCCCCGCCGTTGCGGATCACGTCTCGCACGATGCTGGAGGAGATGAACGAAGTGTCGGCGGCGGTGAGCAGGAAAACGGTCTCGATGGGGGCAAGCGTGCGGTTGGTGTGTGCGATGGCTTTTTCGAACTCAAAATCAGCGGGATTGCGTAGGCCCCGGATGATGAACTGCGCGCCGGCCTCGCGGCAAAAATCGATGGTGAGCCCTTCATAGGTCTGTACTGATACGGTCGCAAAATCGCGGCAGCATTCGCGGATGAACCCCAATCGCTCTTCAAGCGCGAACATGTAATTTTTGTCTGCGTTGATCCCGATGGCGACGATAATCCTGTCAAAAAGCGCCACCGAGCGTTTGATGATGTCAAAGTGGCCAAGCGTGATGGGATCGAACGAACCCGGGAATACGGCTATCTTTTCCATGTTTTTCTTTTGAATGCGAGCGCAACCTCATTGTCAAGCAAATCGGAGAAGGGCAATTTTGCGTGTGCCGCCTGTTGCGGAAAAATGCTCTGCGGCGAAAGCCCGGGATTGGTATTGATCTCGATGAAGTGCGGGAGCCCGTCCACCACGATAAAATCGGTGCGGGAAAACCCGGTCATGCCCAGCGCGTCGTAGGCCTTTGCGGCGGTCTCGCGCACCAAAGCCTCGGTCTTTTCGTCCAGGCGGGCGGGTGTGATCTCTTCCGATTTGCCTTCGTATTTGGCCTCGTAGTCAAAAAAGTCGTTTTGCGAGACGATTTCGGTCAGGCCGAGAACGGTCGTCTTATCGTTGTACTTTAAAACCCCGACCGACACTTCGGTGCCCCTGAGATACGATTCCACAAGGATGTCGTCGTCTTCGGCGAAAGCCAGTTCCAAAGCCTTGTCTAGTTGCGAAATTTCCTTGACCATCGAAACGCCGAGGCTGCTACCGGACTGGTTTGGTTTGACAAAGAAGGGAAGGCCAAGCTTTTGCGACAGGGCGTCGGCCGAAACGGTGTCGCCTTTGGAAAGGTAGACCGATTCTGCTTTCGGGATCCCGAATTTGGATAGTACCGACAAGGTGTCGCGCTTGTTGAAGGTCAGCGCCGACTGGTAAAAATCGCAACCCGTGTACGGCAGCCCGATGAGC
>JAEWCF010000102.1 GCA_023390775.1 Bacteroidota bacterium | reverse complement strand
AAACATCACTGCAGATTTACGACCTTCGGGTGTAGGGGAAGGGCCGGGTGTGTTCCCATGATCTCTACGCGAGCGAGTTTTGGGTTTTGAGTTTTGGGTTTTGGGTTTTGAGTTTGATTCGGACATTTGTGGTGTCAACCCGTTTTTCCGGTTAAGCAATCCATCTTCAACTCGAACGATTCTGCAATAATTTTATCGGTGCCGCTTCGGGAGTCTCGTCGACGTTCGTCATTCGTCATTCGACGTTCGTCATTCGACATTCGACATTCGACATTCACCATTCGTCAAATTTTTGTACTTTTGCCAGCCAATTTTATTCAGTAAAAATGAACATCACCAGGAACAATATCGACGAGCTCAACGCCGTGCTCGACGTCGAGATCACAAAGGAAGACTATCAGGAAAGGGTTGAGAAACTGCTCACCAACTACCGCAAGAGCGCCAACATCCCCGGATTCCGCAAGGGCGAGGTGCCTATGAGTTTGATCCGCAAGCAGTACGGCAAAGGGGTAATGCTCGAGGAAATCAATAAACTTTTACAGGAAAACCTTAATAAATACCTTCAGGACGAAAAGCTCGACATCCTTGGAAACCCGCTTCCCAAGGCCGACGACAAAATGGACTGGGACGCCGAAACATTAAAATTCCAATTCGAGCTTGGACTCACTCCCGAGGTGAAAGTCGACCTTGAAAACCTTAAGGGAATTACCAAATATAAGATTACGGCCGACGACAAGATGATCGACGATCAGGTGATGCGCATCCGCAAGCAGTACGGCAAACTGATTTCCAAAAACGAATTTGAACCGGGCGCCGATGTGACCGGAACATTCCGCAACGAGGAATTTGGCATCGAAAACCGCACGACTTTTTCGCCGGATATTTTTGCCAGTAAGGATGCCCAAAAAGCTTTCGAGGGAAAGAAGCCAGGCGATGTCGTGACGCTCAATACCAAGGGCCTTTTTGACGACGACCACAAACTGATGGACTATCTTAAGGTCGGGCACGACCACGTTCACGGCCTGGATACGCAGGTCGAGTTTACCATCGAGGAGATCAACGCAAGCGAACCCGCCGAACTTAATCAGGAATTGTTCGACAAACTTTTTGGAGAGGGCAACGTGACATCCGAAGCCGACCTTCGCGAGAAGATCCGCCAGGACGCCGAGAACCAGTTTGCGCAGCAGGCCAGCCAGAAGTTCCACAACGATGTGACCGAAGCGCTGATCGAATCGGCAAAATTCGATCTTCCGGCGGCTTTCCTCAAAAAATGGATCCGCACGGCCGGTGAAAACCCGCTGGACGAATCTGAAGCCGAGGAAGAGTACAACAAGTCCGAAAAAGGGCTTCGCTACCAATTGATCGAGGCACGCGTCATGCGCGACCACGAGGTGAAGGTCAATTTCGAGGACCTTAAGGCCTATACATCGAACATGATCCGCAGGCAGATGGCGCAATTTGGGCAGATGGATCCCAGTCAGGAAGATGTCGACGGCATCGTGGCACGCGTGATGTCCAACCAGGACGAGGTGCGCAGGCTGACCGAACAGGTCGTCGCCGAAAAGCTGCTTAACCTTTTCAACGAAAAAGTTCCGGCAAAGGAGAAGACGGTTTCCTACGAGCAATTCGTAAAAGAGATGTACGGGGAATAAATTCCAAAATATTCGTACCTTTAAAACGTTTTTGTCGTAACCTTAACCACCAATATGAATTTCGGAAAAGAATTTAAAAAATATGCGACGCGTCATCACGGGGTCAACAGCCTTTATTATGACAAGATCGTCGCAGGGCTGACGCCAACGGGAATGACGCCTTACATCATTGAGGAAAGGCAACTCAACGTTTCGCAACTGGATGTTTTTTCAAGGCTGATGATGGACCGCATCATTTTCCTGGGCACCGGGATCGACGACCAGATTGCCAATATCGTCCAGGCCCAGCTCCTGTTCCTTGAAAGCGCCGATTCATCGAAAGATATCCAGATCTACATCAATTCGCCGGGAGGAAGCGTTTACGCGGGCCTCGGCATTTACGATACCATGCAGTACATCAAGCCCGATGTCGCCACGATCTGTACGGGAATGGCCGCTTCGATGGGCGCCGTGCTGCTTTGCGCGGGTGAAAAAGGAAAGCGTTCGGCGTTGCCGCATTCACGCGTGATGATCCACCAGCCTTCGGGGGGCGCTCAGGGCGTAGCAACAGATATGGAGATTAACCTCCGAGAGATGCTTAAGCTCAAAAATGAATTGTACACCATCATCGCCAAACACACGGGCCAGACTTTCGAGCGCGTCCACCAGGACAGCGAGCGCGATTACTGGATGATAGCCGATGAGGCGAAGACGTATGGAATGATCGACGAAGTGCTCCGCCGCAGCTAGGGCACAAAACATATAAAATGGCAAAAGAAATTCTGGAATGTTCTTTTTGCGGGCGGAAGAAGCCCGAGACGAATCTGCTGATCGCCGGCATCAACGCGCATATTTGCGACCGTTGCATCGAGCAGGCCCACGGAATCGTGCTCGAGGAACTCAAGACCAGCGGCAATACCAAACTCGCCGCCGACCTCGTACTCCGCAAGCCTAAGGAAATCAGGGCATTCCTTGACCAATATGTAATCGGGCAGGACCAGACCAAGAAGGTCATGTCGGTTGCGGTTTACAACCACTACAAGCGCCTGATGCAACAGCAGATGGACGACGAAGTGGAAATCGAGAAAAGCAACATCATCATGGTGGGGCAGACGGGAACCGGGAAAACGCTTGTCGCCAAGACGATCGCACGGATGCTGGATGTACCGCTTGCCATCGTCGATGCCACCGTACTTACCGAAGCCGGTTATGTGGGCGAGGATGTTGAAAGTATCCTGACGCGTCTTTTACAGGCCGCCGATTATGATGTGGCAAAGGCCGAGCGAGGCATCGTCTTTATCGACGAGATCGACAAGATCGCGCGCAAGAGCGACAATCCGTCCATTACCCGTGACGTTTCGGGCGAAGGCGTCCAGCAAGCACTGTTGAAGCTCCTGGAAGGTACGGTTGTCAACGTTCCGCCAAAAGGAGGCCGCAAGCATCCGGACCAGAAATTCGTCGAGGTCAATACTCAGAATATCCTGTTTATCGCGGGTGGCGCCTTTGACGGCGTGGAGAAAATCATTTCAAAAAGGCTTAACCGGCAGGCAGTGGGTTACCACAGCGCCAAGACTTTCGACTCTATCGACAAGGACAACCTTTTGCAGTATATCATTCCAAAAGACATTCGGGATTTCGGTTTGATTCCGGAAATCATCGGAAGGCTGCCAGTGTTGACGCACATGGATCCGCTCGACCGGGAAACGCTTCGCGCCATCCTCACCGAGCCCAAGAACGCACTCATCAAACAGTACAAAAAGCTTTTCAAGATGGACGATGTTGAATTCAACATCACCGGCGAGGCGTTGGATTACATTGTGGACAAGGCGCTGGAGTACAAACTGGGTGCCCGCGGGCTCAGGGCTTTGTGCGAGGCCGTCCTGACCGATGCCATGTACGATCTTCCGGGTTCGGACGACAAATCACTCAGGATTGACAAAAGCTATGTTGAGGACGCGCTCCAGAAAAACCTCCTGCAGAGGCTGAAGGCCGTCAGCTAACCCGATACAGAAATTCAAGTAAATGAGCCGGATGATTTCCGGCTTTTTTATAATATGCCGGAATTTCGCGGTGTCCGCAAGGACAATCGGTGGGAATTAAACGGGCCTAGGGGATTCTCCCTGCGGTTTGTGCGTATGGACGCATCGTTTCCCGTAACAACTCAATCTTCGCGGCCCGCACGAGGCAAGCACGCAGGCCACAACGGCCAATAGTAGGTATTTTTTCATATATTCTTGACGCGGACCTGCAGTTCTTTAAGCTGGTCCAGATAGTCGCGTTTGTTGGACAGCCTCGGAATCTTGTGCTGGCCGCCCAGTTTATCCTGTTCCTTCAGCCAATCGTAAAAGAGGTTCTGCCGCGCGATGTTTACGATTAACGGGTTGAGCGTCATATTATTATACCTTTTGGCCTCGTAGTCGGAATTTAACGTTTGGAGCTCTTTGTCGAGAAGTTGCGCAAATCCCGAAATATCGGCCGGCGGCGTCTTGAATTCAATCATCCATTCGTGAGCGCCTTTTTCACGGCCCTGCATGAAAATCGGGGCCACGGTATAATCGGAAATCTGCGATCCGGTTGCGGCGCAGGCCCTTGCAATGGCCGTATCGGTATTCTCCACCATCAGTTCCTCGCCAAATACATTGATGAAATGCTTCGTACGGCCGGTAACGCGGATCCGGTAAGGATTCAGGCTTGTAAATCGAACCGTGTCGCCGATGAGATAGCGCCACAAACCCGAATTGGTCGTAATGACAATGGCGTAATTTTTATCGACTTCAACTTCCGAAAGCCGAAGCACCCTTTGCTGCGGGGTGTCGAAGGTGTCCATCGGGATGAACTCGTAAAAAATTCCGTAATCCAGCATCAACAGCAGGTCCGATGAGCCGTTGCGGTCCTGGATTGCGAAAAAGCCTTCGGACGCATTGTAAATCTCGTAATACCTGAAATCCGGTTTGGGTACGATGCGGTGATATTGGTCCCGATAAGGATCGAAACTGACCCCTCCGTGAAAATAGACCTCCAGGTTTGGCCAGACCTCGAGAAGGTTTTCCTTGCCCGTTTCCTCTAGCACGCGGTTTAGCAACACCAGCATCCACGAGGGAACACCGGCAAAACTGGTCACGTTCTCCCCGATGGTCTGGTTGATGATCGCAGGGATTTTGGCTTCCCACTCGCTCATCAGCGAAATCTTGCTCGAAGGCGTGGAACTGAATTCAGCCCAAATCGGCATGTTTTCGATCAATATGGCCGAAAGGTCTCCAAAATAGGAGTTGTTGTCCTCATAGATCTGGCGGCTTCCGCCCAGGCGAAGGCTCTTGCCGGTAAAAAGTTGTGAATTTTCGTTGTTGTTGAGGTAGAGGCAAAGCAGGTCCTTGCTTCCTTTGTAATGGCAATCCTCGAGCGCCTCATGGCTGACGGGGATAAATTTGCTCTTCGCATTTGTCGTGCCGCTGGATTTGGCGAACCACTTGATGGTCGAATGCCAGAAAACATGCTGCTGTCCCCGACGCGTCTGTTCGATCACCGGCTCAAGCGATTCGTAAGGCGAAACCGGCACGCGATCGGCAAACGCCTCGTAAGACCGGATCGATTCAAAACCGTACTGGGAACCAACCTCGGTATTTTCGCATGATTTGATGAGGTTCATCAGCAATTCGTCCTGAACTTCGTGCGGATATTTGAGAAACAACTCGATCTGGTGGATGCGCTGCTTGAGGACCCACGAAGCGATTGAATTGATGATTGGAAAGGGCATAGGCTGCTATTTGAGGCGCGAATTTCTACCTTTACCAAAAATATAAAAAAATTCCGCAAAGAACCATGGAATACAGCGGCACGCTTACCAAAATGCAAACCGAATTCGGCGATCCCATCCAATATTACATGGTGTTCGAGGACAATTTTGTCAATGTCAACCAGTTGTTGGGCCGGCAGGTGGAAATCATCGTGAAAGGGTCACAGTGCCTGAATTGTTCCAAACGCAAGCGAGTTTTCAGGCAGGGGTATTGTTATGACTGTTTTACGACAAGCGCTTCGGTAGGCGATTGGATCATGCGCCCCGAACTCAGCCAGGCGCACCTGGGGATCGCCGATCGCGATCTCGATTATGAGGTCCGTTCGCAACTCCAGCCGCACGTGGTCTACCTTGCCGCTACGTGTGAGGTGAAGGTCGGCGTGACCCGAAAGTCGCAGGTTCCGACCCGGTGGATCGATCAGGGGGCGTGTTCGGCACTCATCGCACTTGAGGTGCCAAACCGTTACCTGGCGGGAATTACCGAAGTAGCGCTCAAATCGCGATACGCCGACAAGACAAATTGGCGGCGGATGCTTATCAACGACATGGCCCAGTGCGACCTTCCCGGCGAATACGGCCGCCTCGCCAACGCACTGCCCCATGAGGTACGGGAATTTTATACCGGCAGTTGCGGTGAAATCATGACCTTCAATTATCCGGTTTTGGAATATCCAAAGGCCATCACGCCGCTGAGCCTTGAAAAAACACTTCGATATACGGGCACTCTGACCGGAATCCGGGGCCAGTATCTCCTCTTTGCCGATGGAAGCGTGCTCAATGTCCGCGCCGCCGAAGGCACCGTGGTCACGATTGCGGTCTAAGGTTGCTTCGCCGGTTCGGTAGCGGGCGGGGTCGTCTCCTTTTTAGGCGTTGGTTTTTTCTTGAAAATGTCCTTCAGGACATTGCCCGCCTGCGTTTGGATGTCCTTGGTCGTATTGTTGCCTGTCGCCGCCTTGGTCGTATCCCTCGGTTTGTTGCCGCTCAGGATATTGCCAAGGGCATTTGTACCTTGCTTGATCAATTTGTCCTTTTGGATCTTGACAAGTTGGGTCACCAAAGCCGATGTGGCCTGTTTCAAATCGGTGGTGATCTTCGGATTCTTGAAGTTTCCTGTGAGCAAGGCGTTGATGGGCACATTCTCGATTTTGGCGGCATCGGCGGGGGTCAGTTTGGCCAGCAGGTTGTTGACCTCAGTGCCGAGGTATTTTGCCGGAACATCAAACTTGAGGTTGTAATTCATCGATTGGTCAAAGCCGTGCTGGCCGTTTAGGCGAAGCGCCACGTCCTTGTATCTGATGTCCACGGGTTTGAGGTTGACCTTGCCGTTGTCAAAAGTCAGTGCGGCCTTGAGGTCGTTGAGGTTGAGCTTTTGCAGGTCGATGAATTTCAGGTTGTTGTCAAGGGTTGTGAGCAAGGTGGAATTTGAAGCGTTGATCGTAGTGGAAAGCAGCTGCGTCGCCATATCCCCGCTTATGCTCGTGAGCACGGGCGTCATTTCCTTTGCGTCCAGATTGCCCGAAACCTTGATCCTGGAGTTCAACTTCCCGTTCACCGCACCCGCAATCGGGGCAATGTTTTTCATCATGTCAAGCTGCGTGAAGGTCTGCGATACATCCACCGCATTCATGTTCAGGTCCATAGTGAAGGTCGGGACGGCGCCTTTTGTCGATACGCTTCCGTTGACGCCGACGAGCCCACCGAAAATATTAGTCTTTACGTTTTCAAGGGTGGCGCGCTGGTCGCGGATGGTAACCTTGCCCGATACGTTCTTCAGCACGAGATTGTCGTAAAGTACCGTGTTGGCGGAGGCATCCAGCGTACATTCCAGAAAGGCCGGAATTTTCATCCCCTCGCTCTTTTTCGGGTCCTTTTTATCCTTTTCGGCGTCCGTCATAAAATCCGAAACGGCAAACTGGTTTGACCTGAGCTTGAAATTTCCCTTGAGTTGCTGGTCGCGGAAGAGAAATCCGTAAAAATTATCCAATGTCCCGGAAACGTCCATGTCGCTTTTGCCGGTCGTCGCCGAAAGCTGCTGCAGGTTGACGCGGCTCGGGTTGAACTGTACATCGGCACGCGAGATGTTCATTGCCTTGCCCGCCTCGTCCACGTACCTGAAACCGGTCAGATTGATCGTCCCGGAGTTCCTGATGTTCTCGTAGCGGCTGTTCTCCACCGACGCCATGTCAAATTCGGTTGTCACGTCCGCCTTTAGCATCCCGGACAAAGGTTTCTCCAGTTTGATCGGGTAGGCCTGCGAAAGGTTCGAGAGGTTAATGGTTCCTTTAAGATCGGCATTCACGAGGGCATTTTCGGCAATGTTCCTGATATCCGCCTTTGCATTGAAAATGTCCTGGTCAATGGCAAACTGCAAGTTGTTGAGGTTGACATAGGTGTCGTTCATGACGCCGGTCTCGTTGACAATTTTGGTGTCGATGACTATGTTGCGAACGGCCTTGGGCAAATTCGGATACTGAAAGGAGGCGTTGTTGGACGCGATCGCAATATTGAATTTGGGTACCGTGGTATCGGTCATGACGCCCTTTGCAAATCCGCTCACGGTAAAATCGCCGGTAGTCTTGACATTGGCCATGCTCCCCGAATATTTTGAAGGGATCAGCGCAAGGAAATTGGTAAACGATGAACTGGGGGTTTTAAAGGTGACATCGTACTCCTGTCCCTCTTCCAGTAATTTGATAAAGCCATTGAATTCAAGGGGAAGCCGGTTGATCAAAGCCTTGTTGTCCTTGAACGTGTATTTGCTTTGGTCCATGTCTATTCCCAAAACCGCGTCGAGCGTAAGGGGTACGCGGTTCATGTAATTGACCTTTTCCATGTCCAGGGAAACGCGGGCCGCAGAATTGGTCACCAGGTCCAGTTTCTTTTCGGTAAAATCGCCGTTGCCCGAGTGGTAAAGGCTGTCCAGCAACAACGTGACCTGCGAAGCCTCGTCATGGTATCTAAACCTGAAATTGTCGATGCTGTATTGCTTTACTTTCAGCGCGACCGGGTCGCTCTTGCCATCGTCCTTTTTCTTCGCGTTTTCAAGTGCGATGTCGAAATTCCCTACACCGTCCTTGTTGAAAATAATATTGACCAGGCCATTGGCCGCCGAGATCGCATCGACGTTAATGGGTTCCGATTTGTCCTTGAAGAGTTCCTTGATGGACATTGACAGGTCGACATCGCCAAGGGAAACCAGCGTGTCGCCGGCAAAGGGCGCTTTGTTGATGATCAGGAGTTTGTCGATATTGACGTTGGCCTGCGGAAAATCCCGAAAGAGGCTCAGGTCAGCATCGGCAAACGATACCGTTGCGTCGACGTTCTCGTTGATGGTCGCGGCGATTTTTTCCTTGATCGCGTCCTGAAAGAAATACGGGATCGCAAAAAGCGCGACGATAAGCAAGACGACAATGATACCAACGATTTTCAGGATTTTCCAGGCCATTTTGTTTCAGTTAATTCCTAACAAATTTAGAATATATAAACGAATAAACGCCCGGCTTATTGAATCGGGCGTTTTAATTTGAAGTTAATTCATTTACCTGATGACCAGCCTCGCCGAGCCCTTTTGGGTCGAAACGATGTAGGTTCCGGGGGGAAGCGTGGAGATGTCGTATTGCCCCGATGCGTTAGCCCGGGTAAAGCTCGCGACCTTTTGCCCGAGCATATTGGAAACCGTCACCGGTCCGCCATCAGCGCCCATCGTAAAATAAGCCGACGCCGGATTCGGTACGATCGAAACTGTCGAAGCCTGATGGTGCGTCACGGAAAGTACCGTAAATTCGGTGGAAACGGTGTTGGTGATGATCGGCCAATTGAAGTCAAAATAGATTTCGGCGGTATTTTCGACGACGTCGCCCACCACGACTCCGCCCATCGGTTTTACCTTGAAGGCCACGAATCCGTGGCTCGCCGGTTCGTCGTCCTGGGAGGCGGGCAGATTGATCCCCTCGAAGAAAAATTCCACCTGGCGTTCGTGGCTGATCGCCGTGCGGAAATCATGGCTCGCGCCCATGACCTGAAGTGTGGCGACATCCAGTTTATCCGACAGCACGTCCTTGATCACGACATTCTCGGCGAGGAAAGTCCCGGTATTTTGGAACCTGACGATATAATTGAGGTATTCGCCCGATTGCGTAATGCTGACCGACTCGCCTTCGATGACTTGTTTGTCATTGGGATCGAAGGAACCAACAACCGCCTGATCAAGATTCGCTGTATTGTTGGACGGTGTCTCGTCACCCGGCGAAGGTGAAATCTGGGCACTGAACACAAGGATGTCACCAATGTTCACGGCCGGGGTCTCGGTGGGGGCATTGACGTTCAGCGTAACATTTACCGTTCTTGATTCAAAAGGCGAGAGGTTGGCAAAATCCCAGGCCAATGATCCGCTGGACTGGGCATCGGGCGATTGGGTAGCACTGACAAAGTCGAGAATCGCATCGTCAAAATTGAAGGAGACACTACCTGAAAGGACCTGGTTGCCCTTGTTGCGCAAAACGATCGAATATACTGCATCGAACCCTGGGCGGGCGGGTACAAGGGGCACAATCGAAACCTCCAGGTCCGGGTGAACCCCGACTGCGGTAAGGCAAAAATCGGCATCGATCATATTCCCCGTATTCTCAAAGGCGAAGTTGTAGTACGGCGGCGTAATATTGAACCAATCCGGATGTTCCAGCACGGGCGTGATGGCAATTTCCTCCTCATAAGCGTAAAGCGTATAGTTTCCGGCGGCAGATGTCGCGGTGCCATAGTTGAACGCGGTGCCGGTAATGTTCACGGGCATTAACGAGACGGCCGAAGGATTCGATCCGCAATTGAACTGAACCGTTCCCACTATGGTATTGCTTCCGCTGATTTGGTCGCAATAAGGCGAGACGAACGGTACCGGATTGCCGGCATTTGATTCAAGCATTTGAAAATAAAGCGCTTCTGAACGGGGCGGGAAAAGTTCCGGATTATCCGAACCGATGTCCATGTCATCGACGCAGATGGCAAGGGAGGGGGGGGCAAGCACATTGATGACATGCTCCTCCAATGGGTTGATCACAGACCATGAAGCATCAAAATAATTGTTCTTGAAATCGGCGAAGACCAAGTTGGGGCCGCCGATGCTCATGTAATTGTCCCAATTTTCATGCATGCCTGCGGGCCACGCGAAACTGGTCATGGACGGGTAATAAACCTGGAAATCGTAACCGTGATAAAGAAAACCTTCCAGGTCCAGGTGCGCGGGGAGCGGATTGTCGTTGAGGTTGAGGTTGAAATGATACGTTGCGGGGTCGAGCTGGATCTCATCGAGTGCCTGGAATTCGTTGCCCTGAAGGATTAAATCCATTAGGTTTACGGTGCCGCCCGTAACGACAATGTTTTCCAGGTCATTGTTCATCAGGTTGACCGTATGGAGCTGGGGCGAATTGAGCTGGGCGGATGTAAAGTGGTTGTAGGTAATATTGACATTCCGCAGGAGTTGACATTGTGAAAGATCGAGCGGCCCTGTAAAACCTGAGAACATAATATCGATATCCTCAAGTGCGGCCCAATTGCTCAGCGAGGGTAAGGTTGTAACCGATGAAAAGTCGCTTAAGTTCAAATCGGTCACATTCGAGAATGCTTCCAGCCCGGTAAGGTCGGTTATGGATTCATTGCCGCTCAAGAGGATTTCTGTAATGTTTTGAGCCTCGTCAACCTCAATTTCCCCCGAACCGTTCATGTCGTAAAACGCAAGCAGCAGGTCTTTGAAATTGGGATCGGGTATGGCAACGACCTGGGCGCTTAAAGGTGATGCAGCCATTGCAAAGAGGAATAGACAGTAAATTTTTTTCATAGGTGTTGATTGTTAAGTAAATCTAAAAAAAAATCCGCAACCTTTTGGGATTGCGGAGCTTATCATTTCGACTGGTTGATCATTTTATGACCAGTTCAAACGGCAACATCGCCTGCACGCCCGTTCGTTGGGCGGCTGCTTTGATTTTTTTGACGAGCAAATAATTTTCGGTGCCGATTTCCTTTTCGATAAGCGATTCGGACGACATGAACGGCATTCCCAGGCCCGCCAGCAAATCGCGGAAACTCTTCTCGTATTCCGGATAATTGGCGATTCGGTACTTTTTGAGTTTGGCGAGTTTTGCGGCCTCGGCAACCGCTTTGTCCATCCCGCCGATTTCATCCACGAGCCCGTTGTCGAGCGCCTGTTTTCCGGTCCAAACCCGGCCCTGCGCGATGCCGTCCACCTGCGCCGGGGTCATCTTGCGCCCGGCAGCCACGCGGCTGACGAAGGTCGTATAGATGCGTTCGACTTCCTGTTGGGCCACGTTTCGGAAAACCGGGTCCACGGGACTGAAAGGGCTATACCCGGCCGCCTGTTTGTGCGTCGAGACCTGTTCGGTGTTGATGCCGACCTTCTTCGAAAGCGCGGTGAGGTTGGGCAACATGCCGAAAACCCCGATGGATCCTGTAATCGTGTTCGGTTCCGCGAAAATTTTGTTTCCGCCACACGCGATGTAATATCCGCCCGATGCCGCGAGGTTGCCCATCGAGACTACGACGGGCTTCTTTTTCTTGGTGAGTTCGATCTCGCGCCAGATTAATTCCGAGGTCAGCGCGCTTCCGCCCGGGGAATCCACCCGCAAAACCACGGCCTTGACATTCTTATCCCGACGGGCCTCTTTAAGGGCGCGCCGCATCGAGCCTTCGCCTATGTAGGACTCGCTGCCCTCGCCGCTAAGGATTTCGCCCTGCGCGTAGACAACGGCAATTTTTTCCTTGGCATAATCGCCGGCGGTTGACCCGACCTTTTCAGCATAGTCGAGAATCTTGACGCGGTTGAACTTGGTGTCGGGTTTTACGCCGAGGCGTTTGCGGATCACGTCGTTGTATTGGTCTTCGTAGCCGATGACATCGATCAGTTTGGCGGATTTCGCCATTTCAGGGGTGCGCGCAAGTTGTCCGTCGGCAATGGAATCGAGCATTGCCACGGCCACTTTCCTGCTTTCCGAAATATCGGCAGCCATGGCATCCCAGATGGAACGAAGCAGTTCGGTGATCTGCTCGCGGTTCGCTTCGCTCATTGAGTTCTGCAGGAACGGTTCCACGGCGCTCTTGTATTTTCCGTGGCGGACGACTTCAATGTTGATCCCCGATTTTTCCTGGAGATCCTTGAAGAACATGACTTCCGATGAAAGCCCCTTGAAATCGAAGTTGCCCACGGGATTGATGTAGACCGAATCGGCGACCGAGTTCAGATAATAATCCTTCTGCGTGTACACGCTGGCGTACGAATAGACAAACTTGCCCGACTTTTTGAACTTTTCCAATGCTTCGCGTACCGCCCTGGTTTGTGCGAAACCCAGTTCCGAAAAATTGTTGAGGATGGAAATCCCCATGATCCTCTCGTCATCGGCCGCAGCCTCGATTGCCCGGACGATGTCAAAGACACCGTTGTGGTTGACCTCGGCATAATCAAATTCCTTATAGATGGATTTTCCGCCGTAGTCCATCGATACGCCGCTGAGGTCGAGCTCCAGCACCGAATTGTTCTTGACCCGGACTTCGTCAGGCCCGCTGCCCGCGATTGCCGCGACGACGATCAGCCCGAAAAATGCGATCGCAAAGAATAAAAAGAGGCCCACGATGACGGCCAGGACGTTTCCGAGAAATCTCATAATGGCGATTTTTATGCGGTAAAATAGTTATCAACCGAAGCGCAAATATACCCTTATTCTGAAATTCTTTTGTTTATTTTGCCGACTGCCGGGCATGGTTCCAGCCGGCGCATTTCCACTATGAAACAGCAGCATTCCGCGGTGTTGTCCCTGGGCAGCAACATGGGCGACCGCCTTGAAAACCTTGTGCTCGGCATTCAGGGCATCCATGGGCGTGCGGCAACGGTGGTACGCGTTTCAAGGGTGTACGAGTCGCCGGCATGGGGTTTTGAGGGCAGTGCGTTTCTTAACTGTGCGCTGTTGGTCCATACCTTTTACGACGCGGAAACGCTCCTTTCAAAATTGATGGAGATCGAGCATGCGATGGGCCGCGTCCGAGAGGGAACGGGCTTTGGGCCAAGGATCATCGACATCGACATCGTCTCGTTCAATGAGGATATCGTCTCGATGGCCAATTTGACCGTCCCGCATCCGCTGATGCAGGAAAGGTTGTTTGTGCTCCTGCCGATGCGCGACCTTGAACTCGACTGGCGGCATCCCGTCCTGCAAAAGCACCTTCCCGATCTTTTGGCCCTGACCGGCGATCAGGATGCGTGCGTGCCGGTTGGCAGGATCGAGGCGCCACTCGCAGGCCTCAACCTCGAACGTTTCAATTACATCGCGATCGAAGGCAACATCGGTGCGGGCAAGACCACTCTTACCACAAGGATTGCCGAGGATTTCAACGCAAAGACCGTCCTTGAAAGGTTCGCCGACAATCCTTTCCTTCCCAAGTTTTACCAAGACCAGCCGCGTTACGCCTTTCCATTGGAGATGTCTTTCCTGGCCGACCGCTACCAGCAGATTGCCGACGACCTCGCGCAGTTCGATCTTTTCAAGGATTTCGTGATCGCCGATTACCACATCTTCAAGTCGCTGATCTTTGCCAAGGTCACCTTATCCGAAGACGAATACCGCCTGTACCGAAAGCTTTTCGACATCATCTACCGCGAGATGCCCCGGCCCGATCTTTACGTGTATCTTTACCAGAACACCGACAGGCTTTTGGCCAATATCCGCAAGCGCGGAAGGGAGTACGAGCAGGAAATCCCCGCCGAATACCTTGAGAAGATCAACCGCGGGTACCTGGATTACATTAAGTCGCAACCGGAACTGAATGTTTTGGTGATCGATGTATCGGAGCGTGATTTCGTCCGCAACCAGGAAGATTACATCTTCATCCTGAACGAAATTGCCCGAAAGGTCAACGGCTGAGCTGCCTGAAGAATTCCCACGCCACCACTCCGGCGCTTACCGCCACGTTGAGTGAATGTTTGGTTCCCGATTGCGGAATTTCGATGCTGCCGTCACAGACAGCGATGGCCTCCTGCGAAACTCCAAAAACCTCATTGCCGAAAACCAGCGCATACTTTTTACCTGCCTCAGGTGCAAAATCCGTCAGCATCGCGGCGCCTTCCACCTGTTCCACCGCAAAGGCCAGAATTCCCGATTCCCGAAGATTTTGGATGGCCGCTTTCACGTCCTTGTGGTGTTCCCAGGCGACGCTTTCGGTTGCGCCGAGCGCGGTCTTGTGTATTTCCTTGTGCGGTGGCGTGGCCGTGATCCCGCAAAGCACTATTTTTTCCAGCCGGAAGGCATCGGCGGTGCGGAAAATCGATCCGATGTTGTTGAGGCTCCGGATGTCGTCGAGGATCAGAATGAGCGGGGTTTTGGGGGCTTCCCGGAATTCGTCGGCCGACAGGCGGCCCAATTCATTGTTTTCGAGTTTGCGCATAATAAAAAAAAAGCTCCTCCGAAGAGAAGCTTTTGCGATTGTGTTTCTGAATTTAGCTCTTTTGCGGAACCGCTTTTACTTCCTCGGCCAAAACATTGCCCTTGATGGTCAGCGTCTTTGGTGTTTCGGAAGCGTTTGTGGTAACCGTTACGGTCTTGCTGAAAGGCCCCACGCGGTTGGTGTCGTATTTGACGCCGATCACGCCTTTCTGCCCGGGCATGATGGGCTCGGTGGGTTTGGTGGGAACCGTGCATCCGCAAGATCCCGTCGCGCTGCTGATGATCAGCGGCTTGTTGCCGTTGTTGGTGAAGACAAACTCGCGTTTCCCTTCGGCGCCTTTCTGGATCGTTCCATAGTCGATGGTTTCCGAATCGAACAAGACCCCGGGGCCTTCAACCTTAACGGTTTCGACCTTAGTGGCCGGCGCGGCTTTTTTTGCTGGTTTCGCAGCCTGGGCATTTGCCGCCGTGATGCCAAAACAGGCTACCAGTGCAAGCATGGCTATTTTTTTCATCGTGAATTTTGTTTATTTGGAAGCAAATCTATAAAAAATTCGTACCGCCGGGTCTTAAAAATGGTAAAAATTATTTAAAAAAATTGGCTTCGGCTTGGGCGTAAAATCTTAAATTCGCCCGAGTTACAAAAATAAACCGATCGATTTTGGCGAAGGAAAAAACGGCGAAGGAAACGCCGCTCATGAAGCAGTACAATGAGATCAAGCACAAGTATCCCGATGCTTGCCTTTTGTTTCGCGTGGGGGATTTTTACGAGACTTTCGGGGAGGATGCCGTACGGGCCTCGAAGATCCTCGGGATTATCCTGACCAAGCGCGGCGCGGGGTCCGAAAGCGAGACCGAACTCGCCGGTTTTCCGCACCATTCGCTCAACACCTATCTGCCCAAATTGGTCAAGGCCGGGCTCAGGGTTGCCATTTGCGACCAGCTCGAAGACCCGAAGATGACCAAGACCATCGTCAAGCGCGGCGTGACCGAGCTGGTGACCCCTGGCGTTTCGCTCAACGACGAGGTGCTTCAGTCCAAATCGAACAATTTCCTTTCGGCGGTTTATTTTGGTAAGAAATGGGTGGGCGTGGCTTTCCTGGACGTTTCGACCGGCGAATTCCTCACCGCTCAGGGCGACCCCGAATACATCGACAAACTCCTGCAGAATTTTTCGCCCAGCGAGATCTTGGTCTGCAAGCAACAAAAGGTGAGATTCAGGGAGTCTTTTGGCGAAAATTTCCACAGTTTCTTTTTGGACGATTGGGCCTTTGCATCCGATTTTGCGCACCAGTCACTCAACGGGCATTTCGGGACCGCGTCGCTAAAGGGTTTCGGGATCGACGACCTGGAAGACGGCATCATCGCGGCGGGAGCTGCGCTGCACTACCTTTCGGAAACCCGGCACGACAAGCTTTCGCACATCACGTCCATCCTTCGAATCTTGCGCGATCAATACGTCTGGATGGACCGCTTCACCATTCGCAACCTGGAACTTTACCATTCCTTCAACCCCAATGCGGTTACGTTGCTTGATGTCATCGACAGGACCATTTCGCCGATGGGCGGACGATTGCTCAAGCGATGGCTGGCGCTTCCGCTGAAGGATATCGAACAAATTAGCGAAAGGCATGAGGTTGTGGGATGGCTGATGGAAAATACCGATTCCCTGGAGGAAATCCGAAGCCAGATCCGCCGCATCTCCGATCTCGAACGATTGATCTCCAAGGTTGCGACCGGTAAGGCGGGGCCGCGCGAAATGGTCATCTTAAAGGAGTCGCTCGATGCGATCCTGCCCATCCGGGAAATGGCGCTGGCATCCGAACAATCTTCAGTCAGGAAATTGGGCGGAATGCTCCACGATTGCGCAGTGTTGCGCGAAAAAATCGGGACTACCTTAAATGCCGATGCACCCGTTGCCATCTCAAAGGGCGGCGCGATTGCCACAGGGATCGATTCGGAGCTCGACGAACTTCGCAAGATCGCCTTTTCGGGCAAGGAGTTTCTAGAGGAAATCGAGGCTCGCGAATCGGCACGTACCGGCATCTCATCGCTCAAGATCTCCTTCAATAACGTTTTTGGCTACTATATCGAGGTGCGGAACACGCACAAGGACAAGGTTCCGGCAGAATGGATACGCAAGCAGACGCTGGTCAATGCCGAGCGCTACATCACGGAGGAACTCAAGGATTACGAGTCCAGGATCCTGGGCGCCGAAGAAAAGATACATAAACTCGAATCGGAATTGTTCGAGCAACTAGTTTCGTGGGTTGCCGGTTACATCAGGCCCGTGCAGGAAAACGCCGGACTGATTGCGAGGTTGGATTGCCTTTGCGGCTTTGCGCGACTTGCGATCGATAATCGGTATGTGTGCCCGACGTTGACAGGGGATTTCGATCTTTCCATCACCGAAGGCCGCCACCCTGTGATCGAGAAACAATTGCCGCCGGGGACGCCCTATATTGCGAACGATGTTTTCCTTGACCGTGAATCGCAACAGATCATCATGATTACCGGGCCCAATATGTCCGGAAAGTCGGCCATTTTGAGGCAAACGGCGCTGATCGTCCTGCTGGCACAGATGGGAAGTTTTGTGCCGGCATCAGCTGCGACCATTGGCGTGGTCGACAAGATTTTCACCCGCGTGGGCGCCTCCGACAACATCTCGATGGGCGAATCGACTTTTATGGTGGAGATGAACGAGACCGCGTCGATCCTGAACAATATTTCAGACCGAAGCCTGGTGCTGCTGGACGAGATCGGCCGCGGGACGAGCACTTACGACGGAATTTCGATCGCCTGGGCCATCGCCGAATACCTGCACGAGCACCCCGCAAAACCAAAGACGCTCTTTGCCACACACTACCACGAACTCAACGAGATGGGCGCGACCATGCCGCGGATCCGGAATTTCAACGTGTCGGTAAAGGAACTCAAGGACAACGTCCTTTTTATCCGGAAACTGGTGGAAGGCGGGAGCGCGCACTCCTTCGGGATCCATGTGGCGAAGATGGCCGGGATGCCGCAAACAGTGATTTCACGCGCGCAACGGCTGCTCAAAAAGCTGGAAAAAGAGCATTCCGGCGACGCTTTGGCAGGTGCCCGGGTCCTCCGTGAACCCGAAATGCAGCTCAGCATCTTCAATCTTGACGATCCGCTATTGGAGGAAGTCAAAGGGCAATTGCTTGAACTTGACATCAATACGCTGACGCCGGTCGAGGCCCTGATGAAACTCAACGAACTCAAGCGGCTTCTTGGCCAATAAAGGGATTTTTTAGGGGGAATTTTTTCGGGTTTTCCTTTGCATAAATGAATTTAAGTTTTAAATTTGCCCTCGCAATACAGCAGTGTATCGCAGTTCTTTTACAAAATGAAACGCGAAAATAGCTCAGTTGGTAGAGCGCGACCTTGCCAAGGTCGAGGTCGCGGGTTCGAATCCCGTTTTTCGCTCCAAGTGGTCTGCTCGGATGGTGAAATTGGTAGACACGCTGGACTTAAAATCCAGTGGGCAGCAATGCCCGTGCGGGTTCAAGTCCCGCTCTGAGTACAAAAAAATTAGGAACCCCGTAACATTGTTGCGGGGTTTTTTGTTTTAGTTTGGCGGCATATTCAGTACCGATGGTTAGAATTATACTCCTATTCCTGTTCTTAACCGGTGCCCGCGCACAAAATTCCCTTATCGTCGCCGATGCGCAAACCCGCGAGCCTTTGTCTTTTGCGATTATTCGCCAGGGAAATGCGGGCGTGTATTCGGATGCGAATGGCCGGTTTGAGACAAAATCGTTCCTGCCCGGACAATCGGTTGAAATTTCGATGCTGGGGTATGAAACCCGATTGTTAGAGAAATCTACATCGACAGACACTATTTTCATGAAGCCGGCGATCATCCCGCTGCCCGAGGTGGTCATAGCTCAAGGTCTCAAATCGCTGAAGTTCAGTCCGGGACGACATACAAGGATGTTTGGAGATTGGCCTTTGACGCCTTCAAATGAGATATTTATTTCCCTTGTTTCTACCTTGGTTGAACGCAAGCTCATGCGCCTGGAAATTCCTTTTTCAAAATCCTTCGAAAAAAGTGATGATCAACGCGAAGGACAAGCCATGGTGCGGCTGAACATTTACGAGGGAACGGAAGGCCGGATCGATCGCAAGGTTTTCGCCACCGAACCGATTGCGATCAATAAGATCGGGAAGGATGTGATTGGGATTGATCTGACAGGCGCCGAGGTTTATTTGGGTCCTTCGGGACTGAGCATCGGGCTAGAGATGTTGGGCTACCTAAACAGCGATGGCAGCCTTACGGAGCACGAAAGTTACGTGAGGCCGCGATTAACGGGTCAAAAAATTAAGAATGTTCAGGCCACTACCTATCTGCGCAATGTTCTGAACCAATCGGGCCCGAAACCCATTACGGATATATTGAACCTATCACCGCCGAGCGGAATGGTCATCCCCGAGCGCAACCTCGCCATCGGGTTAGTTCTTAAGTGATCATAAGCCTCAGTTAATTGTACTGCCTATTATGTTTGCGGGCAGCTCAAGCGGCTTGTGGGTTCCGGCGTAAAAAAATCAAGGACGGGAGCGATCAAAAATCGGCGGTGTCTGAGCACCGGCGAAAGCCGTGCGAGTTTCGGCGATTTTAGCGCGTGAGTCATTAGATTTTTAGCCGGGTTCCGCCGCCGCTTAGGCACTTTTGCTTCTTTTGTTGCCATACAAAAGAAGGCGTGAGCGATCAAGGCAAGGTACCGTGTACCGCCGCGAGCGCGACCCGGAGGGGCACGCCCAAAAACGTCATATAACAAAAAAACCCCGCAATGCGGGGCTTTCTGTCTTGTCTGTAAACTTAATTACTGAGCTGGAGCAGCAGCAGGAGCAGCTGTTTCAGTTGTAGTTTCAGTAGTAGTAGTCTCAGTAGCTACAGTGTCAGTAGTTGCAGGAGCAACTTCTTCAACTGGAGTTACCTCTTCCGTTGGAACAACTACTTCTTCAGTTTCAGTTTTAGTTTCTTTACATGAAACCAAAGTGATAGCAGCTACAAGAGCCAGGCTAAAAAATACTTTTTTCATCTTACTTTAGTGTAAAAGGTTAATTATTAATTCGAGGCAAAGATATAAATTTTTTGATATGTAAATTTTTTTTTGAAAAAATTTTTATTTTTTTCCTACAGCCCGCAATCCCTTGTAATTGTTGGGCTTATGGGCCAAAAATCGACACGTTATTTGGCGCTTCCTACAAGCTTCATTTCCTCGATCAAATGCTTCGCGCCGGCAAATTTATCCACGATAAAAAGGATGTAGCGCATGTCCACCATAATGTTGCGGCAAATCTCCGGATCATAGTGGATGTCGCTCATGGTGCCTTCCCAAACGCGGTCAAAGTTGAGCCCGATGAGGTTGCCCTTCGCATCGATGGCCGGGCTGCCCGAATTCCCTCCCGTGGTATGGTTGGTCCCGATGAAGCACACCGGCATTTTCCCGTTCGAACCGTACGGGCCGTAATCCTTTTTGTTGTACAGGTCAATGAGTTTTTGCGGCACGTCAAACTCGTAATCGCCCGGAATGTATTTCTCCATCACGCCCTCGAGCGTGGTGAACGGGGCATAGGTGACGCCGTCGGCAGGCGAGTAGCCTTTCACTTTTCCGTACGTGACGCGCAGGGTGCTGTTGGCGTCGGGGAAGAGGCGCTTGCCGTGGCCAAGTTCGAGGATCGCCTTCATGTAATTGCGCTGAAGTCCCGTGATGCGCAGGTTGATCTCGTCATATTTTGGCGCGACCTTTTCCTGATAGGCCTTTGCCGCCGCCTTGATGAATTGGTAGCCCTTGTCCTGGTTCATCCGCGCGATGACGGCCTGTGCGTCGCCTTCGAGCAACTTCTTCAATTTTTCCTCGCTCACCAGTGCCGATGTGGAGTAGATCTCATCGGCCAGTTTGCCCGCGTCCATGGATTCGGCGCCGGGAGGAAGAAACTGCCTGGGCGTTTCCTTTAAATATATTCCGATGGTCTGCTTGAAGACATCGCGGTCCACATTGGCGTTGAAATCCTTGTAAAAAGCACCAATGCCGGCCAGCAGGTTGTTCTTGCGGTCGGTGAAAGCCTGGGCGCCGCGGGCATCAAAGGCCTGCTCGAGCTGGTAGAGCCTGAAGCCGACGGTGGTGAGTTCGGTGTTGCGGAGGAAGACCTCGCTAAAGTAGTCGCGGGCCAGGGCATAAGGCGCGATCTCCGCATATTCCTTTTCAAAATCCGACAGCAGGTTACCGTACTGTCCCTGTTTGCCCGCCTTGGCGACCTTTTGCTGGAATTCCTTTTCGTACTCGCGCTTGATTTTGACCGCGCCCGATTTCTTCAATCCCTTGGTCTCGCCGATCCACTTCTTCCAGTAATTGGCCACGCTGGCATACTTTGAAGCGTACTGGATCTTGATCGCGTTGTCTTTGCGCATGTAGCCGTCCTGGACCTTGAGCGCCGCATCCCGAACCGCGATCTTGGCTGGATTCAGGTTGTTGATGATCTGTTCGACGGCGACGGCCGGAAGGTATTCGGTGGTGCGGCCGGGGTAGCCCATGACCATCGTGAAGTCATTTTCTTTGACACCCGCGGTGGAAACGGGAAAGTAATGTTTCGGGACGTAGGGAACGTTGTCTTTTGAATATTCGGCGGGGCGGTTGTTCTTGTCGGCGTAAACGCGGAAGAGCGAAAAATCACCCGTATGCCTCGGCCAGACCCAGTTGTCGGTATCGGAACCAAATTTCCCAATCGATGACGGCGGCGCACCCACGAGGCGGATGTCCTTGAAGGTTTCGGTCACGAAAAGCAGGTATTGGTTCCCGTCAAAAAAGTTGCGGATGCTGTTTTGCTGCCAGGCTTCTTTCTTGAAGGTATTGGTTACCGATGCGATGTTTTCCTGCACCTTCTTCTGCTTTTCGGCTTCGGATGTGAGGCTTTCCGTTCCGGCAAGGACTTGCGAGGTGACATCTTCGATCTTGACGACGAAGGTCACGACAACACCCGGATTGGGGAGTTCCTCGGCCAGGCTCATGGCCCAGAATCCGTTGGTGATGTAGTCCTTTTCCACCGATGAATGGCTCTGGATCTGGTCAAATCCACAGTGGTGGTTGGTGAGCAACAGGCCTTTCGGCGAAATCATTTCCCCCGTGCAACCGCCGTCAAACTGCGGTACGGCGTCCTTGATGCCGGGTTTGTTCGCATCGTAAATATCGGCGGCGCTGATCTTCATGCCGAGGTTTTTCATCTCGGTCTCGTTCATGCCCTTGAGCAGTGAGGGAATCCACATGCCGCCTTGCTGGGCCTGCACCTGGACGATAAATAACAATAGCGCCAATCTCAAAATTCTCATATGGTCGATTTTAATTAGTATTAAAAGGGGGTATGTCGCCTAAGGCGTCCAAATGTTTCATGATGGAATCCACGGCCTTGGTATTCATGGCAACGAAGGTTCCGGAAATGCTGCCTTTCTCGGCGCGCAAAAGCGGATTGGCACATAATTCACCCAAGTTTCGGGCAAGTGAACCCGCATCGAATACCGGAATGCACCCTCCCAGCCTGACCAAAGCAGTGGCTTCGGCAAAGTGCGAATAATTTGGCCCGATGACAACCGGAATCCCGAAGGCCGCCGGTTCAAGCACATTGTGCACGCCGGGATTCCCGAAGCCGCCTCCAACGTAAGCGATATCGGCATAGCTGTAAATCTTGGTCAGGATACCAATCGTGTCGATGATGAAAATGCGGTAATCCGACAGCCATTTGCCTTCCATCTGCGAATATAGGATGGCCTCGTCGCCAAAGGCCTGCTGAAGCGCCTTGATCTGGTCTGGCCTGATATTGTGCGGGGCGATGACATACCGCATGTCCGAAAGGTCTTCCCGGATCACCGCGGTCAGGAGTTCTTCGTCTTTTGGCCACGTACTTCCCGCCACCACAAGTGTCGACGATCCCTTGAAATCCTCCATGAATTCGAGGTTGTTGTCACGGGCGAGGATATCGGCCACGCGGTCAAAACGGGTGTCGCCGGAGACGGTCACATTTTGTTTGCCGATGCGATTCAAGAGAACTTTTGACGAGTCGTTCTGAACGAAAAAATGGGTGAAGGCAGCCAAGGCCCTTCTGTAAAACCCGCCATACCACCTGAAGAAGGCCTGGTTCTCCCGGAATATTCCCGAAATCAGGAACGTCGGCACCTTGCGAATTTGCAGTTCGCGCAGATAGTTTGGCCAGTATTCATACTTGATGAAAAAGGCCATTTCGGGCCGCGCCAATTGCATGAATTTCCTTGCATTCGCCGCAGTGTCAAGCGGAAGGTAGAGCGTCAAGTGCGCCACCTTGTTGTTTTTGCGCACTTCAAATCCCGATGGCGAGAAAAACGTCAACAGCAATTTGTGCCGGGGAAACCGCGCCCTGATTTCTTCCATTACGGGGAGCCCCTGTTCGTATTCGCCCAGCGATGCCGCGTGGAACCAGATTACGTGGTCATTGTCGCCGATCGCGTCCTTAATTTTCGTAAAAACATCTTTTCTGCCATCGACAAACAACTTCAGCTTGGGGCTGAACCTTGCTGCAATCCCCAGGGCGAACTGCATGAGGCGGGCAAAAATGTCGTAGAGGAAGTACATCGGGGCTAATTTACGAAATGGTTACGGGTTATGGGTAATGAGTAATGGGTAATGAGTTATGAGTAGCGGAATCTTAAAACTGGCAACTTTTGAACTAAAAATTTTACAATTTGCAGTTCGGGCTCGGGTTGGGTAATATGTAATAGGTTATGAGTCTTGAGTTATAGGGATTACCGGATTATAGTTATTTGTTAAGTCTTACTTACTAGCCACTAACCACTAACCACTAACCACTATCCACTATCCACCAGCCACCATCCACCGTTTTTCCGTAGCTTTGTACCGCTAAATTTTTCCTTCCGATGAAAAAAATCCAGATGGTCGACCTTAAGGGCCAGTATGATAAGATAAAGGACACGGTCAATGCCTCAATAACCGAAGTGCTCGACAACACCGCCTACATCAACGGCCCGCGGGTGCACGCGTTTCAAAAGAATCTCGAGGAATACCTCGGCGTGAAACATGTGATTCCGTGCGCAAACGGAACCGACGCCCTGCAGATTGCCATGATGGGGCTCGGGCTTGAACCCGGCGATGAGGTCATCACTGCCGATTTCACTTTTGCCGCCACCGTTGAGGTAATTGCGCTTTTGCGTTTGACCCCGGTGCTCGTCGATGTGGACGCCGACACCTTCAACATCTCGATCGACGCCATTAAAAAGGCGATCACCCCCAAAACCAAGGCGATTGTTCCGGTGCACCTTTTTGGCCAGGCAGCCAACATGGACGCGATCATGGAAATCGCCAAGGAGCACAATTTGTTCGTAATAGAAGACAACGCCCAGGCGATAGGCGCAAATTACCGTCACGCCGATGGTTCCAAGACCAAGGTCGGGGCGATCGGGCATGTGGCGTCGACCTCGTTCTTTCCGTCCAAGAACCTGGGTTGCTACGGCGACGGCGGCGCGATCTTCACCAATGACGACGCGCTGGCACACACGCTCCGCGGAATCGTCAACCACGGCATGTACGAGCGTTACCACCACGACGTCGTGGGCGTCAATTCCCGTCTGGACAGCATCCAGGCCGCGGTTTTGGAGGCCAAGCTCCCGCATCTCGACACCTACAATAAAGCCCGTCAGGAGGCGGCGCGCAAGTATTCGGAGAAATTGTCGGCACACCCCGGAATCGTCACGCCCTTCATCACCGGCGACCAGGACAGCCACGTTTTCCACCAATATACGCTGCGCATCGTACAGGGCGACCGCGATGCGCTGATGAAACATCTGCTCGATAAAGGCATTCCTTGCGCGATTTACTACCCAATACCGTTGCATGCCCAAAAGGCCTACCGCGACAGCCGTTACCGCGAAGAAGATTTCCCGGTGACCAACCAATTGTGCCGCGAGGTACTGTCGTTGCCGATGCACACCGAACTTGACGACGAACAAATCGATTACATAACTTCGGCGATTCTCGAATTTTTGAAGTAATTTGGAGCTGTTTCCCGCTCTCGCCTGTATCTCTCCGCTTCGCTGCGAGGATGCCGGCTCCATCGGGGCTAGGGCACAGTAGCATTCAATAAACCTAATCAACGCATGAAAATACTCGTTACAGGAGGCCTGGGGTTCATCGGGTCGCACACGGTGGTCGAACTCCAAAACAAGGGATTCGAGCCCGTCATCATCGACAATCTGTCAAATTCATCAATAGACGTACTCGACGGGATCGTCGCCATAACCGGAAAGAAACCCATTTTTGAACAGATGGACCTTCGCGACAGGTCGACGGTAAGCGATTTCTTCGCGCGGCACAACGATGTCTCGGGCGTAATCCATTTCGCAGCTTCGAAAGCCGTCGGTGAAAGCGTTGAAAACCCGCTTCTTTATTACGAGAACAACATCAACACGCTGGTGTACCTGTTGCAGGAACTGTCCAAAAAACAGTCGGCACACTTTATCTTCAGCTCATCGTGCACGGTCTACGGCCAGGCCGAAAAGATGCCCATCACCGAGGATGCATCGGTACAGCCCGCCATGTCACCCTACGGCAACACCAAGCAAATCGGCGAGGAAATCATCACCGATACGTGTAAGGTGACCAACATCAACGCGATCCTGCTTCGCTATTTCAACCCCATCGGTGCACATCCCACCGCGCACATCGGCGAACTGCCCATCGGCGTTCCGCAAAACCTCGTCCCTTTCATCACCCAAACGGGAATGGGCATCCGCCAGGAGCTTTCGGTCTACGGCGATGATTACCCAACTCCGGACGGAACCTGCATCCGCGATTACATCCACGTGGTCGATCTGGCCAAGGCGCATGTGGTGGCGCTGCAGCGTCTGCTAGACGGCAAGAATTCGGACAAGGTGGAGACCTTCAATGTCGGAACCGGCAAAGGCTCATCGGTACTCGAGGTGATCAACACATTCGAGAAAGTCAGCGGCAAAAAACTTCCGTACAAAATCGTCGGCCGCCGCGAAGGCGACATCACATCGGCCTACGCCAACACTGACAAAGCAAACAATGTCCTGGGCTGGAAGGCGCAATCGACGCTGGAAGAGGCGTTGGAGAGCGCGTGGAAGTGGGAAAAGAAAATAAGGGAGTAATGGGTTTTGAGTTCTGAGTAAATGGGTTAAAGGTCCAATGCTCAGAACTCACAACACAATACCCAAAACCGCTAATTTAGCGCAGCGGTTTCGGCTTCCTTGTCAATCTTCTTCACCAACCCCTGCAACACATTCCCGGGCCCGACTTCGGTGAAGAGTGTGGCTCCGTCGGCAATCATCTGGCGGACGGTTTGCGTCCATTTGACAGGGGCGGTGAGTTGGGTGATGAGGTTTTTCTTGATTTCGACCGGGTCCTGTACCGCGTTTGCCGTAACATTTTGGTAAATGGGGCAAACGGGTTTGGCAAAGTTGGCTTGTTCGATCGCGGTGGCCAGTTCCTCGCGTGCCGGCTCCATCAACGGCGAGTGGAAGGCTCCGCCGACAGGCAGTACCAGCGCTCTTTTGGCTCCGGCAACCCGCATCGCCTGGCAGGCCATCTCAACGGCTACCGTCTCGCCCGAAATCACGAGCTGCCCGGGGCAGTTGTAATTGGCGGCCACCACGACGCCATCGGTAGTGGCGCATATTTCCTCAACGATAGCATCCTCGAGTCCAAGAACCGCAGCCATGGTCGAAGGCTGAATCTCACAGGCCTTTTGCATGGCCATCGCCCTGGTCGATACCAGTTTCAGCCCGTCCTCAAATGACAGTCCTCCCGCAGCCACCAACGCCGAAAATTCGCCCAACGAGTGGCCCGCTACCATATTGGGTTTGAACGATTCGCTCATCGTCTTGGCCAAAATCACCGAGTGCAGGAAAACGGCAGGTTGCGTGACGCGGGTTTCCTTGAGCTCGTCGGCGGTGCCTTCAAACATGATGTCGGTGATGCGGAAGCCCAACAGGGCATTGGCGCGTTCAAACAGTTCCTTCGCAAGGTCCGATTGTTCGTAGAGTTCCTTGCCCATTCCGGTGAATTGGGCGCCTTGTCCCGGGAAGATGTATGCTTTCATTTGAGTTTTTTAGGGTTTAAAAATACGGAAATGTTTGGAAACGGTAAGGCAAGATTGCACGGGGGTGGGTGCATCTAAAAAGTTTTAAGAAAATATGCGGTTTTCCCGTAAACAACGCCGGAGGTGCCGGTCGTAATTTGGACCTCAAAGGTTTTATTCCGCTGCGCTCCATACAATTCGGCGGTGCCTCGGGTTCAAAACCTTTGAGGTTGTTTTTGGCAAGCCGGTCGTGCATAAAATGTCGCGAAAAATTCCAATAAAAAAAGCCGCCCCTTCCGGAACGGCCCTCATCTTATATTTTGAGCGTTACGCCTTCACCAATTGCAATTCAACGGCGACCCTTACCTCGTCGCTCACCAGCACCCCGCCGGTCTCAAGCGCCGAGTTCCAGGTCAATCCCCAGTCCTTGCGGCTGATCTTGCCCTCGACGGCCATCACCGCCTTGTCGTTGCCCCATGGGTCTTTCATGATGCCGCCGAATTCAACCGGCAGAGTAATCTGCTGCGACTTCCCGTTCATGGTCAGGTTTCCCGAAAGCTGATGACCCGATCCGGTCTTTGTCATCGAACCGTCAAATTCGATTTTGGGATTGGCTTCGGCGTTGAAGAAATCCGCGCTGCGCAAGTGCTGGTCGCGATCGGCGTTGCCGGTGTTCACCGAGTCGGCATCGGCACTAAATTTCACTTTCGCGTTTTCAAAACTGTCGTCCTGTGCGGTGATTGTCGCGTCGTACTTGTCAAAAGTTCCCGAGACTGTCGTGAACATCATGTGTTTTACCCTGAACCCGATCTGCGAATGCGTGGGGTCGATTTTCCATTGTGTTTCCATAGTTCTGTATTTTAGCTATTTAAATTTACGATTTTATATTTGTTATAAGTTCATCGGAACTTCCATCAGCAGGATTTCGGCATCCGATGTTACCTCGATTTCAATTTTTTCCACGTCCCAGATCCCGAAACCGTCGCGCCTGTCGAGCTGTTGACCCTTGATTTTTGCGCTACCTTCCAGCACAAACGCGTAGATTCCGTTTCCTTTCTTGTTGAGGTCGTGAACAATCTGGGTTCCGCTGTCCAACTTTCCCAGGTGGAACCATGCCTCCTGGTTGACCCAAACGCCCTCGTCGTCGGGGTTGGGCGATAGAATCTGCTGGAATTTGTTCTGACGGTCTTCTTCTCTTAAGGTGATCTGGTCGTACCGGGGTTTCACGCCACGCTTGTTGGGGATGACCCAAATCTGCAGGAATTTGACCTCCTTATCCTTATTGTGATTGTACTCGCTGTGTTCGACGCCCATTCCCGCGCTCATGACCTGGATGTCGCCCTTGCGGATGACGGTCTGGTTGCCCATCGAGTCTTGGTGTTGCAGATCGCCTTCGAGCGGGATCGAAATGATTTCCATGTCGCTGTGCGGATGTTTGCCGAATCCCATTCCCGGGGCCACGGTGTCGTCGTTCAGGACTCGCAAGACGCCGAAGTTCATGCGGTCCGGATTATAATAACTTGAAAAGCTGAAGGTGTGGTAACTTTTGAGCCAGCCAAAATCGGCGAGGCCGCGGGTATCGGCGCGATGCAATACAAAATTTTCCATGTCGTTGCGTTTTTGGGTTCGGTTCCGATGGGCCGCGCCGGGCAGGATTGCCATCAGTAAGGTAGCCAAAGCCGATTTTGCGATGAATTCCCTTCGGAACATAACCTGTTGATTATGAAACAAAGTTACGGCCGATGGAAACGATGGGCACTTGACCTATGTCAAGAAATCAACCGCGCTTCAAAAGATTGGATTTCATGCGGCTGAAGAATTCGGGCGTCACGCCGATGTACGATGCGATCATACGCTGCGGAAGTTGCGCGACCAGCCCGGGATATTTATTGCAGAATTTCTCGAAGCGCGCCTCGGCGGTGAGGCTCAGTTTGTCCATGATGCGTTGCTGGTTCGCGACCAGCGAATTTTCAATAAGGATCCGGAAGAAGCGTTCGAGTTTGGGGATTTCCCGATAGAGGATTTCCTGGTCCTCTTTCATCAGGATGACCACTTCGGCGTCCTCGACCACATCGATGAAAAGGTCGCCCGGCTTTTGCGAAATCAGGCTGTACATGTCGCTGATCCACCAGCCCTCGCACGCGATGTTGAGTACGTGTTCGACAATATTGTCGTTGATTGTAAAACTCCGAAGAATGCCGCTGTTGACAAAGAACGATTGTTTGCAGACGTTGCCTGCGTGATGTAGAACGGTTTTGGCCCTGACCTTTTCAACATATGTCCGGGAAAGGAAAAGCTGTTGCTCATCGGGAGTCAGGTCGACGTGAAGCGCGATGTTCTTGAGAATGCGGGCCATGCCCAAAGGTATCAAATAACCCTGAGGAGTGCGGCCGCCGATTTCGCTTTTTGCACGACCTCGTCGATATCGGTACCGACCTGATCATAGGCCAGGACGACTCCCATCCGGCGATTGGGCCGGCAGGAAGGTTTTCCGAAGATGCGGAAATCGGTTTTCGAAAGTGCCGCGACATTTTCGATGCCTTCAAATTTGTGTTCTTCCGAATGGTGACCGGCCAATATCACGGCGGTGGCTCCGGTTCGTTCCAAGGTGATTTCGGGGATGGGAAGGCCCAAGATGGCCCGCAGGTGCAACTCGAATTCGTTGAAATTCTGCGTTCCGGCCAAGGTGACCATTCCGGTATCGTGCGGACGTGGCGAGAGTTCCGAAAAATATACGCCGTCTTTGGCGATAAAGAATTCCACGCCAAAGATACCTGCGCCGCCCAACGCCGAGGTGACTTTCCCCGCCATCTCACAAGCTTCGCTGAGGCGCATCTCATCCATGGTCGCAGGTTGCCAGCTCTCGCGGTAATCGCCGAGTTCCTGACGGTGTCCGATGGGCGGGCAAAACAAGGTGGGGCCATTTTTCTGGGTGACCGTCAGCAGCGTTATTTCATATTCAAAGTCGACAAATGCCTCGACAATCACCTCGACAATGTCGCCGCGCGAACCTTCAACGGCGTACTGCCAGGCTTTTTCGATGTCCTGTTCCGTTTTGATGGTAGACTGGCCTTTGCCCGACGACGACATCAGCGGCTTCACCACGCAGGGCATTCCAACGGCATTTACCCCTTCACGAAGTTCCGATGCGGTGGTCGCATACCGGTAATCTGCGGTGCGCACGCCGAGTTCCTGGGCCGCAAGATCGCGTATTGCCTTTCGGTTCATGGTGAAGTTTGCGGCCTTCGCCGATGGAACTACCGTAAAACCCTGCTTCTCGTAGTCGTAAAACCTTTCGGTGCGGATGGCCTCGATCTCTGGAACGATGAAATCCGGCCGGTGTTTCTCAACGATTCGGTCCAGGGCATCGCCATCGAGCATGTTGATCACCTCGAACGTATCGGCGACCTGCATGGCCGGAGCATTTTCGTAGCTGTCAACCGCAATTACGCGGTGGCCAAGCCGTTTGGCCGATATGGTAAATTCTTTGCCGAGTTCACCGGAGCCGAGGAGGAGGAAGGTTTTCAATTTGAAGATTTGAAGATTTGAAGATTTGAAAATGTGTAAATGTACCAATGTGCAAATGTACCAATGTACCAACTAAGTTTCATTTGAGGCAATTGGTAGATTGTTACATTAAATAATTGGTACATTAAAACCGCGTTAGCGATGGAAGCAAGGTACCGCGTACCGCGAACAGCGCGGCCGAAGGCAACGCCCTAATCTTGCAGCGCTTCTTTAATCCTCCGCAACGCCTCTTCCAACTGCGCCTCGCTCGTAGCGTAGGACAACCGGAGGCAATCCGGGTTGCCGAAAGCGGCGCCGTCAACCGTGGCAACGTTGGCTTCCTTGAGCAGGTACATGGAGAAGTCGTTGGCATTTTCAATTTTGGTTCCGCGGAGGGTTTTGCCAAAGAAATAGGAAACATCGGGGAAGACGTAAAAGGCGCCTTCGGGGATATTGATCTTGAACTGCGGGATTTCCTTCATCTTGGCGATGACCAGATCGCGGCGGCCCTTAAATGCCGAAACCATCTCGTTCAACACGGCGGGATCGGCTTCGACGGCGGCAATGGTGGCCCGTTGCGCAATGGAATTGGCTCCCGACGTCACTTGGCCCTGCATCTTGGTGCACGCCTTGGCGATATAATCGGGAGCGCCGATGTAACCGATCCGCCACCCGGTCATGGCCCAGGCCTTCGCGACGCCGTTGACGGTAATGGTGCGTTCCAGCATGCCGGGAATCGAGGCGATGCTGCAAAATATTCCCGAGAAATTGATGTGTTCGTAGATTTCGTCCGAGACCACGAAGATGTTTTCGTGTTTGAGCAGCACCTTTGATAGCGCGGTCAGTTCCTCACGGCTGTACACCGAACCGCTCGGGTTGCAGGGCGAGGAATACCAAACCATCTTGGTTTTGGGCGTGATTGCCGCCTCCAACTGCGCCGGCGTGATCTTGAAATCGCTTTCCACCGATGTAGGCACCTCGACCGGAATTCCGCCGGCAATGCGGATGATCTCATAATAGGAAACCCAGTATGGCGCGGGCAGGATCACTTCGTCACCCTCATTGATCATCACCTGGGCGATGTTGTAGAGCGACTGCTTGGCACCTGTTGACACCACGATATTGTCCGGCGTGTAATCGAGGTTGTTGTCTCGTTTAAATTTCCGGCAGATGGCCTGCTTGAGGTCAAGGTATCCGTCAACCGGTGAATAGGTGCTGTAATTCTCGTCGATCGCCTTCTTGGCGGCGTCCTTGATGAAATCGGGCGTATTGAAATCGGGTTCGCCCAAGCTCAGGCTGATGATGTCTTTTCCCTGTGCCTTGAGTTCGCGGGCCATGGCGGCCATGGCCAGAGTCTGAGAAGTTGTCAGTTTGTTGATCCGGTCAGAGAGGTGGTGGTTCATGAAGTGGATTTTTCGCTAAGCGTGTGCCGGCTTCATCCCGAGTTCCTTAAGGTGCCTGAAGTGGGCCGCAACGGCGCTTCGCATGGTTTGGAATTCATGGTAGGGAAGGTTGCACTCGCGCGCTGTTTGCTTGATGATGCCCGCAATCTTGTTGTAATGTACATGGCTGATGTGCGGAAACAAATGGTGTTCGATCTGGTGGTTGAGCCCGCCGGTGAACCAGTTTACGATGCGGTTGCGGGGCGCAAAATTCGCGGTCGTATAAAGTTGGTGGATTGCCCAGGTGTTCTCGATCTCGCCCTGTTCGTTGGGCACCGGATTGGCTGTGGCGTCCACAACATGTGCCAGCTGGAATATGATGCTCAGGATCAGGCCGGCCGTGTAATGCATCACAAAGAATCCCAAAAGGACTTTCCACCACGTAATTCCAAAGATGATGGGAAGCACGATCCAGATGCAGGCGTAAATGATCTTGGTGATAATAAGGGTTGTCCACAAGACCTTCGGGCTTTTCATCTCGCCATAGGAAAGCTTGCGCTTTACATAGTTGCGCATCTGCTTGAAATCGGTGGTGAGGGCCCAATTGAAGGTCAAAAGTCCGTAAAGAAAAACGGAATAATAATGCTGAAACTTATGGAATTTGTACCACGGCGCTTCCTGCGTAAAACGGATGATCCGCCCCGCCTCGAGGTCCTCGTCATGCCCGTGGATGTTAGTGTAGGTGTGGTGTAAAACATTGTGCTGGACCTGCCAGTTGTAGACATTCCCGGCCAGGATGTAGATGCTTCCGCCCATGATTTTGTTGATCCAGGGCTTGGTGGAATACGACCCGTGATTGCCATCGTGCATGACGTTCATCCCGATTCCGGCCATTCCAACACCCATCACCACGCTCAGCAACAGATGCGCCCAAAGCGGAAGGCTAAAGGCCATGATCAAAAAGTAGGGCGCGAGAAAAATCGAAAAAAGAACGACCGTCTTTAGGTGAATTTTCCAATTGCCGGTTTTTTTGATGTTATTGTCCTTGAAATAGGCATTGACGCGGCTGTTCAGGGTCCTGAAAAATTTAAGGCTGTCCTGTTTGGAAAAGGTCGGGATCTGGGTATTCATAAACAATGGGTGCGCCAAAAACTACGCGCTCAAAGGTAATTATTAATTGAATAATCAAACGGCGGATTCGGCCGAAAATTTTATCGCGAATGCCTTACTTTTGCACAATCTTCAGTTAAATCTTAAATACGCGATCGGTCCGATGGAAAAAATCCTCCAGTATTTTCCGCACCTTACGAAGAAACAGGTGGAGCAATTCGCGATGCTGCAATCCCTGTATGCCGATTGGAATTCAAAGATCAACGTGATTTCAAGAAAGGATATCGACGAGCTTTACACGCGGCATGTCCTGCATTCCCTGGCTATTGCCAAAGTGCAACCGTTTTTGCCGGGATCCGCGGTACTCGATGTGGGAACCGGCGGCGGCTTTCCGGGAATTCCACTTGCGATCCTTTTTCCCAAAACACAATTTTTATTGGTCGATTCGATCCTTAAAAAGATCACGGTGGTAAGCGCGGTGGCCGAAGCGATTGGGCTCGAGAATCTCAAGGCCGAGAAGGCACGCGCCGAAACCGTTCCGGGCAAATTCGACTTCATCGTCAGTCGCGCCGTGACCCAGATGCCTGAATTTGTGACATGGATAAAAGGAAAAGTTAAAGCCGAAAACCGCCATGAACTGCCAAACGGAATCCTGTACCTCAAGGGCGGCGATCTGTCGGAGGAATTGAAGTCATTTCCGAAGGCCGTCCAATATCCCATCAGCAATTTTTTTGACGACGAATTCTTCGAGACCAAGAAGGTCGTCCATCTTCCGCTCAAATAAAAAACCCCGGGTTTTCCGGGGCTTTCCTTTAATTTTTGACGATCTTTTTTGTGACCGATTTTTCACCGAAGGAAATCGTCATGAAGTAGATGCCGCGTTCCAGTTGCACCGGCATGGTAAAGTAGCCGTAAATGTTGAGGTTTTTGGCCGAGAAGACTTCTTTGCCCGAAACATCGGCAATCCTGATGGCCGCATTGTCAAGCGCGTTTGCCGACAAGATGTTCAGGCTCCCTGAAACGGGGTTCAGGACCTGTAATCCCGAAATCTGATTTTCATCAACCGACATGACAGGATTCAGGATCTCGTCCAGCACGAAGGCGAGATTGGCCTCGGTGAGGGTGACGTGGTTTTCGTTTGCCGAGGGTACGAAAGTCGCATCGAAAGGCGTGGCGGTGGCCGACGTGACCGGTGCATACCAATTGGCATTTTCAACCGCAAGTGCGCTGAGCGTCGGTACAAAGGTGAAATAGTCGATTTCCAGGTTGTCGAAGAATTCGGTGAGCAGCGCATTGCTTCCGACCATATCGGCGAGCGATGTCATGTCAAAACGCGATCCCGGCGCCGAATCCAGCCCCGAACTCACCGCCGGCGCCTGTGAATTGGCCATGCTCTCAAACACCGTTACCCAAAACCCGAAGAGCAGCGTCTGGCCCCTAAAGCGGCTCACCTGCGTGGTCTGTCCCGCTGTGGGCGTGAACTTCAGATTGATGATCGCCCTCTCGGTGTCGGTGATCTGAAAGGTGTGGTCCATCACGGTCATGCCGGGAGTTCCGTTCATGGTGGCATTACCGCTGCCGTTGGCAATGGCGATGTTGCGGGACTGCTGCGGAAATCCCATGGCATCGAGTTCGGCCTGGAACGGCGCCCTGAATCCGGGTTTTCCCGTGGGCAACGTGACCGAATTATTGAACTCGAACTCGCTTCCGGACTGCAGATGGCCCTCAAAGTGGTCGATGAGCATCTGCCGCGAGGCCGTGCTGCGCAACATCGCATCCACGACGATCTGCAATGTAGCATCGCCAAGCGGGCCGTAGGCCATGTAATTGAACAGATGCTGGAAACCGATTGGGATGTTCGCGCCCTTATGCGGCGCATCGAATGAAACGTAAAGCCTTGTATCGTGCTCCAGGCTGTTGGTCTCCATGTACCGAAGCGCATACCGCGCGATCAGGCCGCCCATGCTGGGCCCGATGACGACATTCTGCTCGTCGCCGACTTTTGCGGCATTGACCTGGTTGAGCAGTTCAGTTAAGACCATGGCGTTGCGCTGGATGTAATCGGAGCCGCCACTGACGAAGGTCTCGGTGCCGGTACGGGTGTAATTGGGAAAGTTGAGCAGGACGATGTCAAAGCCTTGGGCCCTGAGGTCATCGGCGAGGTTCTGGCCAGTTCCGTAATTCAGAAGCTCATAGATCATGGAAATCGACCGCGCATCGTTGGGATCGAAGCCGTCCACCAAAATGATGGGCTTGTCGAGGACGCCGTCCACAAAATCGGGGTAGATCTCGTATTCGCCCTCGCCCAAATAAGCGGAGGTTTCATCATACCCCTGGAACGGGATCGTGGCGATGATTGGTGTGATCACCTGCGGCTGTAGTTGTTGTGCCGACAGGCTGTTCGCGAAAAACAACAGGAATAGCAACTTTCTCATAATTATTCCTTGATGATTTTAATTGCCGACGCACCTTCGGAAGTCGTGATGCTCAGGATATAGAAGCCCTTTGAAAGCGAAGCGATATCGATAATTTCAAATTGTCCTTTGGCCGATGCGATGACGCGTCCGTTTACATCGGCAATTGAATAGCCCGACATTGTTTTGCCGTCAAGGTTCAGGTTAAGTTGTCCCGAAGTTGGATTGGGCCATACCGAAACTGCCTGTTTTTGATGTTGAGGGTTCGCCAATACAACAGACGCATTCGTGTAATGCATTTCATAGGAAGTCTCATTGATGCCCAGTAACGGCAGGTCGGCGAAGGTTTCGTACGCGATAATGGCGGGCATACCCGGAAGGTCGCCATAATAGATGTACCGCGTTTGGACGATGGTTCCCACATTGCCCAGTCCCGCTATCTCAAGGTTGATGGTTTCCACAACTTTTAACCTGTCGGCCTCGAAATCATCCATCATCGGCGAATCGGTCATCACCATCCCGTATGCGTCATAAGTTGAAACGATATCCCCCGAAAAAGTTCCCGGCGTACCGTCAAAGTTGAAAGTTCCCGAAAATTCATCTGTGTTGGAAAAGCCGTAGGGCATGGGAAAGGTCCCGATTTCGGCAGGGTCGGAGTAATTAAAGCTGATGCCAGCGCCCTGAAGCCCGCGGATCGTCGTCGGGCCGTCGCTCAGCAATGAGCGGCTTTCGTCTATGAGTACACCGTTCTCGTCATAATAGGAATCGGTGACGATACGCGTGGTGCCCGGAAATTCGTTGAGGTCGTCCTCGTTGGGCAGCGAGTTCCCATACACCACACCGCCAAAAGGCTGAAGCCCATTGAAGGTCCAGGTTTGTTCGCCGGTGCCGGCGTGGCTGTAATCGCCCGCGTTTCCGGCCTGTAGATAAGTTCGGGAGCATGAACCGTCCCAATCGCTCATGCTGTTGCAGATGGCTTCATCGTAAAATCCAAAATAATGCGGGATGGGTTCTTGTGCGAAGGAAAGCGCGGGAAGCAATAGAAGTAATAATTTTTTCATATCGATTGGTTTGACTCAAATTTAATAAGTTTTTGAATGTCAGCCGATAAAATATAGCCGATGTTTGCGTGAGCGATGGAGGCGAACATCCTTTTGTGAGGAACGAGCAAAAGATAAAGCCGACAGCGCGACGGCGCCTAAGGTCACCCTGCGACGCCAGTTGCCGTTGCGCCGGCACGCCCAAAACCTTTAATAAAAGGCACAAAAAAACCGCCCGAAGGCGGCTCTTGTTATTTCTCCCCGAGGAACGGGTAGCGGTAATCCCGCGGGGTCACGAAGGTTTCCTTGATGGTGCGAGGCGAGACCCAGCGCAGCAAATTGAGCGCCGAACCCGCCTTGTCATTGGTCCCCGAAGCGCGCGCGCCGCCAAACGGCTGCATGCCCACGACGGCGCCCGTCGGCTTGTCGTTGATGTAGAAGTTCCCCGCCGAATTCTTCAAACGGTCGGTCGCATGCGCGATGGCATAACGGTCCTGGCTGAAGATGGCACCGGTGAGTGCGTATTCGGATGTGGTGTCCACCAGTTCGAGGGTCTCGTCCCACTTGTTGTCGTCGTAGACGTAAACGGCGATCACGGGGCCGAAGAGTTCGGTGCACATGATCACGTATTTGGGGTTTGTCGTGCGGATCACCGTCGGCTCGATGAACCAGCCTTTCGATTTGTCGTATCCGCCGCCCAGGATGACCTCGGCGTCGCTGTCATTCTTGGCCTGGTCGATGAATTTCGCCAGCTTGTCAAACGAACCCTCGTGGATCACGGCCGTCATGAAGTTGCCAAAGTCCTCGGGCGAACCCAGTTTGATGGATTTGACCTCTGCTTCAAGTTTCTCGCGTACCTCCGCCCAAAGCGATTTGGGGATATAGGCGCGGCTCGCCGCCGAACACTTCTGTCCCTGGAATTCGAAGGCGCCGCGAACGATTCCGGCCACCACCTCGTCAACATTGGCGCTCGGGTGGGCGAGGATGAAGTCCTTACCGCCGGTTTCGCCGACGATGCGCGGATAGGTTTTATAGTTGTGGATATTAGTCCCGATCTTGGCCCAGATGTCCTTGAACACATGCGTCGAACCCGTAAAGTGCACGCCGGCGAAGTCGGGGCTTGCGAGCAGGGTTTCGGTGATCATGACCGCATCGCCCATCACGACGTTGATCACGCCGTCTGGCAATCCGGCCTCGCGGAAAACGTCGATGATCACTTTTGCAGAATAGACCTGGCTGTCGCTGGGTTTCCACACCACGACATTGCCCATCATGGCTGCACTCGCCGGAAGGTTTGCGGCAATGGCGGTAAAGTTGAACGGTGTGATCGCGTAGATAAAGCCTTCGAGCGGGCGGTATTCCACGCGGTTCCAAACACCTGAGTCGGATTTTGGTTGGTCGGCGTATATCTGCGACATGAACTCCACGTTGTAACGCAAAAAGTCGATGAGTTCGCACGCAGCATCGATCTCGGCCTGGTAAATGGTCTTGGACTGCGCGATCATGGTCGCCGCATTAATGCGGGCGCGGTAAGGGCCGGCAATGAGTTCGGCGGCCTTGAGGAAAATCGAGGCGCGATGTTCCCACGGCAGGTCTTCCCAGTTTTTCTTGGCTTTCAAGGCCTCGGCGATGGCGAGTTCCACGTGTTTTTTCTCGGCGCGATGATATTTGCCCACCACATGCTGATGATCGTGCGGCGCGGTCATGTCCTTGGTGTCTCCCGTGGTAATCTGCTGGTTGCCGATGTAAAGCGGAACCTCAATCTGTTCGCGCCACATTCTTTTATATTCGGCCAAAACCGCGTCCTTCTCAGGCGATCCCGGCGCATAAGACTTCACCGGTTCGTTCACGGCCTTGGGCACATTGAAAAATCCTTTAAGCATAGTGTTGAATTTTAGAGGTGTAAAAGTACGCAATGTTTTGCAGATTTTTTCGGCGTAGCGGCGCGGGGAAGATTGAGGTAAAGTTGAGGTGTTTCGCGCCGCCGGGCTGTCCGCTGTAGCTTTTGAGACCTCGCAGGTCTTTGAGACCTGCGAGGTCTTTCAAAAGGCTGCCGCTTCCATCCCTTACGCGGGGTTTAACAAAATAGGCGGTTTTCCCGTAAACATCGCTGCAGGTGCAGGTGTACTTTTAGACCTTAAAGGTTTTGAACCCGAGGCGCAGCCGAACTGTATGGAGCGAAGCAAAATAAAACCTTTGAGGTTGTTTTGCCCTCTTGCCCGACGGTAGAAATAACGCATGAAGGACAAACTGGACATGTGCGGTTTTTCCGCAAGCGTATTTGCATTTATTGTTGTATCTTTTACAAACCTCAAAGGTCTTCAAGACCTTTGAGGTTTTAGGGCCGCTCACAATTCCCCCACCTCCAAAAGTTAAACTTCCTTAAATCCATTCCGTTACCCGCGTTTCAATTTGTAGATTTATAGGAAACGTCTTCCATGGAACCGCCGCTTTTAGCTTTCGATGACAAAGGCATCTTTTGCAGCCGGGCCGGCGTATACCTCGATCCGTGGCGGCCGGTGGACAAGGCCATCATCACCCACGGCCACAGCGACCACTCACGTTGGGGACACAACCGCTACATCACGCACCATCTCAACGCGCCCATCATCCGCCACCGCCTGGGGGAAATCAATGTCTCCGGCGTAGAATGGAACGAGACTTTTACCATCAACGGCGTCAGATTCTCGTTGCACCCGGCGGGTCATATCATTGGGAGTTCGCAGGTGCGGGTGGAGTACAAGGGCGAGGTCTGGGTCTTTACCGGCGATTACAAAACCGAGGATGACGGCATCTCAACTCCCTACGAGCCCGTCAAATGCCACTCCTTCATCACCGAATGCACGTTCGGGCTTCCGGCTTTTAAATGGACCCCGCAGGCCGAGGTCATGGCGGACATCAACAAGTGGTGGGCCGAGAATAAGGCCAATGGACAGACTTCGGTATTATTTGGTTACACGCTGGGCAAGGCGCAGCGAGTCCTCAAATACCTCGACCCATCAATCGGGAAGATCTTCACGCACGGCGCGGTCGAGAACATGACCAATGTCCTCCGGCCGATGATGGAATTTCCGCCCACCGAAATGATCACCCGCGAAACGCCCAAGGATGCCATCTCCGGAAACATCGTTTTGGCCCCGCCCAGCGCGCACGGAAGCATCTGGATCCGGAAGATGGCGCCGTTTGTGACCGGAACGGCAAGCGGCTGGATGGCGTTCCGGGGTGCGAGGCGCAGGCGCGCGATTGACCGCGGATTCGTCCTTAGCGACCACTGCGACTGGCAGGGGCTTTTGGAAAGCATCCGGGCGACGGGTTGTGAGCGCGTGATCGCGACACACGGCTATTCGGATATATTTTCGAGGTATTTGCGCGAACTGGGTTACGATGCCCGCACGGCGCAAACCCAATATGAGGGCGAGTCGGCCGAAATGGGCGCATCCGCCACCGAACCTGAACCCGAAACCGAGGCCGCGTCATGAAACACTTCGCCGAACTGATCCGCGAACTGGATTCGTCCAACAAGACCTCGGTCAAGGTGGAGGCGCTTACCCAGTATTTTAACACTGCAGGCGATCAGGACAAGGTCTGGACCATCGCCTTGCTTTCGCACCGGCGGCCGCCGCGCCCCGTCAACACGACGCTACTTCGGCTCTGGGCCAACGAACTTGCCGAGATCCCGCTCTGGCTTTTTGAGGAATCGTACCACATTGTGGGCGACCTGGCCGAGACCATCGCGCTGGTGATCCCCACATCGGAGAACCACAGCGAAAAGACACTCACCGAATACCTCCGGGAGATGATTACGCTCAAAAAGCTTCCGGACGAAGAAAAGAGACAATACCTCCACGAGAACTGGCTGAGTCTCAACTATTATGAACGTTTTGTGTTCACCAAGCTCATTACGGGCAGCTTTCGCATCGGCGTAAGCCAAAAACTCATGACCCGGGCGCTCTCCAAGGCCACGGGCGTCGACGAGGACCTTTTGGCCTACCGGCTGATGGGCGACTGGGATCCCGAGACGATTTCCTTTAACGACCTGGTGCTCGAATCGCGCGAGAGCGACAATGCTTCGCGGCCTTATCCTTTCTATTTGGCTTACGCGGTGGAGGGCGAGATTTCGGGATTGGGCGATGTGGCCGATTGGAGCATCGAGCACAAATGGGACGGCATCCGTTCGCAGACGATTTTGCGCGGCGGGCAGCTCTATGTGTGGAGTCGCGGCGAGGAATTGGTGACCGACAAATATCCGGAGTTCGAGGTATTTTTGGGCCGTATTCCCGACGGTACCGTGATCGACGGTGAAATCTTGCCCTTTGCCGACGGTAAAGTGGGAAGTTTCAACGAACTGCAGACGCGGATCGGGCGCAAGGGCGTTTCACAGGCCTTGCTCAAGAAGACGCCGGTCATCATCAAGGCGTACGATTTGTTGGAGTGGGAGGGGCGCGATATCCGGAGCGAGCCTTTCTCGGTCAGGCGGGAATGGCTGGAAAAATTGATAAATGGTTTGGCAGACGATGCGCTTCCGATACGCCTGAGCGAAAGCGTCGAGTTACAGAGTTGGGATGATGCGACCCGCGAACGCGAACGGGCGCGCGAGATCTGCAGCGAGGGCCTGATGCTCAAGCGGAAGGATTCGCCGTACCTGGTGGGCCGCAAAAAGGGCGATTGGTGGAAGTGGAAGCTCGATCCGCTCTCGGTGGATGCGGTGCTGACCTACGCCATGCGAGGAAGCGGCCGCCGAAGCAACCTTTTTACCGATTACACCTTCGCGCTTTGGCAGCCGAAGGACGACGGCTCCCGCGAACTCGTGACCTTCGCCAAAGCTTATTCAGGTCTCACCGACGCCGAATTCCGCATGGTGGACGATTACATCAAAAAGAACACGATTGACAAATTCGGGCCGGTGCGAAGCGTGGTCCCCAAACTGGTTTTTGAGATCGGGTTTGAGGGTATCGCACTTTCGTCCCGGCACAAGAGCGGCATCGCCACGCGTTTTCCCCGGATCCTCCGCTGGCGGCATGACAAGAAGGCGGAGGAGGCGGATGATGTGGAGACTCTTAGGAAATTGATTGTTTAAATGTGAATTAGGAAATTGATTACGAATCGGAGAACTATATTCTAACCACTAGCCTCAAGCCACTAACCCCCAGCCACAAACCACTAACCCAATGAAGCTCTTCGAAATCGCCGACACCTGGTTCGCCACGCAGCGCTGGAAGCCTTTCCCGTTCCAGAAGCAGACGTGGACCGCGTTTTTGCAGGGGAAGAACGGGCTGTTGAACGCGCCTACGGGCAGCGGGAAGACCTATGCGCTTTGGATTCCGGTGGTGTTGGACCAGATCAGGAAAAATCCCGACTACAAGACCAAGTCCACGCCGGGGCTCAAGGCGATCTGGATCACGCCGCTGCGGTCGCTTTCGGTTGAGATCAAGCAGGCTGCGGAGCGCATCATCACCGATTGGGAAGTGCAGATGACGGTCGGGATACGTTCGGGGGACACGTCCGCCGGTGAGCGCGCCAAACAAAAGGACAAGATGCCTGATCTTCTTATTACCACACCCGAGAGCCTCATGCTGTTGCTCGCCTCGAAAGGCTACGACAAGGTCTTCAAAAGCTGCACGGCCATCATCATCGACGAGTGGCACGAACTCCTCGGGACCAAGCGCGGTGTCCAGATCGAGCTCGGTTTGTCCCGGTTGAAAACCATCGCGCCGGAGATGCGCATCTGGGGAATCTCGGCGACCATCGGAAACCTGGAACAGGCGGTTGAGGTTTTGCTGGGCCCGAATTCGGATGCCTTGAAAAATTCTGTATTGATCAAGGCCAACATCGACAAGAAGATCAAAGTGCTATCCATCATTCCCGAAAAAATGGAGACCTATCCCTGGCGCGGTCACATGGGTTTGCACCTGCTGGACGAGGTCGTGCCCATTATACGTCGAAGCAGGACGACTTTGATCTTCACCAACGTGCGTTCGGCGTGCGAGATCTGGTTCCAGCGCCTGCTCGAAGCCTATCCAGAATTTGCGGGCGAGATGGCCATGCACCATTCCAGTATCAGCCGCGAGACGAGGCTTTGGGTCGAGAATGCGATCCGCGAAGAACAGCTCAAGGTTGTCGTGTGTACCTCGAGCCTCGATCTCGGTGTCGATTTCGCTCCCGTGGAATCCATCATCCAGGTGGGCGGGCCAAAGGGCGTCGCGCGGTTTCTTCAGAGAGCCGGAAGGAGCGGTCATCAGCCGGGCAAGGAATCGGTGATTTATTTTCTGGCCACGCATGCCATCGAGCTCATCGAGGCATCGGCACTCAAGAAGGCTGCAAAAAAGCAGGTTGTCGAGGATCGGGTGCCCTATCTGAACAGCTGGGATGTCCTGGTCCAATACCTCAATACGCTCGCGGTTTCGGACGGTTTCCACCCCGACGACATATACCCGGAAGTCCAATCGACCTTTTGCTACCAGGCCATGACTCCCGAAAACTGGCAATGGGTCCTGAATTTCATCGTCAACGGAAGCCAGTCACTCCAGGCTTATGACGAATACAAGAAGGTCGAGATCATGGAAGACGGCCTTTTCAAGATCACCAAACGATCGATTGCCCTGCACCACCGGATGCAGATCGGGACCATCGTGGGCGATGCGGTCCTGCACGTGAAGTTTTTGGGCGGAGGCTACGTCGGAACCATCGAGGAATGGTTTATTTCCAAGCTCAGCCCGGGCGATATTTTTGTGTTCGCTGGCAAGAAACTCGAGCTTTACCAGGTCAAGAACATGCAGGTCTTGGTCCGCAACGCCGAGCGCGGCAAACCTACGCACCACGCCTCCTGGCTTGGGGGAAGGCTGACGCTTTCGGCACAGATGAGCGAACTGCTCCGGCAGGAACTCTATGCCGCCAACTCGCCCAAACAATCGCCCGAACTCAAGGCGCTCTCCGGAATCTTCAAACGACAACGCAAGGAGTCGATTGTACCGGGACCCGAGGAGTTTTTGATCGAGACCTTCAAGACCCGCGAGGGCTATCACGCCATTTTCTATCCGTTCGAGGGCCGTTTCGTACACGAGGCGCTGGCCAGTTTGCTCGCCTTCCGCATCAGTTTGCTTTCGCCGATCACTTTTTCACTGGCCTACAACGATTACGGTTTCGAGCTCTTGTCCGATCAGCCCATCGACATGCAATCGGTACTGGACAACGACCTTTTCGCGCCCGTCCACGTCCACGACGACCTCCAGCGAAGTTTGAACGCGACCGAGATGGCGCGTCGGAAATTCCGGGACATCGCGGTGATTGCGGGTTTGGTTTTTACCGGGTATCCCGGCCAGGTTATCAAGACCAAGCACTTGCAGGGAAGTTCGCAACTGCTTTTCGAGGTTTTTCGGGATTACGAGCCGGACAACCTGTTGTTCCAGCAGGCGTACCGGGAAACTTTCGAACATCAGTTGGAGGAAGGCCGCGTGATCATGGCGCTGGAGCGCATCGGCAAACAAAATATCGTGTGGAAAGAGTGCGAAAAGCCGACGCCATTCTCGTTCCCGATCATTACCGACAGGCTTCGCGAAAAACTCTCGAGCGAGAAATTATCCGACAGGATAAAAAAAATGACCGCCGCCTACATGCGGGAATAATGAAAGGCCGAACTTTGCGTTTGCCTACCGATGACACACACCCTCACCATTTGCAACGACACTTTTGTGCTCCATCCTTCGGGGGCGATTTTTTGGCCGTCCCGGAACGCGCTGCTCATCGCCGACGTGCACTTGGGCAAGGTTTCGCACTTTCGGAAAGCCGGGGTTGCGGTTCCGCCGACCTCGGTTTTCGGCAATTTCGAACAACTTCAACAGGTAACCGAATTCTTCGATCCGGGCCGCATCATCTTCCTGGGCGACCTTTTCCACAGCGACCTGAACAGTGAATGGATGCTTTTCAGCGATTGGGCGAAAAGCATTTTGGCCGACGTCATCCTGGTTGCGGGCAATCACGACGTCATCGCGCCGTACCGATACGAGGAAATGGGCGTGCCGGTATTCGACGAGCTTCGGTTGGGCAAATTCATCCTGACGCACAAACCCGAGGATCACGACGACCTGTTCAACTTTTGCGGACACATCCATCCGGCGGTTCGGTTGAAGGGCGGCGGCAGGCAGTATTTGACAATCCCGTGCTATTTTCATCGGCCGATGCAGATGATCCTGCCGGCATTCGGGCAATTTACGGGTACGTATGAGATGATTCCGCGGGGCGAGGACTGCGTCTATGCCGTCACGCGGGACGAGGTGATCGTGGTGTGCGGCTAATTTAGTGCGAAGGGCGCGCTGAGGCGGAAGGTGGGCACGATGACCTTGAAGTTCCTGGTCGAGGTGAAATTGATCATGTTGAAATGCCCCTTCATGGCCCCGAACGGAGACGATAACAAACAACCCGAACTGTAGCTGTGAAGCTCACCGGGCTTCAGGACCGGTTTCTTGCCGATGACGCCTTCACCGTCGACGACCTCCATATCGTTAAGCGAATCGAAGATTTCCCAATGGCGCGATTGCAGCTGCACCGAATCCTTTGAGTGATTCTCGATGGTAATCTCATAGCTAAAGGCATAGTGGATCTTGTAGTTCTTGAAGTAGGTTCCTTCAAAACTAGTCATGACCGAAATCTTGATGCCGCGCGTGATTTGACTTACCATTGCCCTGAAAATTATGGCATTGCCGTCAAATTTACAAAATTTAAAATTCGGCTGGCGGTTTTAAATCAAATTTATCAATTGGTGATGTCGATGGAACTCGCGACCCCTTTGCCGATCACGCGGTCATAACGGGCGTTGTTCTCGCGGTAATAGACAATTGCAAAATAGTTGTTCTCGGTCTGGTAGAAATTGCCGTCGATGGCGTTGGCGTAATCGATCCTCAGCGCCTTATCGGCCACCACGTATTGATAGTTTGTGAAACCCTGCTTGATCATCAGCGCCTTCTCATACAGTCCGGTCTGGGCATTATAGTCCATTTTGTTTTCAGGCAACAGCGCATAGTTGTTGAACATTCCATTGATGTAAATGTCCTTTTTGAGTTGGAATCCCGGTGCCGAAAGCGTAAAGAAAACCCACGCGTAATCGGCTTCGACCTCCATGTTCGTGGCGTTGACATTGTTGACGAGGAAACTGCCGTTGATATCGGGGGCGAAAGTGTACGGTGCCGACGCCCTCGCATTATGCGTGTAGAGCTGCGCCGAATAAATCCCGTCCTTCTCCGACCGAACCCGCGCAATGAAATTGTTGGCCGCGCGGATGTCCTTGTTCTCGAAAAACAGAAACTCGTTTCCGGCCCAAAATTGCGTCTCTGCGTCGTATTTGTAAATCAAATCATTTGCGATGGTGTACTGCGGCTTGATGTTGTAGATCGCGTTGTCGAAGCGTCCGTTCTGCATCAGCAAAACCTTGACATTCTTGAGCGGGTTCTGGAAGACGATGGAATTGGACCGGACGGCAAAATCCAGGTTTTGTTTCTGCTCGATCTCGGCAACATTTCGTGCCCGCCGAACCTGAAGCGGTACCGATACCAGGTTCTCGTACAGGATGAAACGCCGTGAAAAAACCACGTCCTTTTCCTCGTTGAGGATCTTGATCACGTAGTTCCCCGAAACCCGAAACTGCGTGAAACGGTTGGGAAAACTCAACCTGTAATGCGAAAAAAGCTGCAGCGTGTTGAACGAGTTGGTGTATTCCTGGATCCGCTGGTTATCAAAGCCGTTGAGGTATTCGGTCTTGGCGAGTTGCGACGGGCGCCAGTCGTAATCGCAGTGCACGATTTCGTAATAATAATTGGCCTCGTTGCCGTACAGATCGTCAAATTCGATCCGGAACGAGTCGTTCAGGGCAAAAATCGGGACCGCGACCTGCCCATTCTGGGTAAACGCCACGGTCTTGATGTTGAAAGGCGGCTGGACTTCCTGCACCGCTTGTGCCGACAGATTCAAAAACATCAGCAGCAGCGCCAGGCGAATGAGGTATTTGGCCATCTGGAATTTTTCTGGATAGGTAAATATAGCAATTTATGCGGGCTTGAAGCACACGGGGATGATCTCGCCGGCCGCAAGCGCGTGCCGCCTAACAAGTTCCGGGCCAAGCTTGGCTGTGTAGCCTTCTTCTATGACCGTAAACCCGATCTCGCGCAGCCGTTGGAAATAGTCCCGGCCGTAAACGCGGACGTGGTCGTACTGGCCAAAAATCTCGGCGCGCTGCTTTTTGTCGGTGATGGAATCGTCCTCAAAAGTGGTGGCGCGCGAAAGGTCCTGCGGAACCTGGAAAATTCCCATTCCGCCGGGTTTCATCACGCGATAGAGTTCCTGCATCGCCTTTTTGTCGTCGGGGATGTGCTCGAGTACGTGGTTGCACAGGATGACGTCGAAAGCACCGGATTCAAATGGAAGGTTGCAGATGTCGGCCTTGACATCGGCAATCGGAGAGAGTAGATCGGTGGTGGTGTAGTCGAGGTTTTCCATCCGTCTGAACCGCTTCAGGAAAGCCTGCTCGGGTGCAAAATGCAGCACTCTTTTAGGTGCCGAGAAAAAGTCGGTCTCATTTTTCAGGTAAAGCCACAACAGCCGATGCCGCTCCAGCGATAACGTCCCGGGCGCGAGTACGTTGCTGCGCTGTTTGCCGTAACCGTAGGGAAGGAAGGCGCGGTATGATTTTCCGTCGATGGGGTCGGTGAAGTTCTTTCCGCGGAGCGCAAGGTCAAGCAAAGGCCGGACTACATAGCTCAGGCGGATCAGCACAGGCCTCGGAACGGCATTGAGTATGAACCTGAAGAGTTTTTTCACAGCACCAAGGCCGATTTGCGAAACTCGTCCTCCTCGTTCGATTCGATGCCAAGCGCCCTGTAGATATAGGCGAAGGTCGACAGCAGTTCGGGTTTTCCGTTTACCAGCGCGACGTTGTGCTCGAAATGCGCCGAGGGTTTTCCGTCGGCGGTCACGATGGTCCAGCCATCCTTGAGGTGCTTGATGTTGCGCGTGCCCATGTTGATCATCGGTTCGATGGCAATGACCATTCCCTCGATAAACAGTTTGCCGCGCCCGCGCTTGCCGTAGTTGGGAACTTCGGGCTCTTCGTGCATTTTCCGTCCCAGGCCGTGGCCTACGAGCTCGCGCACAACGCCGTAGCCGTGTCCCTCGCTAAAGGTTTGAATGGCATTGGCGACGTCACCCACGCGGTTGCCGCTGCGGAACTGCCGAATCCCGATGTAAAGCGACTCCTTGGTTACATCCAGTAGTTTCTGTGTTTCGGGCTTGATATCGCCGATGGCAAAAGTATAGGCGTGGTCGCCGTAAAAACCATTTTTGAGCGCGCCGCAATCCACCGATACGATGTCGCCTTCCTCGATGGGCCGATGCGTCGGCAAACCGTGGACGACCTGCTCGTTTACGCTGGTCAAAAGTGTGGACGGGCAACCGTAAAGGCCCAGGAAACCGGGTTCGGCGCCGTGGTCGCGGATAAAGGCCTCGGCGAGTTTGTCGAGTTCCCAGGTGGTGACACCGGGTTTGATTTCGGAAGCGATCATGCCGAGGGTCTTGGAGACAATCAGGGCGCTGTGGCGCATCAATTCTATTTCCTCGGCTGTTTTTTGAATTATCATGGCGGATTTAAAGCGCAAAACTACAAAATTTCGGGCGCATGAGATTTGTCATATACCCCATCGGCACAGCTTGCGTAAATTTGTAAAAAAAAGCCATGGGAAAATTTGTAACCGCCGCCGAAGCCGTCCAATGCGTAAAATCGGGCGACCGTGTTTATGTACAGGCAGCCGCCGCGGCACCTTCCATACTGACCGCCGCGCTCACCGAGCGGGCGTCGGAGTTGCGCGATGTTGAAATCTGCCATCTGCACACCGAGGGCCCCGCGCCCTATGCCAATCCTGAATTATCCGAAAGTTTCCACGTCAATTCTTTCTTCATCGGCAAGAATGTCCGGCACACCCTGTCCGCCGGAAACGGCTCGTACACGCCGGTATTTTTGAGCGAGCTTCCGCACCTTTTCCGCAAGCGCGTCGTGGTTCCCGATGTGGTCTTCATCCATGTGTCGCCGCCGGATGCACACGGGTATTGTTCTCTCGGCGTTTCGATCGAGGCAACCAAGGCAGCGATCGAGGTTGCGAAAATCGTCGTGGCGCAGGTCAATCCGCGGATGCCGAGGACCTTTGGCGACGGGATCCTGCACGAGCGCGAGATCGACTTCATGGTCGAAGCCGATGTTGCCATCCACGGCCACGGGGTCGCGCCGATATCGCCGGAAGAAGAAAAAATAGGGAGTTTCATCGCCGAATTGATCGAAGACGGATCTACTTTGCAGATGGGCATCGGCAACATCCCGAATGCCGCGCTAGCCAAACTCGGCAACCACAAAAACCTCGGCCTGCACACCGAGATGTTCTCCGACGGCGTCATCCCGCTGATCCAGTCGGGCGTGGTGGATTGCAGCCAGAAGGCCGTGGCCCGGGGACGTGCGCTCGCGACCTTTTTGATCGGGTCACAGCAGCTTTATGATTTTGTCGACGACAACCCGCTCGTGGAATTGCGCGAATCGTCTTTTGTCAATGATACGGCCGTAATCAGGCGTAACCCGAAGATGGTCGCGATCAACTCGGCGATCGAGGTGGACGTGACGGGCCAGGTCTGCGCCGATTCCATCGGGCCGAACATGTATTCGGGTGTTGGAGGCCAGATGGACTTTATCCGCGGTGCCTCGCTCTCGCAGGGGGGAAAGGCGATCATCGCGCTGCCGTCCATTACCAAGAGAGGCGAAAGCCGGATCGTTCCGTTTTTGAAGAAGGGTGCCGGCGTGGTCACCACCCGTTCACACGTGCAATACATCATCACCGAATACGGGGTTGCCGACCTGTATGGAAAAACGCTGAGCCAGCGGCTGGAGGCGATGGTTGCCATTGCGCATCCGGATCACCGCGAAAACATCCGTAAAGAATACCGCGACTATTGCTCCACCTGCTGATTCATCGTCGCCAGGTCGTGCAACAGCGAATGGCGCGTCATGGCCAATGGCTTTTCGATGCCCATCAATTCGAGGATCGTGGGAGCGACATCGCCGAGGATACCGTCGTGAATTTCATTGATTTCGGGATCGATCAGGATTACCGGGACGGGATTGGTCGTGTGAGCCGTATTGGGCGAGCCGTCGGGGTTGATCATGGTGTCGGCGTTGCCGTGATCGGCGATCAGGATGGTCGTGTAGCCATTTTCAAGCGCGGTGGAAATTACCTGTGAAACGCATCGGTCCACCGCCTCGCAGGCCTTGATCGCGGCCTCCATCACACCGGTGTGGCCCACCATGTCGCCGTTGGCAAAGTTCAGGCAGACAAAATCCACCTCGCCCTTTTGCAGTACGGCCACGAGTTTTCCGGTGATGCTAAAGGCGCTCATCTCGGGTTGCAGGTCGTACGTCGCGACTTTGGGCGAAGGGCAGAGGATGCGGTCCTCACCGATGAAGGGTTTTTCGCGACCGCCGGAGAAGAAAAACGTCACGTGCGGATACTTCTCGGTCTCGGCGATGCGGAGCTGCTTTTTCCCCGCCTTTTCCAAAACTTCGCCCAATGTTTCGGTGATGTTGTCCTTGTCGTAGATGACGTGGATGTTTTGGAACGTATCGTCGTAATTGGTCATCGTCACGAAATACAGCGGCAGCCTATGCATATTGAACTCGTGCATGTCCTGTTGGGTGAGCACCTCGGTGAGCTGGCGACCGCGGTCGGTGCGGAAGTTGAAGAAAATAACTACGTCACCCGGCTGGATGGTGGCCACGGGACTTCCATCCGGATTGACCATGCAGATCGGGTCAATGAATTCGTCGGTGATGTTTTGGGCGTAACTCTGCTCGAGCGACGCCACGGCATCGGTGGAGTGTTTGCCCGCTCCGTTCACCAGCAAATCATAGGCGATCCGCACGCGTTCCCAACGCCGGTCGCGGTCCATGGCGTAATACCGGCCCACAACCGAAGCCAGTTTGCCGCACGTCTTGTTCATGTGTGATAGCAAATCGGCAATGTGCCGCACGCCGGATTTAGGGTCGACGTCGCGTCCGTCGGTAAAGGCGTGGACAAAGACGTTCTCCAGATTGCTCTCGTGCGCCGCATCAAGCAATCCCTTGAGGTGCTCGATGTGCGAATGAACGCCGCCATCCGATACCAATCCCAGAAAGTGAACGGGTTTGTTGTGGGTCTTTGCATAATCGAAGGCGTCGGCGAGTACTTTTTCACGGCCGAGGGACTTGTTTTCGACGGCGAGGTTGATCTTCGCCAGGTCCTGGTAAATGATTCGTCCCGCACCCAGGTTCATGTGCCCGACCTCGGAGTTGCCCATCTGGCCTTCCGGAAGCCCGACATTGAGCCCGTCGGTCCGAAGCGTGGCATGCGGATATTTTTGATAAAGCCCGTCGATAAAAGGAGTGTTGGCTTGGTCGATTGCGGATACGGCGGGATCGGGCGAGAGGCCCCAGCCGTCGAGGATCATCAGGATGACTTTCTTGTTCATGGGAATGTAAAACGCGAAATTACGGCTTTACCAGTTCCTGATCCTGTTGTAATCAAAAAAGTAGCGGACGCTGATTGAAAAAATATGGTTGAGGTTGTCCTGGAACAGCCCGCGGAAATTTGTGCCGATGTCCTTGTTGATCTCGCGGATGAACGTCCCCGAATTGTTTCGGTAGAGCATCGAGAGCTGGCTGCCGGGCGCGAACCACCAGGAATAGCCGAAGTCCAGGTTCCAGGTATTGAAATTTGAATTTCGGTCTTCCTCGTAGACCGCCGCTGCGAGGTAACCGTCGTCGGTAAGGGTGAAAAATTCCATGTTCTCGGCGTATGACCAGTAATACCGGGCGCTGAGGTTCAGGGTCATGTCCTTGTTTAGCGCATACTTTCCGCCGGTGGAAACCGAATAGGTCGTGCGGTTGCGCTTGGTGAAGAAGATGTCAAACGGAGTCGCATCGTCCACATAATTGTCATCGATGTAACCGACGTTGTTGTTCTGTCTTGAAAAACTGAACGATATGTTCCCGGTGATGCGATCGGTAAACCGGTAGCGCGGCTCGATGTACAGATTCCAGGATTCGCGACTCTTTTCTTCCGTCAGCGAAAACGAAGGTTGAATGTCCACCGCAAACTTCCGGTTGTAATTGGACGAAAAATAAAGGTAGCCGCCAATATTCCTCGGGATGTAGACAAACCTTCCGGCGAAACGAGGCTCGTAAAAATCATAGTTTTCCACCGGACGCGCGTTGAGCCCGAATCCGTAATAATCATTTTTCTTGTCGGTGAGGCTGAGGTTGTAATTCACCGATCCCGTCTGGATGCGCCCCGTCCGGTTGTCGAATTCAGAATACAGGTTCACCGATGTGTTGAAGGTATTGAGCTTCTTGGTCGGGTTGAGGATCCGGTAGGACATTCCGCCGCTTACCGAATGGTAGTTCGTATAGAAATTGATCCCGAGGTCGTTGATGTCGTAATTGCGGGAGACGTAATTCCCGCCGATATTGTATCGGAACTTGCCACTGGTTTCATTGAAATAGAGCGAGGTGCTGAATCCCTTGCGGTCATCGGCATGGGCAAACTCGTTCACGTAACTGTACTTGAAATCACCCGAAAGATTGTAGGTGTTCTTTTTGGTGTTGAGGTCCCAGACCAGTGCCGAGACGTTCGCATCGCGGAAATTTCCCTCGCGGGTGACGTTGGTGTTGACAAAACTCACCGACGAATTCTGGTTGAAACGCTGGTCGAAAACCATGACATTGTAGTTGGCCAGCGGCTCGACAAGTACTTCGGTGGTCTCGCCCGTGGACAAACGTTTGACCGACGCGTAGGTCTTCTCGGTAACGGCGTTCAGGATTCCGATTCCCAGGCCGTTTTTTGTCCGGCCGGAGACCTTCAAGGCGTTGAGCAGGTCCACTACCTGGGGGTTGGTGATCGCGATATCGGGATCGGGATCGCTAAGGAAAAGTGCGGGGCTTCCCCCGATGCGCCTCGAATAGAGCAACCCGCCCTTGTTGAAAAGGTCGGTGCCTTCGGTAAAAAACGGACGGTTCTCGTTAAACTGCTGCTCGAACGGGCCCAGGTTGAGTTCGACATTGTCATAACGCGTCTGCCCGAAATCCGGAACCAGGATGGCATCGAGCGTAAACGAATCGTTGATGCCGTACTTGATGTCCATTCCCCCTTTAAAGGTGTGTGGCTGGCCATCGTTGGAAGTGTCATAATAATAGGACGAATAGGGAATCAGGAACAGGCGCACCGGTGGCTTGATGTTCTCGATCCCGGTGAGTTGCCCGGTCTGCGTCAGCTCGGCGCCGATGGCCGTATCGATCCTGTTCCAGGTGTATTGCTGGCGGTCCCGCCTGAATTCGCGGTAAAGATTGAGCCCCCAGGTTTGCTGTTCAGCATCCGAGAATCGCAGGGCCGCATAGGGAATCTTCATCTCGACGACCCACCCGAAATCGGTGATCTTCACGTTGCTGCTCCAGATCGCATCCCATGAAAAGTCCTCGCCGAAGGCCTCGGTCGCGACACAATCAAGCTGGACGCCCGCGGCGCTGACCAAAAACCTGAAATCCTGTTGCCCGTCGTTAAACCCGTTGATGAAAACACCAAAATGTTCGGCGGTGCCGTTGACATCCCGCTGCGTCATTTCCTTGAGGATCAGCGAGGGGTTCTCGTCAAACATGACGGCCCCGATGTAGATCGCGTTGTCGTCGTACAGGATCTTGACATCAGTGCGGCGTTCCGGCGAGATGGGTTTGCCATTGTCCGGCGCGTACATAATGAAATCGGTGGCGGGTTCCGCCTGGGCCCATGATCCTTCGGTGAGTTCGCCGTCAATGCTGATGTTTTCGCTGATACGGCGTGCCGAAATGCTCTTTTTCTGAGCCGACAGGGAAAATCCGGTCAGCAACAGCAGCAGGCATGCGGTAAGGCATTTAGGCATAGGGGATGCAGTTCGTCGGACAAATGTAAATATTTAATCTGTTTCTCCGGCAAGCGCAATAATTGTTATATGTTTCCGTTCTACCTTTACAAAATTCGCTAAGGGAATTTTCTGGCACTCAATTTGTTAAAGCGTGCCGATATACGCCGGACGATTTATTTTTTCCGACGTATTTTTTTCCAACGGCCTTGACAGGTTTAGCGGATTTTTTATTTTTGAACGCCCAAATCACTTATTAAACTCAAAGCAATTCTATGATTTACAAGATTTTACCGCTCGTCGCCTTTTTCCTGTTCACGCTTTCTTCCAACCAAAATGCATCCAGGGCAAAGGAACCCGTAAATTTCGCCATCACTTCAGAATCAGACCTTGACACCAAAACGTCATCGGTATACAACAGCCTTCACGGCGCGGCGGGTACGTCGATGCCTGCCAAGGAGAGTTTCAGCAAAGCACTTAAAGGTTTTTATGCGTTAAAGGAAAAGGGGATCGCCAAACGTGACATCCTGACACTGGTCGATTTCAGCCTGTCATCCAATCAGAAACGCATGTGGGTCATCGACCTTGCCACCAACACTATTTTGTATCAATCGCTTGTCGCGCATGGCCGCAATACCGGTAACGAGTTTGCCAAGGCGTTTTCCAATGCTGCGCAGTCCTACCAAAGCAGCCTCGGGTTTTACGTGACCGGTGAGATCTATCACGGCAAGCACGGGTTGTCGCTCAAGCTTGACGGAATGGAGCGCGGAGTCAACGACAATGCACGCAACCGCGCGGTAGTGGTTCACGGTGCCGATTATGTATCCGAATCATTCATCCGCAATCATTCAAGGCTCGGCCGCAGCCAGGGTTGTCCCGCCGTTCCCGTAGAATTGGCAAAGCCGATCATTTCCACCATCAAGGATAAATCGGTCCTTTACATCTATCATCCGTCAATGAAGGATTCCAAGATTGCCGGCTAAACGTCCTCCGGAAACCTTTTGAACATGACATAGTGCGGGCCGACGTCGGTTATTTCAAATTCCGTCCCCGAAATTTCATATCCCAGTTTTTTGTAAAAAGGCACTGCAGTTACCCTCGCGTTGAACCAGAGGATGCTGAAGTGCCTTTCTTTTGCATATTCTTCGGCCGCGTGCACCAGGCGCTTTCCGATGCCCGAACGTTGCTGGTCGGTGTCCACCGCCATCCCACGCATCTGCAGTTGATTTTCTTCGGGGAACGCGCTGGAATTGAGCGGATAGACCGATGCGATTCCCACCAGTTCACGACCGTCGAATGCACCGAAATGCGTCGCGAACGGCAGGTTGTCTCCGTCAAAGATGCAGGTTTCACGGCG
>JAEWCF010000101.1 GCA_023390775.1 Bacteroidota bacterium | reverse complement strand
TTTTGGTTTGGATTGTCACGGCCCCAAATATATCGCTTTTTCACTAAAGCCAAATAAATTGTAAAAAGGCAAACCCGACGCTGAACCATGTATAGCTTCGGGATTGGTCAGGAGACCAGGTATATTTGATTTCAAGCGGCCCAATGATCGTTTCCATGCCGTAGCCGATGGCAAAGCCGGTGTAGCGCTTCTCGAACCAATCGGCCTGCCTGAACAGCTTGTCCCCGATGCTGGCCACATTCGCCGAAAAATTCAGGTGGTTTTTCTTGAGGAATTCATAATTGAGCGTGCCGCCCATTTTGACATAACTGTCGCCGGCAAGGCTGAGGAAATCATACCCGTAAAAAGGACGGAAATTGTTGATGGGGTTAAAGCCGTAACCTCCCAGCACAAAATCAAAGAAGTGCGGGCTTTGTTCGCCAATCGAGAAGCCCAGTTCCGATTGCGCTTTCAAGGTCCAACGCTTGAAAAAAGTGCGTGCGATTCCTATATCACCTTTGGCAATGGAAAACGGGTGAAAATTTTCGTTGTAATCGCTGGAATCGTGGAAGTATTGGAAATCGCCCGAGAAGTACCAGCCGCGCCTCGGGAAATAGCGATTGTCGAACGAATCATAGCGGATATAACCAAAAAGGCTCAGGTAATCGCTGTTCTCCAAAACGGGGTCGGTCGCCTCAAGGTTGTCGGATTTGATCTTGAGCCGTTTGACCTCCGCGCCGATTCCCGTCAGGAACTTCTCGACAAATACGGTCTGCACGTAGGCCTGGTTGGTAAAGTCGGTGTAATCGATGTTGATGGCATTCAACCCGAAAGAATCCAGCAATTCGCCGTTGCTGAAATCGGTCTTGAGATTGCGGTTGAACTGGTTGTAACGCGATTTGAACCCAAAACTGAAGTAAAACCCGTTGTCGATGTAATAATCCAGGTTGTACCGGAAATTATCGCCGAGCACGACGTCAAGGGAAACGACGTCATTTTTGAAAAAGGTGTTTTTGTGCGTCAGGTTGGTCAGGATTCCCGACTTGTACAGCCCGTCATAATGCAAACCGAACTTGAGGTAGGTCATTACCGGATTCTCCGACAACGTGAGCCGAAGTTCATCCTCGCCCTGCGAATTCGGCTCCAGCGAATAGGTTATCGAACTAAAGTTCTGGGTGGCCGTCAGGTTGTCGATTCCGGTCTTGAGGTCGCGGTAGGAAATACGCCGGTCTTCCCTGAACCGAAGTTTGCCCAGTACATAAGCGCGCGTAATATTCTCCTGCCTGTTCACATGAATGCCGCCGATCCTCAGCGTATCACGGAACACCTTCATGGGCGGACGCCTCTTGGCATTCAGAGTATCGCCCACGAGTTTGATTTTCTCGTAGACCGCAAATGCCGCTTCTTCCCCCTTCTTGATGATGGCGGGCCCTTCGTCAAAGGAGATCACGCCAAATTTTGAAATATCGGGTTTGATGTAGATATCGGTTTTCGCGGCCTTTTCCTGCATGCTCTGGATCATCTGCAGGTTTGAAATCTGCACCAATATCCGCGTGGCATCCTTCAGGTCTTCCCGGTCTTTGAGATCGTCCTGAACGTCTACCCCTATGATGAAATTGGCGCCCCGTTTCCGGATCTCGTCAACCGGGTAGTTGTTGGTGATCCCGCCGTCCACCAGAAGCCTGCCGTTGAGTTCAACCGGGGCAAAAAGCGAGGGAAATGCCGCGCTCGCCAACATCGCCTGCGGCAGATAACCGCTGTCGAGCAAGACCTCGCTTCCGGTTTCGATGTCGGTGGCCATGCAAAGAAAGGGGATCGGAAGTTGGCTGAAATCCCGCACGTGCCGAACATTGTGGGTCAGCTTGGTCAAAAGATTGTAGTTGTACAACCCCTTTGAAAGCGCATTGGGAATCGTGATCCTGAACTTGTTGAACGGAAGCGTCACCGCATACAATTCGTCGTTGCGTTTGCCGTAAAAGTTTTTGGACGACCGCGGAATGTAGTCCTGCAATAGCGCGTCAAAGTCGGTATCGCGGAAAATGGAATCGATTTGCCTGGCGTTGTAACCCGATGCATAAAGCCCGCCAACGATGGCGCCCATACTGGTCCCGCCAATGTAGTCGATCTTGACGCCGGCTTCCTCGAGCACCTTAAGCACGCCGATATGCGCAAACCCTTTGGCCCCGCCGCCGCTGAGAACGAGCCCGACCTTGAGCGGTTCCTTGCGCTCCTGCCCGAACGTGGCCAGCACCATCAGGAGCATCGCCAGCAGAAGCGTAGGGTTTTTCATCGGATTACTTGAGAATATTTTTGTAAAAGTCGATAATTTTTTTGGCTTTTGAAACCCCGACGACCGCCGATATCTCGGCCTCCGACGCCGCCGTCATCCGCTTGACCGACTTAAAGTGCCGGATAAGCGTGGTCATGGTCTTCTCGCCGATGCCGGGAATGGTCTCGACCGAAGTCTGCAGCGCCGATTTACTGCGTTTGTCGCGGTGATGGGAGATGCCAAAACGGTGCGCCTCGTTGCGAAGCTGCTGGATGATCTTGAGCGTTTCGGACTTTTTGTCCAGGTACAGCGGAACCGGGTCTTCCGGGTAAAAGAGTTCCTCGAGGCGTTTGGCAATGCCGATGATGGCGATCTTACCGCGAAGCCCCAGGGTTTCAAGGCTTTTCAGTGCCGATGACAATTGGCCCTTCCCGCCGTCGATGATGATGAGTTGCGGAAGCGGTTTGTCCTCTGCCAGGAGGCGTTTATACCGACGGTACACCACTTCTTCCATCGACGCGAAGTCATTCGGGCCATCGACGGTGCGGATGTTGAAATGGCGGTATTCTTTCTTGCAGGGCTTGCCGTCCTTGAACACGACGCAGGCCGCGACCGGGTTGGAGCCCTGGATGTTGGAGTTGTCGAAACATTCGATGTGGCGAGGTTCATCGGGCAACCGAAGGTCTTTCTTCATCTGCGCCATGACGCGGTTGGTGTGCCGGTCGGGATCGACGATCTGGATCTGTTTAAGCTGCTCCATCCGGAACATCTTGGCGTTTCGCGTGGATAGTTCCAAAAGGTCGCGTTTGTCGCCCAGTTGCGGGACGGTCATCTTTACGTTCTCGCCCAAATTGATCTCAAAGGGAACGATCACCTCTTTGGACGTGAGATTGAACCGCTCCCGAAGCTCCACGATCGCGATCTCGAGCAGTTCAAGATCGGTTTCCTCGAGCTTTTTCTTGAGCTCCATCATGTGAGACCGGATAATGGACCCGTGCGCGATCTGGATGAAGTTCACGAACGCCGAACTCTCGTCCGAAACAATCGAAAACACATCGATGTTGGTCAGCTTCGGGTTGGCAACGGTGGATCGAGACTGGTATTTCTCCAAAATGTCAATTTTGTCCTTGATCTTTTGGGCTTCCTCGAAACGCATTTCGGCAGCGCAGGACGCCATCTGCTTTTTGAAATCGCGCAACGAACCCTTGAAGTTGCCCTTCAGGATTTCGCGGATCCTGTCCACGTGGTTCTGATAATTTTCAAGCGATTCGTGCGCCTCGCAAGGTCCCTTGCAATTGCCGATGTGGTATTCGAGGCAGACGCGGTATTTCCCGGCGGCAATATTTTCAGGGGAGAGGTCGTAATTGCACGTCCTGAGCGGATAAAGCTCGCGGATCATGTCCATGATGGTGTACACCGTCTTGAAACTCGTGTACGGGCCAAAGTACTCCGATCCGTCCCTGATCATCTTGCGCGTGGTGAAAATCCTGGAAAAAGGCTCGTTCTTGATGCAGATCCACGGGTAACTCTTGTCGTCCTTGAGCAGTACATTATACCGGGGCTGCAGGCTCTTGATCAGGTTGTTCTCGAGCAAAAGCGCATCGGTTTCGGTGGGAACGACGATATGGCGGATCTCGGCGATCTTGCGCACCATCACATTGGTCCGGCCTGAATCGTGCGTCTTGTTGAAATACGACGACACGCGCTTCTTGATGTTCTTGGCCTTGCCGACGTACAGGATCTTGCCCTCCTTGTCAAAATACTGGTAGATTCCCGGGTTGTTGGGAAGCGTTTGGATCTGAAGGGAAAGCGGCGCTTTTTCCATAACGCAAATGTAACATTGTTGGCCGCCAGGGGCGCAAAACCGCGGTCGATTTTAACTACTTTTGGGCAAAAGCCGCTCATGGAAAAGAAACTGCTCCGCGCCAAATACCGTTTCCTGCGTGCCGAAATGGACGATGCCGCGCTCGATTCGGGCAGCCTGGCCATCGCCAACCAGTGCCTTAAACTGGACATTTGGGATTACCGATACTTCCACGTTTTCCTGCCGATCGCCTCCAAGCGCGAGGTCAACACCGAATATCTGCTGCAGGCCATCATGGGCCGCGACAAATGCCCCGTCATCTCAAGAAGCGATTTTGAAATGCTGCACATGCACCATTTTATCCTGGACGAAGAGACGATCATCAAGCCTAACAGTTATGGGATTCCCGAGCCGCAAAACGGCCGCGAACTGGATCCCGAAAGCATCGATGTGATCTTTGTCCCGCTGATGGCCTATGACAAGCGCGGCCACCGGGTGGGTTACGGCAAGGGTTTTTACGACATTTTCCTGTCGAAGTGCCGGCTGGGCGCCGTAAAAATAGGGCTGTCGATGTTTGGGCCTGAGGACGAGATTTCAGACATAAGCGAAGCCGACATCAAGCTGGACTTTTGCGTCACGCCCGATGCGATCCACAAATTCTAGTCATGCTTGTGGAACGCGCGTTTGTTGAAGACGATCAGGATCCCGACGCCGGTTGAGATCGCGACATCGGCAATATTGAAGATTGCGTTGAAAAAGGTGAAGTCCTTTCCGCCCCAGATGGGAAGCCATTCGGGCAAAATGCCGCTCCAGATGGGGAAATAAAGCATGTCGACCACCTTTCCGTGGAAAAGCGTGCCGTAGGGATCGTCGGCAAAAATCGTGGCCAGTTGGTGGTGGCTGTCGCTAAAGATCACCCCGTAAAAAACCGAGTCGATGATGTTCCCAAATGCACCGGCGAAGATGAGCGCCACGGCGACGATCAGGTAATTTGATGAATGCTTTCGGACCGCATCCCACAGCCAATATCCGATCCCGACCACAGCCAAAATCCTGAAGATGGTCAGGATCAGCTTGCCGTATTCGCCAGGGATTACCGTTCCCCACGCCATTCCCTCGTTCTCGATGAACAGGATCCGGAACCAATTAAAAACCCTAATCTCCTCACCCAGCACAAAATTGGTCTTGATGTAGATTTTTGAGACCTGGTCGACCAGCAGGATGATGAAAATCAGCAGATAGGCTTTCCGTAATGACATGGTTTGTGTTTTGTCGCGCAAAAGTATGCTTTATACCGATAACAAAAAATAAATCCAAACCCCATCGCTGGAATTTGGATTCGTGAATTGTTCAAATTGTAATTATCGCTGCAGGTTTTTGGCCTCGATGCTCATCGTCGCGTGCGGAACGATCTTTAGCCTTTCCTTGCTGATGAGTTTTCCGGTCACCTTGCAGATTCCGTAAGTCTTGTTCTCGACGCGGAACAATGCGTTCTTCAAATCGCGGATGAACTTTTCCTGACGGATCGCCAATTGCGAATTCGCCTCCTTTGACATCGTCTCGCTGCCTTCCTCGAAAGCCTTGAAAGTGGGCGACGTGTCGTCGGTTCCGTTGTTAAGGTCGTTCATATAAGCGCTCTTGATCAGGTCAAGGTCGTTTTGCGCCTTCTCGATTTTCTTTAAGATAATTTCCTTGAACTCCGCCAGGTCGGCATCGGAGTATCTGATTTTTTCATCCACCATTTTCTGTCTTATTTTGTTATTAGTATCGTTGTTTTGATGTCGTCAAATTCAATTTCGGCGCCGCCTTCCACATCGGCAAAAAGCAACTGGTCCGCCAGCACCTCGGCCTTGATGTACTCCTCGTTCTCCCTCACCGATTCCTCCAGCATTCCATCGGGGCCCAGCGTGATCCTGATGCGGTCGGTGACCTCAAATCCCGAATCCTTGCGGATGTTCTGGATCCTGTTCACCAGTTCGCGGGCAATGCCTTCCTTGCGGAGCGATTCGGTCAGGGTGATGTCAAGCGCAACTGTCACCGGACCCGCACTCGCCACAAGCCATCCGGGGATATCTTGTGAGGTAATTTCTACATCTTCCTGAGATAAAATTATACTATTTCCCGAAATATCAAGTTTTATCGAACCCTCTTTGTCAATTTTGTTGATCTGCTCCTGACTGAAACTTTGTATTTGTTTGGCAATCAGGCCCATATCTTTTCCAAAACGCGGGCCAAGAGTTTTAAAGTTAGGTTTTATCTGACGAACCAGGATGTCCGACGCGTCGTCCAGAAGCTCGATTTCCTTGACATTAACCTCGGCTTTGATCAGGTCGGCGACCGCTTCAAGTGCCGATTTTGTCTGCGCGTCATTCACCGGAATCATCACCTTTTGCAGGGGTTGGCGCACTTTGATCATCTCTTTCTTGCGAAGCGAAAGCACCAGCGACGAGACCGTCTGCGCGAGCTGCATTTTGCGCTCAAGCGACTTATCAACGAATTTTTCAACAAAAACCGGGAAATCGGCCAGGTGGACGCTTTCAAATTTCTCCGATCCGGTCACCGAAGTAAGGTCGCGATACAACCTTTCCATCAGGAACGGTGCAATCGGCGCCGACAACTTGGCCACCTCAACGAGGCACGTGTAAAGCGTTTGGTACGCGGCGATCTTGTCCTGCGCGTACTCGCCTTTCCAGAAACGGCGGCGGCAGAGCCTTACATACCAGTTGGAAAGGTTCTCCTGAACGAAATCTGAAATGGCGCGTGCGGCCCGCGTAGGCTCGTAATCGGCGTAGAAGCTGTCCACGTCGCGGATGAGCGTGTGCAGTTCCGACAATATCCAACGGTCGATCTCAGGCCTTTGCTCAAGCGGAACCTGTGCCTCCGCATTCCTGAATCCGTCAATGTTGGCGTAGAGCGCAAAGAACGAATACGTGTTGTAAAGCGTCCCGAAGAACTTGCGGCGCACCTCGGCAACGCCCTCGATGTCAAACTTGAGGTTGTCCCAAGGGTTTGCGTTGGCGATCATGTACCAGCGGGTCGCGTCCGGGCCATATTCTGCGAGCGTCTCGAACGGATCCACGGCATTGCCCAATCGCTTGGACATTTTCTGCCCGTTCTTGTCAAGCACGAGCCCGTTTGAAACGACGTTCTTGTAGGCGACGTTGTCAAACACCAGCGCCCCGATGGCGTGCAGCGTGTAGAACCAGCCGCGCGTCTGGTCGACGCCTTCTGCGATGAAGTCTGCCGGGAAGTCGGTCCGGCCATCGATTTTTTCGGTGTTCTCAAAGGGATAATGCCATTGTGCATAAGGCATTGCACCCGAATCAAACCACACGTCAATAAGGTCGGCCTCGCGGTTCATCGGCTTGCCCGAAGGCGAAACCAATGTAATGTTGTCCACCACGTTTTTGTGGAGGTCGACCAGATCATAGTTCTGTTCCGACATATCGCCTGCTTTCCAACCGGCAAATGGGTTTACCTGCATGAAACCGGCGGCAATTGCCTTCTCGATTTCAGTGTAAAGTTCTTCAACAGATCCGATGGCGACTTCTTCTGTTTTATCTTCGGTTCGCCAGATGGGCAGCGGGATTCCCCAATAACGCGAACGCGAAAGGTTCCAGTCGTTGGCATTCTTGATCCAGTTCCCGAAACGACCCTCGCCGGTGGCTTTCGGCTTCCAGTTGATCCGGTCGTTGAGTTCGGCCATGCGGTCGCGGACCTCGGTGATCCGGATGAACCACGAATCCAGCGGGTAATACAAAATGGGTTTGTCGGTGCGCCAGCAATGCGGGTAGCTGTGCACGTATTTCTCGACCTTGAAGGCCTTGTTCTCTTCCTTTAACTTGATCGCGATCTCCACGTCCACCGAACGCTCCGGCGCCTGGCCCTCGTCATAGTATTCGTTCTTGACGTATTTGCCCGATACTTCGCCCAGCCCATCTACAAAGCGGCCTTGCAGATCCACGAGCGGTTGCGGATTGCCGTTCTTGTCCAACACGAGCATGGGCGGGACTTCGGGAATGGCTTCCTTGGCCACGCGCGCATCGTCTGCACCAAAAGTAGGCGCGGTGTGGACGATCCCGGTTCCGTCTTCCGTCGTCACGAAGTCGCCCGCAATGACCCGGAATGCATTTTCGGCATTTTCATAAGGCAGTGCCCAAGGCAGCAATTGTTCGTACTTGATGCCGACAAGCTTCTCGCCTTTTACCTCGGCCAGGATCGCATACGGAATCTTCTTATCGCCTTCCTTGAAATTCTCAAAATCGGCCTCATTGGCGCTCTCGAAATAATTCTTGCCGAACTGTTTGCCGACAAGGTTTTTCGCCAGCACGACATTGATCGGACTAAAAGTGTATTGGTTGAATGTCCTGACCAGTACATAATCAATTTTGGGCCCGACGGTCAGCGCCGTGTTAGAAGGCAGCGTCCAGGGCGTCGTGGTCCAGGCCAGTATAAAATCGCCACCCGTTCTTTGATTCATCAACCCAAATGCCTTGTCAATCGAGTTCTCTTTTCCCCCTTCGGGGGCAAGGGGGCGGAACTGCGCCACGATGGTGGTATCGGTTACATCTCTATAAGTTCCCGGTTGGTTGACCTCGTGCGACGAAAGACCCGTCCCTGCCTTGGGCGAATACGGCTGGATCGTGTATCCTTTGTACATCAGGCCCTTGTCGTAAATCTGCTTTAAGAGCCACCACACCGATTCCATGTATTTGGGCTTGTAGGTGATGTAGGGATCGTTCATGTCTACCCAATAACCCATTTTCTCGGTCAGGTCATTCCAGACATCCGTATAGCGCATGACCGTGCGTTTGCAGGCCTCGTTGTACTCCTCGATGGAGATTTTGGTGCCGATATCCTCCTTGGTGATCCCGAGTTCCTTCTCCGTGCCCAGTTCAACCGGAAGCCCGTGCGTATCCCAGCCCGCCTTGCGTTTTACCTGGAAGCCCTTCTGGGTCTTGTAGCGGCAAAAGATGTCCTTGATGGCGCGCGCCATGACGTGGTGGATCCCCGGCAGCCCGTTCGCCGACGGCGGTCCCTCAAAAAAGACAAAAGGCGTCTTCCCTTCGCGGGTCGAGACGCTCTTCTCAAATATATTTTCTTGTTTCCAGAATTCAAGCACCTCCTTGGCCGCTCCGGGCAAATCGAGGCCTTTGTACTCCGTGAATTTATCGTTCATCAGGCAGTTTCTTTATTCGGACTGCGAAAGTAGTGATTTTTTCAATAAGTTGACCCGCTTGCACTTAGTGTCGTGATGCTCACGAAAATAGCTCGCGCAGCACTTCGAGCGATTTGGGTTCGCGGAAACCTTCCAGGTGGAGTTTGTAATAGTCAAGCAGGATCCGCAACAGCGTTTGCCGTTCGTTGCCCGAAAACATGTTTTGCGCGGTGCTGAACCGTAGCCCGATTAGCCTTTTAAACAGATGCGTCTGCGAATCGGTGAGGCAGGAAACGCCGGGATGGTTGGTGAAAACGCCCTCGGTCATTTCAAAATAACCCGCCGGGATTTGCGTCACATCGGGATAAAAACCCAGGAATTTAGTGATCTCGAGCATCAGGATCAGGTGGAAATTCGCCGTCTCAGAATGCTGGTCCAGCCAGACAAGCGCCGTCTCAAGGAATTGATACAGGTCGATGTTGGCCTCTTCCTCGCGGATGGCGTGGTGCAGCACATCGGCGACGAAAATGGCGATCGAGCTCTTGACCATGTCCGACGCAATGGTCTCATAAGGAACCGCAAGCCGGATCTCACGAAATTGTTCCAACGTGCCCTTGTTCTTGTGGACGGCCTCGATGTCCAGGATCGTCAGGGGTTGGAAGTATGCGGCTTTCTTGTTTTTTGTGGATGACGAACTTTGAACAAAATACGATTTGAGCCCGGCTTCACGGGTAAAACAGCGCACAATCAGGCTTTTTTCCTGGTACCGAAGCGCGCTGATGACGATGGCCCGGGTCGAGACGCGCATCAGCGGATGACCATGACCTTCTTGACTTTGGTCTCGCCGCCGTCCTCGGCCGAAATAAAGATCATGTAAACCCCCGAAGCCACGCGGTATTTGCCAAACGCGGTGGTATCCCATTCGATGGTTCCGCCTTCCGAAATGGTCTCGTAAACCAGATTGCCTTCGATGTCGGCGATCTTGATGTTCGCACGGTCCAGCAAACCGGTAATTTTGACGGTGCCGTTGAATTCGGGACGGACGGGATTCGGGTAGACGATGACGTTTGACAGGTTGTCGCTCGCGCCCGTCGCGGTTCCCTTGAAGGAGACCATGCCCTTGTCGGTGGCGAAAAATACCTCGCCGGTGGCCATGTTGATCCCGATATCGTTCACCGTATTGCTGGGCAGCGGAGAATTGGACGAAGTGAATCGGTGAATGGTTTCCTGGCCGTTTGGCGAGAGAAGGAAGACGCCCGAATCGGCGGTGGCGACCCACTTGTTGTTGGCTCCGTCAACGGCGATGTCGGTGATGAACTGCTCGAAAAGAAGTTCCTGCGCCACATCGTCTTCCAGGATAATGATCGCATTCGCGGTCAATTGACCCTGGTTCTGGAAACGGTCCACACTCGGAAGGACGCGAAGGCCGCGGCGCGTACCGATCCACAATTGGTTTCGGTTGTCGATGGCAAGAGCGCGGACATCGGGGCTGGGCAGGTTTCCGTTGTCGGATCCGAAAGTGATTTTCTTGAACGTGTTGCCATCCTCGTTGAAACCGATCACTCCGTCGGTGGTGGTGGCCATCCATTTGGTGTCGTTTTTATCGATGACCAATTTGCCGAAACGCGCCTCAAAAAACGAATTGAGGACACCGGTCATGTCATAGGACTGCCAGGTGCCGTCGGTGCGCAATACCTTGAGTGGATCCTGGAGCAGCCCGTTTGTCATCCAGAGATTGCCCTGGCTGTCATAGGCCGACTGTTCAATGCGGACGCTGATATAGGATGGCGCCGACGGATCCTGCAGTGATTCAAGCCCGGAGTTGGTCTGGTCGTACTGCATCACGAGCACGTCGTTCTGGAATTCCAGGAGCCCCGATGAATAACTGCTGACAAATATGTTGTTCTCGTCTTCAGGATTCACGGTCACGCGCACCAGGTCATAGGCCTCCTTGCCGGGCTCATGTACTTCTTCATACGGAATGTTGAGCCATGAACTTCCATTGAACTTGCTGATTCCGTAGGTCTGCAAAATGGCGGGGTCGAATTGCACCGTATAAGAGCCGTACACTGCCCAAAGATTGCTGCTTTCAGTATTGATGGAAAATATATTGTTGCGGATGGGCCCGTCGGGGCTGATATTCTCAAAGAAATTCGGATTGGAAACCTCGCTGACCAACACTCCATTTTCGCGCGTCCCGATGACGATCTGCGATCCGATCATGGTGGCAGCGGTGAATTCGGCGTCCATCTCGGGAACCAAATTGCTGTCGATCTGGACCAGCGGTGCAAGAGTCTCATTATAAATGTAAACGCGGTCCGGCGTGGTGACAAGCAGGTGTCCCGATGCGCTCCGCAGATCAACAGGCGCCATGGGGAGCGATGCGAACGGCACGAAACCCGAATTGGTCCACCGATTCAATTGCCCAAAGGAGGTCACGGCCGCCAGCTCATCTTCGACCGTCGCAATGCCGGACCAATCCCCGCCGGCCACGTTGGACCATTGCGCGAAATCGATCAGGTTGGGATTGTCGATCAAGGCCCTTCGGACGCCATCGACGGTAGCGGCATAGAGGTATCCGTCGAAAACCGCGGTCTGCCTTACTGAAATCTCAGCCCCTCCGTTCCCAATGAAATAGGTGTCGCCAAAACCGTTGGTGGGCAGGTTGTATTGCACGATCCCAAAGTCGCAGGAAATGTAGACAACTCCGGCGACCTCCATTAAATGGTTGACACGCTTGATGTTGTTGGGCAACTGTTTGTTGATAATGTCCACGACATTGAGCAGGCTGCCGTCGGCTTCGTTGATAATGATGATGAGCCCGTTGTCATACCCGATCATGGTTTTGTTGGCCGATGTCGAGTGGTAGATGGCGGTGATGGTCTGTCCCGAGAGGCCGTCGACCGTATTGGATATTTTAATTTGGCCCGTTGCGACATTTTTGGAAAAAATCGCATTCTCCGAAGCCGCGTAGAAAGAAGTCGTGGACTGTGAGAGGTCGCGGATCTCGTTATACGAAAAGTATCCCTTCCAACGGGTGTCCTGCGCCTGAAGGATAAACGCCGTGAGAAGCGCGAGAAGTAATGATAATCTTTTCATTCGGCGGAATTGAGATACAAATATAAGAGTTATGGGTTATGAGTCGTGAGTTCGGGCTGTGAGTTATGAGTTATGGGTTATGGGTACTGGGTATAGGGCTATAATTTATAATTTGTAATTTATAATTTATGATTTTCTCTGCGTGAGCGGTTGAGGCGACCCGAGGCCGGAGGCCGAACTGGCGAAGCATATCCTTTGGCGAAGAATGAGCGAAAGATAAAGCCGAAGACGCGACGGCGCCCGCAATCCCGATTTTTCGACACCGCTGTTACGCCGGCACGCCCACAAAATGAAAAAAGGCCCTCTAATGAAGGCCTCTTTTGCAATTTATCGTTCGGTTGGTTTAAACGACGCCCTGTGCCAGCATCGCCTCGGCGACCTTGACAAACCCGGCGATGTTCGCGCCTTTCACATAGTCAACATAGCCTGAACCGTCCGCCCCGTATGCCACGCAAGAGGAGTGGATGTTGAGCATGATGTTCTTGAGCCTTTCGTCCACCTCTTCTGAAGTCCAGCTCAAACGCAGCGAGTTTTGCGACATTTCAAGTCCTGAAGTCGCAACCCCTCCGGCATTTGAAGCCTTGCCCGGTGCGAAAAGGATCTTGGCATTCTGGAACACGGTCACAGCCTCGGGAGTGGAAGGCATGTTGGCGCCTTCGGACACGCAGATACAACCATTGTCAACGAGCATTTTGGCCTCGTCGCCGTTGAGTTCGTTTTGTGTGGCGCACGGAAGCGCAACGTCGCATTTCACTTCCCACGGGCGTTTGCCTGCCACGAAGGTCGCGTTTGGATATTTGTCGACGTATTCGCTGATGCGTCCGCGGTTGACGTTCTTGATCTCCATGACGTGCGCGAGTTTCTCGGCGTCGATGCCGTCGGCGTCATAAATGTAACCCGATGAATCTGACAGCGTCACGACTTTTGCCCCGAGTTGGGTAGCTTTTTCGGCGGCGTACTGCGCCACATTGCCCGAGCCTGAAACCGCCACGATCTTACCTGTAAAGGAGTCGCCACGCGTGCCGAGCATGCTCTGTGCGAAATAGACGTTGCCGTAACCGGTGGCTTCGGGACGGATAAGCGACCCGCCAAAGGTGATCCCTTTTCCGGTCAAAACGCCCGTGAACTCGTTGCGAAGCCTCTTGTATTGGCCAAACATGTAGCCCACCTCGCGTCCTCCTACGCCGATGTCGCCCGCAGGAACGTCGGTGTCGGCGCCGATGTGCTTGGCCAGTTCGGTCATGAAGGCCTGGCAGAAACGCATGATCTCGTTATCCGATTTTCCTTTGGGGTCAAAATCGGCACCGCCTTTTCCGCCGCCCATGGGAAGCGTGGTCAGTGAATTCTTGAAGGTTTGCTCGAAAGCGAGGAATTTGAGGATGCTAAGGTTAACCGAAGGGTGGAACCTGATTCCTCCTTTGTATGGCCCGATCGCAGAGTTCATCTGGATGCGGTACCCGCGGTTGACCTGGGTGTTGCCCTGATCGTCGGTCCAAACGACCCGGAACATGATCACGCGCTCCGGCTCGACCATGCGCTCGAGCAGCATCTTGTTTTGGTATTTCTTGTTAAGTTCGATGAACGGGATCACCGTTTCGGCAACCTCGTGCACGGCCTGCATGAATTCAGGCTCATTCGGGTTTCTTTTGGCAACTGATTCAACAAATGCGTCGATACTTTGTGACATGGTTAAGGGATTATGGACGTTTCAAACGTTTTCGTTAAGTGGCGCAAATATACATTTTTATGGATTTCCCACGGGAAATATTTATGTCCGAAAAGGGTTGTTTGACACCCTTCGCCACGATGCCGCAACGATGCCCGAAGCCTTGCCGGGCGCGGGAAGTAATTTTTATTTTTTTTTGCTGTCTGCTATGTTTTTATATATTTGCAGGAATTGTAAATACTTTAAAAACAATGCCCAAGTATCTGATCGTAACCTGCCTGGTGCTGTTTGGAGTTTCCGAAAAAGCGCTGGCACAATTCGGTTTTTCTCATGAAGTAGGGGTTATCGTCGGGCCGGTCGCATTCCAGTCCGATTACGGGCAACGCCACGATCAGAAGACCAATCTTGGAAATACCGGTTACGGCATCGGGCTTATCCACTATATGAATTTCGCGTACAGCGCCGAGTGTAACTGCTACGCCCCCGAAACCTTTTTTAACGACCATTTCAAGCTCCGCAGCGAGCTTTCCTATAACAAGACCGAACTCCAGCATTTCGGTGAATGGGTAGATGCGAGCGATACCGGAACTTTTGCCACGCAATTGCGCGGAATGCGCGGTAGCACAGCCGTTACCGACATCGGGATGCAACTTGAGTATTTTCCCTTCAGTATCCGTGATTTCACCGCAACCATTGGAAGCTGGGCGCCTTTTATCAGTTTGGGCGGGCACTTCAGTTTCTACAATCCCGAGGCCTACTCCACTCTCGGTGAACTTAACACCCCTTTGACCACGCCGGTAAAGTACATCGACGCCACCACCAATGAAGGCGGAACGGTCTGGTCGGTGGTGTCAAGCGTCGGAACGCGTTACAAGCTCACCGAACTTTCGGATTTGATGATCGACATGCGGTTGCAGTATTATTTTTCTGACTGGGTTGACGGCCTAAGGCCCGATCCGTCGGTTTACAAGGAAAACAAAGCCAACGACTGGAATGTGTGGCTGAATGTAGGCTACATTTATTACCTCGACTAAGAATCTTCAGCAAATAAAAAAAGCGTCCATTTACGGGCGCTTTTTTTATGGCTTTCGCCGATGTTATGCAAGAGCTTGTTCGAGGTCGGCAATCAGGTCTTCGGCATCCTCCACCCCTACGCTCAGGCGAACCAGGTCATCGGTAATCCCGATTTCGTGTCGCTTATCTTCGGGGATCGAAGCGTGTGTCATCGAGGTAGGATGGTTAGCAAGCGACTCAACTCCCCCGAGTGATTCGGCAAGCGTGAACACTTTCATTTTCTCCAGGAAACTTACGGCATCGGCCTTCGCCCCCGACTTGAATGTAAAGGTCACCATACCGCCAAATCCCGCCATTTGCTTTTTGGCGATCTCGTGGTACGGATGGCTTTCAAGCCCCGGATAGTAAACGCGCTTGACTTTGGGATGTTTCTCCAGAAAGGCCGCAACTTTTTCCCCGTTTTCGCAATGGCGTTGCATTCTAAGATGAAGTGTCTTGATTCCGCGGAGTACGAGAAATGAATCCATCGGCCCAAGCGTTGCGCCTGTGGCAAACTGCTGGAAGTGCATCTGTTCGCCAAGTTCGGCATCCTTGATGACAAGTGCCCCGGCAATGACATCGGAATGTCCGCCCAGGTATTTTGTTGCCGAGTGCATGACGATATCGGCACCCAGGTCCAGCGGCCTTTGGAGATATGGTGTTGCGAACGTGTTGTCCACCGCGAAAAGCACCTTTTTTTCTTTGGTTATTTTGGCAATTGCGGCAATATCGGCGAGCTTCATCAGCGGATTGGTGGGCGTCTCGACCCAAACGAGTTTGGTGTTCGCATTGAAAAGCGAAGCAAATTTCTCCAGGTCGTTCATGTCCACAAAATGGAACTTAATCCCCGAATCCTTGTAGATACGGGTAAACATGCGGTAGGTTCCGCCGTAGAGGTCGTCCATCGCGATGACCTCGTCATTGGCCTTAAGAGAGCGAAGCACACAATCGGTCGCAGCAAGTCCTGAAGAAAATGCCAGTCCGCGCGCACCGTTTTCGATGCTGGCCAATGCGTTTTCAAGAGCTGTGCGCGTTGGGTTTGAGGCGCGGCTGTATTCGTAATCCCCGACGGGTACCCCGGGCGTCTTTTGCGCATAGGTCGAGGTCTGGAAAACGGGCGGCATGACGGCGCCGGTGACTTCGTCATGGTGCTGGCCGCCGTGTATGGTTTTCGTGTTGAATTTCATGGGAAGATTTTGACGTAAAAATAAGGATTGTTGGTGAGACGGGAAAACTGGGAGATTCCCTAAATAAACCTAATTAACTAAAATTGGCCCCACCTTTCATCGCAATTTTTGAGTCCAAATTTCTACCTCAAAGGTTTGTAAAACCTTTGAGGTGCAAAAAGAGGGAAAACCGCATTTTTTGTTAAACGCGTCAATTAAACTTGTTTGGAAACCGAACTCTGCGCTAAACAAACTTCCTAATCTGCATCATTATCCCCGTATGCACGCCCTCATGATACAGGTTGAACGCCATCGCATCATGCGCATTTTTGATTGTATAGCCGGACATTGTGGTAAATTCCTGATAATCCGCGAAAATCCCGGCAACGTGATCCTGCAGGGTCTGGTCGATGGTGTCAAAAAGAAGCGTTTTGATCAGGTCAACTTCGGCGCTATGGACCGGCTGCCCCGGACGGGTTCCGCGCTTATATCGTTCGACCATTTCGTCGTTGACCAGCATCGGTAATCCTGATAATTTGTACACCAGCATCTGTTGCACGACGATAATGTGCGCCACATTCCAGATGAGATTATTGGAAAATCCCGGCGGAATCGCATTAAGCTGATCAATCGAGTGCGAATCGACAAAATCGCGTAATTTTTGCCGGCTGGTCAGGGTGATGTCAAAAATGTTCTGCATTTTATTTTTTGATAAATGTAGAATAATATTCCTTTGCACAAATTTCATCCATGGATACGGTCTTTTACCTTCCGAGCTGCGAAACCTGCCGCAAGATTCTCAAATCATTGCCTGAAAATAACCTCGTGCTGCGCGATATCAAGAAAGACCCGATAACCCCTGCGGAGCTGACCGAAATGCACCGCCGCGCCGGCAGTTACGAGGCGCTCTTCAGCCGTCGGTCACAGCTTTACACCGCGCGCAAACTCAAGGAACAAAATCTTGGCGAAGACGATTTCAAAAACCTGATCCTGGAGCATTACACCTTTCTAAACCGACCTGTTTTCCTGATCGGCGACCAAATTTTCGTCGGCAACAGCAAAAAGTCGGTTGAAGGGGCCATCGCCGCATTATGAGCAAACGCACCCTGGCGCTTATAGGCGCGACGATGGTTTCCATCATTTACGGCGTGACCTTCACAATTGCGAAAGACGTGATGCCGGCGTATATCGATGCCTTTGGTTTCATCGTACTGCGTGTTGGCGGATCGGCGGTACTTTTCTGGCTCGCGTGGCTTTTTGTGCCGAAGGAAAAAATCGCCGCCTCCGATTTTCCCCGTATCGCGGCAGCCGCATTCTTTGGCGTCGCGCTCAATATGCTCACATTTTTTAAGGGCCTGAGCCTGACCTCGCCCATTTCGGCGGCGGTGCTGATGGTAACCACGCCCATCATCGTGCTGGTGCTCACGGCAATGATCATGAAAGAACGGATGGAGGCGCGAAAAGCCATCGGGATTGTCCTTGGACTGGCGGGAACGGCAACACTGATCCTCTACGGAAAATCAGCCGAATCGGCACCGAATGCCATGCTGGGGAATTTTCTGGTTTTCGTCAACGCGGTGTCATATGGATTCTACCTGATCATCGTCAAGAAACTTATGGACCGCTACAACGCCTTTACCTTCGTCAAATGGATCTATCTCTTCGGATTCGGGATGGTCCTGCCCTTCGGCTGGGCCGAATTACAGGCCGTAAACTGGGTTTTTGTACCGATGGATGCGATGTGGAAAATTGGTTTTGTGGTGGTATTTTCAACATTTCTCACCTACTTGCTCAACCTGCTCTCGATGCGCGAACTCAAGCCCGTGACGGTCGCGGTCTTCATCTACCTGCAGCCGCTTTTCGCGACAATATTTGCCATTGCGCTGGACAAGGATTCGCTGGGCTGGGTCAAGATCGCTTCAGCTTTGATGATTTTTGCGGGCGTTTACCTGGTGACCCAAAAAAAGGCCGGCCAAAAAGACACGACCGCCGACACGACCGCCGTCAACTGACCCCGTTTTGCTATCTTTGCCTCTTTAATT
>JAEWCF010000097.1 GCA_023390775.1 Bacteroidota bacterium | reverse complement strand
GTTTCGGGCCGCGTGAAGATCAATGAGGACACCAATTTTTCGGTAGTGCTTCCGCAATCGGACCCCGCAATCGCCGACCGCGAAGGCATCGTGGAATTCGTGGACGAGGAAAACCAATTGCTCAAGGAGACGCTGATCCTCCGCAACGAACTCGACAAGACCGAAGTACGCGGCGTCGACGTATCGGTACACATCGAAATTGTCAAGGAAGCGATGCTGTCACTGGTAATCGACAAGGGCAACGGGGACTACCTCAACCTCAAGGGCGAGGGCGATCTGACCGGCGGCATCGATCCGTCGGGCAAGACCACCCTGACCGGAAAATACGAATTTACCGAGGGCGCCTACGAGATGTCGTTCAACCTTTTGCGGCGCAGGTTCGAAATCAAGCCGGGCAGTTCGATCATCTGGAACGGCGAACCCACACAGGCCACCATCGACGTGACGGCAATCTATAAAGTGGAAGCGGCTCCCATCGATTTGGTGGGCGACCAATTGGCCGGCGTGTCGCAATCGGTGCGCAATACCTATAAGCAAAAAATCCCCTTCGAGACGCTGCTCAAAATGAACGGCGAGCTGCTTCGGCCGGTAATCACGTTCGACATTGTATTGCCGGACGGAAATTACGCCGTTTCATCGGAGATCGTGACATCTTCGCAAACCAAGCTCGAGCAGATGCGCCGCGATCCCGCCGAAATGAACAAGCAGGTATTCGCCCTGCTCCTGCTCAATCGGTTTATCGGCGAGAACCCGTTTGCCAGCGAAGCCGGATCTGCCGGTGCCGAAGCGATCGCACGCCAGAGCGTCAGCAAGATCCTTTCGCAGCAACTCAATAACATCGCGGGCGACCTCATCAAGGGCGTCGAACTTAACTTCGATCTCGAATCCACGGAAGACTACACAACAGGCGTCAAGGAAAACCGCACCGACCTCAACGTGGGCATTTCCAAGAAAATGCTGGATGACCGCCTAAAGGTGACCGTTGGCAGCAGTTTTGGGCTTGAGGGGCAACAAAACCCGAACGAACAGGCCAATACGATTGCGGGAGACATTTCCGCCGATTACCAGCTGACCAAGGACGGCCGCTACATGGTGAGGGCTTACCGCAAAAACGAGTACCAGGTGGCGTTGCAGGGCCAGGTCGTGGAGACGGGCCTAGCCTTCATCATTACCATGGATTACAACCGTTTCAGGGAACTGTTCCACCGGACCGAGGAAGAAAAGGAAATGCGCCGCCGGGAACGCGACAAGCGCAAGGAAGAACGCGAGGCCAACGTCGAACCCGATAACAAACCTGCACTAAACATCGAAAAGGATGAAGATTAGGATCCTCATAGCGCTCATCGCCATTTTGCTCGCACCCTCATGCAGCAACATCAAATACCTCCCCGAAGGCGAACTGCTCTACACGGGCGGAACCGTCAAAATCAAGGACAGCGTGATCAAACGCAAGGAGCGCAAGGCACTTGAAAAGGAAATGAAAGGCATGTTGCGGCCCGTTCCGAATTCTAAAATCCTCGGATTGCGGGTAAAACTATACGCCTACAATCTGGCCGGAACGCCCAAAAAAGACCGGGGGCTCAGGCACTGGTTGCGGAATAAATTCGGTGAGCCGCCGGTACTCTTCAGCCAGGTTGACCTGGAATACAATGCCGATGTCCTGCAGAATTTTGCCGAAAACCACGGGTATTTCAAGGCGCGTACCAGTTCCGATTCAACAAGAAAGGGCCGCAGGGCATCAGCCGAATACACCGTCCGGCCGGGCGTGCAGTACAAGATCAGGGAAGTGTTTTTCCCGGAAGACTCTACCGCGGTGGGAAGGGCAATTGCCCGTACCAAACGTCGCAGCGCCCTCAAACCCGGCGAGCCGTATGACCTGGACGTGATCAAGGCCGAGCGGGAGCGCATCGATTCCAGGCTGAAGAACCGCGGGTTTTATTATTTCAGCCCCGACTATCTGCTCGTGCAGGTGGACAGTACCGTGGGCAAGTACCAGGTGGACCTGAAGATGAAGATCAAGGACGATACCCCACAGCAGGCGCGGGAAGTTTATACCATCGACGACATTACGATCTATCCCAACTTTTCGATCAAGACCGATACGGTCAACTTCCGGAAAGAGGATGTCCTGCAGTACGGGGACTTCACGATTATCGATTCGTCAAAGATGTTCCGGCCGAGGATTTTCGACAATACGATGCAGTTCAAGCGAGGCGACATCTACAGCCGCCGCGAGCACAACCTGTCACTCAACAGGCTGGTGAACATGGGCCCTTTCAAGTTCGTGAAGAATGAATTCAGGCTTTCCGATTCGATACCGAACTCCCTGAACGCGTATTATTTCCTGACGCCCCTGCCGAAAAAATCCATTCGCGTCGAGGTGTTGGGCAAAACCAATTCGGCAAATTATACGGGCACCGAACTTAACGTGAACTGGTCGCACCGCAATGCGTTCCGCGGCGCCGAACTGCTCTCGGTATCAAGCTTCGGCGGGATGGAGGTCCAGGTTTCGGGTGTCAACAAGGGTTTTAACGTCTACCGAATCGGGACGGAAGCCAGCCTCACCTGGCCCAGGTTCATCACCCCTTTCAAGGTGCACACGGCGAGCGGATTTGTTCCGCGCACCAGGGCGACCCTCGGTTACGAATACCAAAACCGATCGAAACTCTACTCGCTGAATTCCTTCAAAGGGTCGTTCGGTTATCTCTGGAAAGAAGACATCCGCAAGGAACACCAACTTTTGGTCACCGACATCAATTTCGTAAGCCCGTCGCAGGTTACCGATCTGTACCGGGAACAAATTGCCGCAAATCCGTCGCTGGCGAAAGTCATCGAAAAACAATTGATCTTCGGCCCGACCTATACCTTTACCTTCACCAATACCATGCGCCGAAGCCGCAAACACACCTTTTATTTCAAGGGCCTGGCCGAAGCCGCCGGAAATGTCGCGGGACTCGTGACCGGTGCGAACGTCAAGAAAGGGGATACGGTCAAGATTTTCCAGGTGCCGTTTAGCCAATTCCTGAAAGGCGAAAGCGATTTCAGGCACTACGTCCGGCTGACCGACAATTCCCAGCTGGCCAGCCGGATCATTATCGGCGCGGGCTTTCCGTATGGGAATTCACGTGAGCTGCCGTTCATACGCCAGTTTTTCGTTGGCGGCACCAACAGCGTCCGCGCATTCCGGGCTCGGAGCATCGGCCCGGGCAGTTATAATCCTGAAGTGGAGGCAAGCTCGTTCCTGCCCGACCAAAGCGGTGACATCAAACTGGAATTGAACACCGAATATCGGGCAAAATTATTCAGCGTGGTACATGGGGCCGTATTCGTGGACGCGGGCAATATTTGGCTAATGAACAAAAACCCGCTTAAGCCCGGTGGAGAATTTTCGGGAAAGTTCCTTAAAGAACTCGCGGTGGGAACGGGAGTGGGACTTCGGTTCGACCTTAGTTTCCTGATCCTGCGAACCGATCTTGCCTTCCCCATTCGGAAACCCTATCTGCCTGACGGCGAGCGATGGGTATTGGACCAGATCGATCTCGGGGGCAAACATTGGCGCAGCAACAACCTGGTATTCAACCTCGCGATCGGCTATCCGTTCTGATGTTGGAATTATATAAAAAGACCTTTAAATTGTATAAGCCGTTCCATAGGCGGAAAGGTAATTTTACAAAAGCAAAATAAAATTTTTGTTACGGCCTTTGGCCGGCATATAAAAAGATGGTAAGGTAATGTAGGGATTCCTTATCATCTTTTTTCTTTTATATCCAGCCAAGTATTTTACCGGAGAGCTCTTTGATCACTAGCTCAAGGGAAAGCATAAAAAAATGGAGCTATTTGCATAACTCCATTTTTGATGAACGATAAATTTTCCTGAAACTATTCTCAACTGATTTCGGCAATTGATACGCAATTCCTTTATCGGTTCATGCTATTCGTCATCCTGGTTATCCGATGGTTCCATGTCGCCCGCCGGTTCAAAATCGTCGTCATCGTCGTCGGTATCCAGCCTTCCCACTTCTTCCAGTTCTTTCTGCCTCTCCGGGTCGATGTTTGCCGGTGAACCGTCGTGAGGATCCGGGCTGGCGTAATTGAGGATGGATAGGTTTTCATCAAAAATGACCTGCCCTTCCGTCTCACCGTGTTTCCAGGTTGTATACATATCGGTTGGTTTGATATTGTAAAATTCCCTTTTCCCAACGAAATCCATATTATATAATTTTTCCAATAAATACTACAATTTCCATTTTGAAGATTTTTAACAATTTATAGGCAATTGTTCAATCCCTTTGCAGGCAATTATGATAATGATATAAGGTTTTCGCAAAATGCTGTAATCGTCAAGTGCGATGTTAGGGCCAACTTTGTAATCCTTTCATTAACGCCTATAAACAACAATATGGAAATTGTCAGACAAACCACGGCGTCACGCCGCAAAACCACCAACCAAGTTACCATTACAGCCACCACCGGACATCAGGAAACATACGACCTGATCGTGTTTTGCCACCTTCGTTGGCAATTTGTCTACCAGAGGCCGCAACACATCATCAGCCGCCTCGCAAAATCCATGAAGATCCTTATGATCGAGGAACCGATCGGATTCTCCGAAGACCAGAAAAACACTGCCGAACGTTTGGAGATCTCCGAAAACCTTCACGTGCTACAGCCGAGGGTGGAGAATATTGCCGCGATCAAGAATGTCATTCCGCAATTCGTGGCCAATCGTCACGTAGAGATGGGATGGTTCTATTCGGCATCCTTCGTGCCCCTCCTGGACGAGTTCAGGTTTGACACAGTAGTTTACGACTGCATGGATGAACTGACCCAGTTCCGCGGTGCGCCTGCCGAATTGATCGTCCAGGAAAAGTTCCTTCTCGCACAGGCCGACATCGTCTTCACGGGCGGTAAGTCGCTATACGAAGCCAAGAAAAAACAGCACCCAAATGTTTTCTGTTTCCCTAGCTCAGTGGACCGCGAGCATTTTGCCAAAGCCATGAACGGGGTCGCCATTCCGGAAGATATTGCCAATATTCCGCATCCGATCGTCGGGTATTACGGTGTGATCGATGAACGCATCGACCTTGACCTGATCCGTGGAACGGCCGACCGCAACCCTGACGTGCAGTTCGTCATGATCGGACCCATCGCAAAAATCAGCGACGAGGATCTGCCCAAAGCCGAAAACATCCACTACCTTGGGATGAGGCCATACAATATGCTGCCCAATTACCTGAAGGCCTTCTCGGTCGCCATGATGCCATTCGCGCTTAACGAGGCCACCGAATTCATCAGCCCGACCAAAACCCTTGAATACATGGCCGCCGGAAAATGCATCATCTCCACACCCATCCGGGACGTGGTCCGCGACTACAAACATTGCGTGAGCATTGTGGAAACTCCGGACGAATTCAGCGAAGCGGTCCAGTTCATCCTTGAAAACCCGCACGATCTGTCTCTCGAATGCGAATACGATGAAATCCTTGAGAAAACCTCCTGGAACAACACCGTCAATAAAATGCAATTCCTGATCAGCAAAACAGCGAAAGCATGAAGCAGTATGACATCATCATAGTCGGCGCCGGTATCTCAGGCGCCGTTCTTGCTCAATGCTATGCCTCGATCGGGAAAAAGGTGCTGGTTTTGGAAAAACGCGACCACATCGCGGGAAACTGTTACGACTATATCGACGACAACGGCATCCTTGTTTCCAAATACGGCGCGCACCTCTTCCACACCAATGAGGAAGACGTTTGGCAGTATGTCAACCGCTACGCCGAATGGTACGACTGGGAACACAAGGTATTGGCCAAAGTCGATGGCCGCCTGGTCCCGATTCCGGTGAACATCACGACGGTCAACATGCTTTTTGGGCTGGACCTTAAGTCCGAAGCCGAGATGAAACAGTGGCTCGAGGACAACCGCATCCCCATCGAGAATCCAAAGGACGGGGAAGAGGCCGTGATCAGCAAAGTGGGAACCGAACTGTATGAGAAGATGTTCCGCCACTATACGAAGAAGCAATGGGACAAATATCCCGAAGAACTGCACGCATCGGTACTAGAGCGTATTCCGGTCAGGACCAATTTTGACGACAGGTATTTTTCGGACAAATACCAGGCGCTTCCAAAGGGCGGGTACACCAGAATGTTTGAAAAGATCCTCGATCACGAAAACATCGAAGTCATGCTCAACACTGATTTCTTCGACGTCCGCGAGGAACTTGGGGATTTTGAAAAGTTGTTCTACACCGGCCCCATCGACCGATTCTTTGAATTCAAGCACAGCCTTGATGAGAAGCTGGAGTACCGGTCGATCAATTTTGTTTCGGAGACGGTGGACGCCGAATTCTTCCAGGAAAATTCAGTCGTGAACTATCCGGGAACCGAGGTCAGCTTCACGAGAATCGTCGAGTACAAGCACTTCGGCAACCAACAGTCGGAAAAGACCACGATCGTTCGCGAATACACCGTTGACGAGGGCGATCCGTATTATCCGGTCCCCAACTCGCGGAACCAGGCCATCTACGAAAAATATAAAGCCGAAGCCGAAAAGCTGACCGATATCTACTTCGTGGGCAGGCTCGCCAATTACAAATATTTCAACATGGACCAGGCCTTCAAGAACGCGCTTGACCTCTTCCATGAACTTGAAGTGCGCGAAAACAACTTAAATGTCGCATAAGATGACTCCATTCAGGACTTTTTTCATGGGCGGATATGAGTGCGCCGACCACATCAACCGCGACGGCGTCCGCGTCAACCTCTTGAAGGAGACGCAACACGACCTGCGCGTCGAGGAAGATTACCGGATGCTCGCCACCATCGGAATCCTGACCGTGCGCGAAGGCATTTGCTGGAGCGCGGTGGACAAGGGCGACGGATCGTTTGATTTCAGCGAAGTCAAATACCGGATGGATGCCGCCGAAAAGTACGGGATCGAACAAATCTGGGACCTTTGCCACTTCGGTTATCCCGACGGCATGTTTCCCACGCATCCGCTATTCACGAAGCGGTTCGCGGCTTTGTGCGAGGCCTTCGCCGAATTCCACAAGACCTTTTCAAAACAACCGCTACTGGTCGTCCCGATCAATGAAATCAGTTTCCTGTCCTGGCATTCGGGGGATGTCCGCGGAACGGTCCCCTTCATGGTGAACAGCGGCTGGGACATCAAGTACCATTTGTGCAAGGCGGCTATCGTGGGAATCAAGATCCTCAAGGAGGTCGATCCTTCATGCACGGTCATTCTGGTCGAACCACTGATCCGCGTTCACCAGGCTTTTGAGTGCGATGCCGATGTCGTGCGCGACCTCAACGAACACCAGTTCCAGGCGATGGACATCATCTCGGGCCGGATCTGCCCCGAACTTGGCGGCGACGAGTCCCTGCTCGAGATCTTGGGTTTCAATTACTACTGGAACTCCGAATGGGAGCACAATGTGGGCCCGCTTGATTGGCCGGAAACCACGGGCAAGCGATCACGGATTGCCAAATTGCTTGAGATGGCGGCGAATCGTTACGGCAAACCGATCTTTCTTTCGGAGACCGGGCACTTTGGCGCCGGACGCATCGAATGGCTGGACGAGGTGGTCCACGAATGCCGGATTGCAATGCAGAAGGGCGTCGAGCTCTTGGGAATCTGCATTTATCCCGTGACCGACAGGCCGGATTGGGACGATCTGAACAGCTTCTCAAACTGTGGCATCTGGGACCTGGACGAAAATCTAAACCGCATCCCGCACCTGGAGTACATTGAGAGCATAAAGAAACACAGCCGCACCTTCGAGGCCGCTCCGGTGGACCATCCTCAAAAACAAAACGAACTCATAATCTGACGAGATGAAAGCGATCTGGAAAGGCGGGATTACCTTCGGGCTGGTAAACATCCCGGTCAGGCTCTACAGCGGATCGGTTTCGCACCGGGTCGACCTTGACATGATCAGGAAAAAGGACAAGTGCGCGATCGAGTATGTCCGCATCTGCAAGAAGGACGGAAAGGAAGTGCCGTGGGAGGAAATTGCCAAGGGTTACCGCAAGGAAAACGGCGACTATGTCGTCCTGGATAAAGATGACCTTGCGCGGCTGATGCCCGAGAAAACCCAGAGCATCCAAATTTTTGAATTCGTGCTCGAGGACGAAATCCCGTCGCAATATCTGGAAAAACCGTATATCATCGAGCCTGAAAAACAGGCCGCCCGCACGTATGCCCTGCTCAGGACCGCGTTGAAGAAATCAGGTAAGGTCGGGCTCGCGAAATACGTGATGCGCACCGCCGAACACCTCGGCATCTTAAAGGTGGAAAACGATGCGATCCTGCTGATCCAGATTCGGTTTGACGAGGATTTGCGCGATCCGATGGAAGCTAAAATTCCCACCGACATCAAGATCGAGAAGAAGGAATTGGATATGGCGATGACCATCATCGACCAGATGAGCGATAAATTCCAACCCGAGAAATACAAGGATACCTACAAGGAAGAAATGATCAAGATGATCGAGCAGAAGTCCAAAGAAAAGCCAAAGAAAGGCGCCAAGGAGGATGCTCCCGCGAAAAAAGCCAAGAAACCTGCGGAAGACGACTTGCTCGAACAATTACGGGCCAGCCTTGCGGCCATAAAAAACTAGCATGGGACTCGAAAAGTACAACGAGAAACGCGATTTCAAAAAGACGCGCGAACCCAAGGGGATCAAGAAATCCTCAAAGGGCAAGTTGCGTTTTGTTGTGCAAAAGCACGCCGCCTCACGCCTGCATTATGATTTTAGGCTTGAAATTGACGGGGTTCTCGTGAGTTGGGCCGTCCCGAAAGGCCCTTCTGCCGATCCTGCAGACCGGCGCCTCGCCGTACAGACCGAAGACCATCCCATGGGGTACATCGATTTTGAGGGCACGATCCCGCAGGGCGAATACGGCGGCGGAACCGTCATGGTTTGGGACATCGGAACCTATCATGCCGAAGGAAACGAAGACGAAGCTAGGGACAATTCCCTGATGAAAAAGCAACTTCGGGACGGAAACATCAAGGTGGTGCTCGAGGGCAAGAAGCTCAAGGGTTCCTGGCATTGCGTGATGATGAAGGGCGAGGACCGGCAGTGGCTGCTGATGAAGGGCAAGGACGAACATTCTGGCGCCAAGGTGGAATACGACCAGACTTCGGTGCTGACGGGGCGCGGGCTCGACGAAATTGCCGAAGGCGACGAGGTTTGGCACTCGAACAAATCGGTGGCCGAAAATGTTGCGGCGCTTGCCGATGCCAAGAAAAAACCCGCAAAGAAAAAGGCCTCATCGGCACAAAAGGAAACCATTGAATTTTCGCCCGAAGACCTGAAGGATGCAGAACGCATTACCCACTTCCCCCGGGAATGGAAGCCGCAACTGGCTACCCTGGCCGACGAGCCATTTGACAATGACGAATGGATCTTCGAGACCAAGTATGACGGCTACCGCGCACTTGCAATGGTCGAAGACGGGAAGTGCGAACTGTATTCGCGGAACGGCCTCACGTTCGACAAATACGATGAGATCCGGAAAACATTGGACGGATTCGCGCATAACGTGATCCTGGACGGTGAGATCGTAATGGAGGACGCGGCGGGAAAAAGCCAGTTCCAATGGCTGCAGAACCACGCCGACAAACCCAAGCGCGGCAAACTCAAATTCTATGTTTTCGACATCCTCTACTTCAATGGATTTGACCTCACCAAACTTGAACTGTTGCTGAGAAAGAAAATACTCCGCGCCGTGGTGCCCGAGATGAAAAATGTAAAGTATTCGGAACATGTGGCGGGTTCGGGCAATGAAGCTTTCAAGAATGCCGAGAAACTCGGTGGCGAGGGAATCATCGCCAAAAAATCCACATCAAAATACCATCTTGACCGCCGGACCAAGGACTGGCTCAAGATCAAGACCGAACAACAACAGGAAATGGTGATTGCCGGTTTTACCGATCCGCAGGGTGGCCGGCAGGGAATCGGGGCGCTGCTTACGGGATATTACCAGGGTGACGATTTGGTTTACTCGGGAAAAGTTGGCAGCGGATTCAATTCGGCAATATTAAAGGAGTTGCGATCAAAGCTTGAAAAAATCGAGACCAAATCGAGCCCGTTCTCAAAGGCGCCCCGTTTGGCCGGCGCACATTGGGTCCAGCCCAAACTGCTTGCGCAGGTGAAATTCTCCGAGATGACCGAAACCGGGATCATGCGCCATCCGGTATTTTTGGGATTGCGGGAGGACAAAGCGGCCAAAAAGGTCGTGAAGGAAACGCCCGAGGTCGATACCGCAACCATGGACAAGAAACCGCCGAGGAAGGCTGCTTCCAAGAAATCGGAACAAAATGAGTTTCCCGACGCGGGAAGGGTGGAATTTACAAACCTGGACAAATTGTTTTTTCCTGCGCAAGGCATAACCAAGGGCGACGTGATCCGGTATTACGATGCCATGGCCGACACGATCCTCCCCTATTTGCAGGATCGCCCACAGTCGCTCCGCCGCACACCCGATGGGGTCAAGAGCGAGGGATTCTTCCAGAAGAACGTCGCCGGGATGGTTCCCAAGTGGATCAAGACCAAAAAAATCAAGGCCGAGTCTGCCTCGGAACCCATCGAATGGCTCCTGTGCAACGACCGTGAGACTTTACTGTTTTTGGCCAACTGGGGGTGCATCGAGCTCAATCCATGGAGCAGCCGCGTGGGTTCGCTTAACAATCCCGATTACATTATTTTCGACCTCGACCCCAACAAGGCCGACATGAAAAAACTCGTTGCGACCGCCCTGAAAGTCAAGGAAGTCCTCGATTCGCTTGGAATCAAGGGCTATGTCAAGACTTCGGGCGGAAAAGGAATCCATGTATTTATTCCCGTACTGCCGAAGTACACATACGATCAGACACGCCAGTTTTCACTTCTCATCAGCCAGATGGTGAACCGTGCACTGCCCGACATCACAAGCCTTGAGCGGATGCCGGACAAACGCGTCGGTAAGGTCTATCTTGATTTTCTGCAAAACGGACGCGGCAAGACGATGGCCAGCGTCTACTCGATCAGGCCGCGCGAAGGTGCCGGAGTTTCGACACCGCTGGAATGGGAAGAAATCAATGAAAAGCTTGACTTGTCCAAATTCAACCTGACAACCGTTCCGGCGCGGATTGCCAAGAAAGGCGATTTGTGGAGAGGCTTTTTCGACGATGCTCTGGACCTGAAGCAAATCCTTAAGTCAATCTGATGGACTGGATCAAAATCCTGGGCATTGCGGCCGCTATCCTGACAACGGCAGCGAATGTTCCGCAAGCCGTCAAGATCATCCGCACGCGTTCCACCGAAAGCATCTCAACCCTTACCTATATCCTTCTCTTTACGGGACTGGTCCTGTGGCTCGTTTACGGAATCATCCGCGATGACCTGCCCATCATCCTGGCCAATGCGGTTTCGGCCGCACTTGCCGGAATCATCCTGGTCCTGAAGATCATCGGCAAAAAAAAAGAAGGCGGTTAAGCCTTCTCCTTTTCATGACCATTGGGTCACTTGTCGTTATCCTCCGAGGATATGGATTGATTCTGGTCCTCATCGAGATCGATGTTGTCCCGTAGGATGTAATCGTCCTGGCTGAACGCGTCGGCATTGCGGCTGTTCTCGCCCGTTGTGTCAAAGGTGCCCTCGGCATCCTCAGCATTTTCGTAATCCGAATTCATCGTAGCGCGGCTCTCCTGTGTATAGGTGACCCCCGGCTGTTCCAATGCGAGGTATTTATCGGTTTCTACATTGTCGTCCCAGTCGTTCGCATTGAAATCGTCGTTCTCGCGGGACCGGGCGGCCTGATCCCCACTTCGCACAGAATCCTGGTTCCTGGTATTTTTGATATTCTCTTCCATGGTTTCTAAAATAAGACCGCATTGCTGATATCAAGGCTTTTCAGCAGGCGGATGTTGGTTTGCAATAAATTTTTCAGGCAGAGGCTTTTTGGGGCCAAAACCTGCTTCTTTTCACTTTCGCGGAGCGCATTTCTCCAGTCTTTTCGGCGATTTGGTTTGGTTTTCATCACGGTCAGGTTGGTAATTCGGTTTCTTTAAAATTGCAAAAAATTGGCAAGCGGCGGTTTACAGGAATTTGCCAAATCCTTACAAAATTTACATGATAACCCTGTAAGTAATCGCCTGAATCCTGTAAGGCAATTTTATTGAGTGCGTTGCATTTTTGAAAAAAGACTTATGGAAGAATTCGCAAATGACATCGCCAGGCACCTTACCCATTATTACGAAGCGATTGTTCGCGTCACGCCCAAGCTGATTCTCGCGGTCATCGCATTTCTTGTGGCCCTCTTCATCGCATCCAAGGCGAAATCCATTGCGGGCCGAAGCCTGCAAAAACGCATGCACGATCCCTTGCTCGCCAATTTTATTGCTCGTTTTATAAAGGCTGTATTCGTAATCGTCGGCCTTTTGCTGGTGCTGCGCATCGTGGGGCTCACGGGAATCGCCGCAACCTTGCTCGCCGGCGCCGGAATCTCGGCATTCGTCATTGGATTTGCGCTGAAGGACATCGGCGAAAATTTTCTCGCGGGCATCCTGCTCGCCTTCAAAAGGCCCTTCCACATCGGCGACACGATTGAAAGCAACGGCGTCAAAGGCAAGGTGCTGGCGCTCAATCTTCGGGACACGCAGGTTTTGTCGGACGGAAAAAACATTTTCATGCCCAATGCCCTGCTCATCAAGAATCCGCTGACCAATTTCACAAAGGAAAAGATCCTGCCGCAGGAAGTTGTAATAGGCGTGGAATACGGCGCCGACTATGAAAAGGCGATCTCGATAATATCCGATACCGTATCCAAGATCGAGGGCGTACTCTCGGGCGAACATCCGCACTCGGTCCTGGTGACGGGATTTTCGATCAATTCGGTGCAGATTACGGTGCAGTATTGGATCGACGCGCATGGCCCCGGTTCGGGCAAGATAAAATCACAGGCAATCATCGGGATCATGAATGCGCTTCGCGACGCAGGGTTCAATATCCCAACCAACGTTGTCGAGATCAAGAAATACGAACCCGACGTTTACCGCGAGGAAGAACGACCCGGCATCGACGGCAAGCGCGCCATCGGCAACCCGTAAGATTTGCGCATGAAAAACCTCAAAAATTTCCGTCCGATGCGTTCCATACTTGAATTGCACATCGGGACAAAAACTTTTGAGGTCTATAAATTTTGCCGATGATTACAAATTCATCTCTCCCTCGACTCCCCCGTCGTCCATCCGCTTACCAATGACGGCCGCGGCAGTCCATTTCAGGAACGCGATCGCTTTGCCGTCCTGCGTGTCCCAGTAGTAGGCATCCGATGGGGCCACCTTGATCACGGTCACTTCGGGATCATCTTTCCCTTCCTCGAACCAGGCTTTGGCGATCGGGGTCCAGATTTCGTCGATCTTTTCGCGGTCGCGGTAAATCGACGCATTCCCGTATACCGAAAGGTAGTGATTGTCCGACATTTTTGCGAAAAACAGTTGCACGCGGTTATCGGTTTCGATGTCCATGTTCTTGTGTGTACTGGCCCCGCTGATGAACCAGAGGTTCCCCTCCTCGTCCACTTCCCGGAGGCTCATCGGGCGTGCCGAAATCGGCAATTGGCCCAGGTTGGTACAAAACATGCAGATTCCCACATCTTCCGCCAGTTCTTTCAATTTGGCGATCGCTTCGGTGCGGTCCCCAAGGTGTTTGACTTCTCCCATATCGTTTATTAATTGGTTACTCCTGAAACCCAATCCGTGGCCTCCTGCACCTGAGCCTTGCGATAGCCCCTGAATTCGCCCGGCATGACCTTGCTGAAGGCATCGGTAAACTTGATTACGCTTTCGAGGTCGGTGACAATGGCGGCGCGGTTCCACCTGAGGAGGTTTTTCACCCCGAGCCAGGCATCGTTCAACCAGGCTCCGGCCGTAAAATCCGACGGATCGTTGTCAAGCACGAGCATATAGTTCAGTTCGCCGTTCTCGGCCACATTCTGCTTCACGCGCTCAATCACGAAATCAAAATCTTCCTTGGTCACGGTTCCCGAAGAGCGAAAACCCACCATATTCGAGGGCAACGCGGTCATTTGCTGGATCATAAAATTGGTTTTACTTAAAGATACCAAATGCAACGCGAAACAGATGTTAGCCAAATCACAAATTGCGGCGTTGCCAAAAGGCCGCGCTGTCCGCTTTATCTTTTGCGGCGATGCCGGCAAAAGGATGCCCGCTTCCATCGCTAACGCGCCTCACGCAGGTCATTACCGTCGGGACGAAAAAAAATCCCCGCCTGGGAGAGCGGGGATTCAACTAACAAACTATATGAAAAAATTTACTCGTCCGCAGCAAGCGCCGAATTTCGGTTCATGTCCACCTTCAGCGTCGTGGCAACTCCCTTGTCATTGATCATGGTCATGTTGAGCATATCCAGCTGGGCCAGATGGCGGGACACCAATCCGTTGAATTTGTTATAGGAAATGTTCATCTCCTTGAGGTTGCGAAGTTTTTCCAGGTCAAAGGGAACCTGGCCGTCCATGTTGTTCTCAAACAGGCCGAGGTTTTCGAGCGAGGTCAAATTGGCCACCTCCATTGAAAGTTTGCCGGTCAGTTTATTGCTGCTCAGCAGGAGGACCTTCAGGTTTTTAAGGTTGTAAAGAGCCTGGGGAAGTTCGCCCTCCAGTTCATTGTTGAACAGGGACAAGGTCTGCAATTGGGACAGTTTGCCAATTTCGGCGGGAATCTCGCCCGACAGCCTGTTCATATAAAGTTCAAGTGATTGCAACGAAACCATATTTCCAAGGGCGGCAGGAATTTTTCCGCTGAGCTTGTTGAAGGAGAGGTTCAGCGATTTGAGCTCCTTCAGGTTTGAAAGGCTTGAAGGGATTGGGCCTGTCAATCCGTTGCGGAATAGGTTGAGTTGTTTAAGCGAGGTAAGGTTCCCTATTTCGGACGGGATCTGACCTTGCAAATTATTGTTGGAAAGATCGACCGATACGACTTTGTCGTTCTCGACCTTGACGCCGTACCATTTCTCGGCAGGGGCATCCAGGTTCCATTTGTTGGTCCATTGGGCGCCACCGGTTGATTGGTGGAGTTTTATCAGCGCTTTGCGTTCGGCAGGTGAAATTGCGGCGATCGAAACCATCGATGTCAGCAGTAGGGTGAGCAGCGTAAATTTTTTCATGATCGTGCGTGTTTGATTAACAGGTCAAATGTATGTTGATTTGCCGATAATCTGCAAATAAAATCGACGAAATGCATTTTGTATAAATATTTATGGGATAAATTCTTACTTTTACCATATTTCCGATCGCTCTTTTTCACTTGCAATTATTTTCTGCCAGAATATTTTTACATTTGAAAAACCTTTAAACCAAAACAGATGGAATTCAAACTATTACCTTTGATCGTGGCGGCGCTGTCCACGCTGGTTGTCGGCTTTGTGTGGTATCATCCAAAAGTATTCGGAACCGTCTGGATGCGCGAATCAGGCACGAACCCCGCCGAAGGCAAGGGCCCCAATATGGCGCTGGTCTTTGGCATGTCCTTGTTCTATGCTTTCATGATTTCCCTCATCCTTCAACATCTGGTCATCCACCAATGGGGAGCTTATGCGTCTACGGTGGAAATCGACGCGGACCCATCGATCTTTGAAAATTACATGAAGGCCTATGGCTCGACCTACAGGACCTTTCAGCACGGAATGCTCCACGGGTTTATGAGCGGGCTTTTCTTCGCTCTGCCGGTAATCGGGACCAATGCGCTGTACGAGCGACGCAGTTGGCGCTATACCCTGGTCACCGGCGGCTACTGGATCATCGCCTGCATGATCATGGGCGGCATCATCTGCGCCTGGACATAAAGAAGCTATTTTTTTAGGATCCCGCCACCGAGCGGGATTTTTTATGATTTGCTTTAACATCCTACGCGGCAATTAAACTTACTTTTGAAAAAAAATTCGTGACGGGAACGCTTCGGCCCGAAATCTTCGACGACATAGACAGCCTTCCCTCCTGTTGGGACATCCCCGCACGGAACAACATCTTCCTGTCCCGGAAATACCTGCGTGCCCTGCACCGATCGGCGCCTGCAAATATGCAACTTCACTACTTATTGGTGTACCGCGGTGAGGAACCCGTGGCGGTGGCCATATCACAATTTTTGGACATGTCAAGGCTGAAATCCTTCGGGGAGCGCGACAACCGCCTCAAAACCGCGATCAGGACTTTCGTGTTCAGGAGATTTGCGTCAAACGTGCTCATCCTGGGCAACAATATGCTGACCGGGCAAAACGCTTTCGCCATCGTCAAGGGAGAAGATCCCAAGGAAGTGGTCCTGGCATTCGCGATCGCGATTCGACAGCTGACAAGCAAGTTTACTGCAATGGGGCGAAAGCCGCACCTTACGATCTGGAAGGACTTTGCACACACCGAAATGCACGCCTTTGAACAAAAGGGATTCACTTCGTATTATCCCTTTTCGACGCAGCCTAATATGGTACTGAACATCCCTTCGAAATGGAAAAATGAAGCGGATTATGTGGCCGCATTGCACAAAAAATACCGCGATCAGTACAAGCGCGCGCGCAAGAAAGCCTCGGGGCTACTGAAGCGTCGGATGGAGTTGGACGAAATCGGCGTGCGGCGGGAGCGGATCAACGAACTGTATCACAACGTGGCGGCCAATGCCCCCTTCAATACCTTTTACCTGCACGAGGATCATTTTTACGCACTCAAGCGGGAGTTGGGAGAGCACTTTCTCGTCTATGGGTATTTTGACGGGGACCGGCTCGTCGGATTCAACACCATCATACGCAACGGCCGTGATATCGATACCTATTTCCTCGGCTATGACGAAGTTGCGCAGCGCGAATGCATGTTGTACCTCAATATGCTGTACGACATGCTCGGGTATTCCGTAAAAAACGGGTATGACAGGATCATTTTTGCAAGGACCGCGCTTGAAATCAAAAGTTCGGTTGGCGCTGAACCCGAAATCATGTACGGCCTGATCAGGCATTCAAACCGGCTGATCAATTCACAAATACATCGTCTATTCGGTTACTTTGAGCCGGACGTCCCGTGGACCAAAAGGCATCCGTTTAAACAGGAGGAGGCGCGGCAACCTTCATCTGCCGCGGAAGAATCTCAATTTCAAGCCGGCTGACCTCACCGCAGTATTCGCCATCGACCTGGAAGTGGACATCGATATCGGTTGTGATGGTGGCCTTCGAAGCCGTGATGATTTCAACTTCGCCCGTATCCAGCGGCATATTGCCCGCAATGATCTTTCCGACGGTGATCAGGTCCAGGTTACGGAAGAGCACGATCTCAAATTTTCCGTCGTCCATGCTGCCCACCGGATTGACCGTGACACCGGTTCCGTATTTCTGAGAATTGGCGATTACCACGAGCTTGGTCGCGACTTCGGTCTTTTGCCCGTTCACCTCGACCACCGCATTGAAGACCACGGGATCGTCGGTCAGGGTGTTGACGGTTTGCAGGGCGTATCCCAGTTTGCCTCGAATGGTGCTCTGCTCATAGTTCTTGATGAGTTCGGCGTTGAGGCCGAGATCGCTCAGATGAAGGCTGCGTTGGCCGTTGATCAGGATCATGTCCAACTCAAGGAAATGATCGCCGAAGGCAATGTCAAGGTATTCCTCGATGCGTGCCGGGAATCCCAGGTCCACGGCCAGGCCGTTCGCAGAACCCGACGGCAGGATCCCAAGCGGGACATTGTATTCCTGAAGGGCTTCGGCGGTCATCTTTATGGTTCCGTCGCCGCCGGCCACCAGCACTCTCGCGGGTTGCCGGTCCTGGTAAAGGGATTTGATCTTGCGGATGTCTTCTTCGCCGTCGGTTTCATACTCGATCCAGCCGTAGCCGAGTTCATCGGCACGATCCTGCGCCGCCTTTACGATAGCTGCCTTGTCCTTCCCGCCGGCAATGGGGTTCACGACGAGCAAAACGGTCTTTTTGGAGGCCATAATTGGGAATGATGGATATTTTGGGTAAATTAGAGTCTCTACCAAATATAACGATTTTTAATGAAGCCAGTCCTCAAATTGTACCGCGGGTACGCCAACGACCAGGAGCTCATCGTCATGGGGCATGTTTTCGCTCCGCAGACCCGGGAAGAGTATGATTTCCAGAAGAAACGGTTCAGGAACGCGCGCTCGATCATCCGGATGTTCCGCATCAAGACACGTGCAAATGCCGAAGTCTTTCTCAGGCACGGCGGCAAAACCATCCGGACGCGGACGCTTGACGACGGCTACTTCAAATTCTGCATTCCGCTCAAGGACGACGTCGCCTTCGGGTGGACCGATTACCAGGTCTATACGATGCACAATGGGCACGAGGTTTCGGCCAAGGGAACGTACATCCGGCCACATCAGGGCAATCTCGGGTTCATTTCGGATATTGACGATACCTTCCTGGTCTCGCACACCCGCAATGCCCTAAAGAAGCTGTACATCCTGTTGTTCCGAAATGTGAACGACCGAAAGCTGTTTGAAGGCGTTGTCCCGCATTATCAGGCGCTGAGCACGGCCGGGCGCAACAATAAAAACGAGCAGAATGCCTTCTTCTATGTTTCCAGCAGCGAGTGGAACCTTTACCGCTTCATCGTTGATTTTACCAAATTGCACAATCTTCCCCGCGCGGTGATGCTATTAAAGGACATCAAGACCAGCCTTACCGATTTTTTCATTACCGGCCGCGGCGACCACAATCATAAATTTGAAAAGATCAAGCACATATTAGAGTTCTATCCGCATCTGCAATACACCCTGCTCGGCGATGACTCCCAGCAGGACCCGTACCTTTACGAAAACATCTGCAAGATATTCCCCGTCAATGTGATCGCGGTGTACATTCGGCAAACGGGAAGCCGAAAGAAAGAAAAATCAATCGAGGCCATGAAAAACATCGCCGACCTGGGGGTAAAAACCTGCTATTTCAGGGACAGCAGCGAAGCCATCGCGCACTCCCGCGAAATCGGGCTCATTGCCTGATCAGGCGTTTTCGATTTCGAGTTGGACGCTTTCCCAGTCGGCCAGGAGCCTGTCGAGGTCCGCTTTTTTACGGTTGTAGGCCGTGAAGAAGTTCGCGTCTTCGATGTGCTTGTCGTAATTGGATTCGAGCGCCTTGTCGTCTTTGCGAATGTCCTCCTCAAGCTGCTTGATCTGCGATTCGATCTTGCTTAACCGGTTTTGAAGTGACTTGTTCTTCTTTTGGTCTTCGTATGAAATTTTGGCGGTTTCCTTTGGCTGTTCCTTTTTGACGGCGTCCCTTTTTTCAACTTCGCGCATGTTCTGCAGGTTGCGCTGTTCAAGGAAGAAGTTGATATCGCCCAAATATTCCCTGATCTTTTGGTCCTTGAACTCGTAGACGATGTTGCTCAAACCCTGAAGGAAGTCGCGATCGTGGGAAACCAGGATCAAGGTCCCCTCGTACTTCTGCAAGGCTGCCTTGAGCACATTCTTGCTCTTGATGTCGAGGTGGTTGGTGGGTTCATCCATCACCAGCACGTTAATGGGTTGCAGAAGCAGTTTGCAAAGCGCCAAACGGTTGCGTTCGCCTCCGGACAGTACCTTTACCTTCTTCTCCACCTCGTCGCCCCTGAACAGGAATGCGCCCAGCATGTCACGCACCTTGGAACGGTTGGTATCGTTGGCGGCATTCTCCATCGTTTCCAGGAGCGTAATCTCGCCATCGAGGTATTCGGCCTGGTTTTGCGCAAAATATCCAACCTGCACATTGTGCCCGAGTTTGATGTTGCCCTCGTAATCGAATTCATTTACCATCGCCTTGATGAAGGTGGATTTGCCCTGGCCGTTCTGGCCGACGAATGCGATCTTGCTGCCGCGCTCGACCATGAGCGATATGTCGTTGAGAACGGTCTTGTTACCAAAACGTTTCGTGACGTGCTCGGCCTCCACCACGACGCGCCCGGGAACTTTCGACACGGGAAAGGAAATGCTCATGACCGAATTGTCGTCCTCGTCCACTTCGATCCTTTCCACCCGATCGAGCTTCTTGATGAGCGATTGTGCCATCGATGCCTTGGAGGCTTTGGCCCGGAATTTCTCGATCAATTTCTCGGTTTCCTCTATTTTTTTCTGCTGGTTTTTCTGGGTTGCGAGCTGCTTGTCCCGAATCTCCTGCCTCAGTACCAAATATTGTGAATACGGTTTGTTGAAATCATAGGCCTTGCCGAGAGAGATTTCGATGGTCCGGTTGGTTACGTTGTCCAGGAACATTTTATCGTGGGATACGATGACCACCACTCCCGAATAATTCCGCAGAAAATTCTCCAGCCAGATGATGGACTCGATGTCGAGGTGGTTGGTAGGTTCATCCAAAAGCAAGACGTCGTTGGATTGCAACAGCAGTTTGGCAAGTTCGATCCGCATCCGCCATCCGCCCGAAAAAGTATCGGTCCTGTTATTGAAATCCTCTCTCTTGAATCCGAGCCCCAGCAATACTTTTTCGGTATCGCCAACATAATTGTATCCGCCCAAAAGCTCGAAACGGTGCGTGTAATCGGCCAGGTCTTCGATAATCTTTCCGTACTCCTCGCTCTCGTAATCGGTACGGGTGGCCAGTTGATGGTTGATTTCCTCGAGTTTTTTCTCCACATCCCGGAGTTCGGTAAACGCTTCATAGGCTTCCTCGAGAACGGTCCTGCCCTGTTCAAAATCGATATCCTGGCGGAGAAAACCGATCCGGACCTCCTTTTCGGTAGCGATCACGCCTGAATCCGGGGCAATGTCGCGGGCGAGTACCTTCAACATGGTTGATTTGCCCGCACCGTTCTTCCCGACGAGCCCCACCCGGTCGCCCGCGCCCAATCTAAACGTGATATCTTCAAAAAGCGGGGTGCCGCCAAAAACGACCGAAAGATTGTGAATGTTTAACATGATGGGAAGGCTAAATTCGTCGTAATTTTGCATCGGGAAAACCTCCCGAAAATCAATCTGCAAATGTTAAAAAAAGGTTCCAAACTCTATAGCATTTTAACAGGAACTTGTCCGCGTTGCCAAAGGGAAAACATGTATGTGAACACAAACCCGTATGTGATTACCGAAACAATGAAGATGCACGAGCATTGCAGCCATTGCGGCCTGAAATACAAGATGGAGCCGAACTTCTTTTTTGGGGCGATGTACGTCAGCTACGCCCTGGCGGTCCTGATGGCCATTATCGTGTTCCTGGTATCGGTCTGGGGATTTAAAACGGGATTAAAAACGGCGTTCATCGTCATCCTGGTCAGCCTGTTTGTCCTGATGCCGTGGATTACGAGAATTTCCCGGAATATCTACATCAACCTTTTTATCCATTACGAGAAAAATCGCGCCTGAAGCGTTTGATATCCCACTGGCCCGGAAGGGGTTTGTCATTCTCGAGGTGATCGAACAGGCATTTTGCGAGCGTGGGTGCGAAGAGGACTCCCCGCGTCCCTAATCCGTTCAGCACGGCAAGGCGGCCGTACTGCGCATGGCGGCCAAGCAAGGGTTGCCTGTCGCGAACGGTCGGGCGTACGCCTGCCTGATGGCCGATGACTTCGTACGGAACCTGAATCAATTCTTTCAACTTGCTCTCGAGTTCCTGCCTACCCTCCTTGGTAGGTTGATTGGATTTGTCGAGATGTTCGTAGGTGGCGCCAACCCTGAAAAGATGGTTGCCAAGCGGAAGGATGAATATGCCGGCATTTACGATGCAGTCCAACTGGAGTTCCTCGGCCCTAATGAGAAGAATCTCGCCTTTGGTACCGTTGAGTGGCAAATAATTGAAAAACGGGTTGCCGTGCAGCCCGAAACCCTCGGCAAAAACAATCCGGCCAAACTCCTCGCCGGCATAGGTGCAGGAAGTTCCGCCGATCGAAATTTGGCCATAATCCATAGCCGTGGCTTGGAACACAGCAAGGCCGGCAAGGTAATCCCGGTAGGAGGAAATAAAGCCTGAGGTGTCCACATATCCCGCCTGGCTGATCTCACCGAACCCATAGGGAGCAGCCATTCCGTTTATATCCGGAGCCTGGATATGCGGAACGACGAACTTCGCAAGATTTGGGGTATCTGCCGCTTCAAACCATTGATTCTGCTCTTCGAAAGAATGAAAACGACGCAACAACCGAAGCGGATGCCTGAATGCGGAATGTTGGCCATTGACGTAAAATTCATTCATGCCGGAGAGAAGGCTATCGGCGTCCGGAATAGCCTTCATGCGCTTGATAGCCACCGGATTGTACAATCCCGCCGCGACCGACGAAGCATTTTGTGAGCCATTGTCGATGACCTTGAGACTTCTTCCATGACGAAGGGCAACTTCGGCGAAGGCCAAACCGGCCAATCCGGCACCTACGATTAGGTAATCTTTCATCTGGCAAAAATAAAAACTCCCGCCCGAAGGCAGGAGTCTTATATGTTATAACTTAAAAACTTAGTAGTTCCACATGTCCTGTTCAAAGTTCCGGATCTTTTCCTTTACCCTTTCAGACTCGAGGAGCTGCATTTGCGCGTTCTCCTTCATGTAATCGGCAATCTGCCTGTCACCATAGACGTTTTCTTCCTTATAGATCACCGCGTTGAAACGGCGGGAATTAAGAAGGTGGTCAAAGGTAATGGGCTGTGCCGAATTCTTGTCATTGAACGCCTTGGCCTCGTGCAGGACATCACGGATGGCAGGGAAATAAACCCAGAAGAGTTCGATCGGGTCTGCATTTTCCTTTCCGATCTCACGGGCTTCGGGAGCTACGGGACAAATGGCCAGCAATCTGTATTTCATCTCACCCTGACGCTTGTCAAAATACCAGAATCCCTTGATCCGATAAGCGAAAATATCCTGAGCAGTCAATTCCAACTTATTGATGTACTGCGGGTCCAGTACCTTGCGGCCCGAACGGTAGTCATCATAATAGGTATTGATCTCATCGATACCGGACTGGGTCGTATCCACATAAGTGAATGAAGTCTCCATGTCCTTGAGGGTCTTCTTGGTGTTGAAGTAATCGTCGGCATACACCTCGGTGATCTTGCCCGACTTGATCCCGTTCAAAAGAACGCTGAACAGAGAACGGCGGTCACGCCCGATGTTGGCCGTGTCGATTGGGAAATACAGCGGGAAATTGATCCGCTCATCCAGGTCAATCTGCTCCCAGATGGTCTTACCCATAAGGACATCCCTGTCGTGCACATAACCGTACGCAAGCGGCTTATCGTTGTCCGATATCAGCTGCGCCTCGGTCTTCTTACCGATCTCATCCGGGGTTTTGGCATTGAGCAGGTTCGACTGCGCTACCGAAGTATAGCTGCCGGCCACGCCCAAAACGACCATAATTAAGTTTCTCAATTTCATTTTTACTGTTTAATCTTTAAGTAGGTTAACGATGCAAATACGGGATTATTGCAGTTCGTAAATTACCGGAGCACATTTACCGGTCATTACGTTCGCTGAAACACCAACGATTTTCGTCTTGATGTCCGAAATTACGATTTGGTCTCCACGGCCTGCCCTTGCAAGCGCCTGCTTACATTGTGCGTTCACACGGTCGCCGTTGACGATGATCGTCGGCTGGCCCGGAACCTTGAATGCAAACTGCGTCACCTGGAAATCGAGGTCGTAAAGGAAATCCGGAAGTTTTGCCGATACCTGGGCCACTTCCAAACGGCCTTTTGCTCCCTTGACAGTACCCATATCTCCAGCAACCGCACCCACAGGCCCGGGAATGTTTTTGATACGGAATACTTTCTTATCGGAAACTTTTGTCTTATCGGGAAGTTCGCCGGTAACACTCACGGTCACTTCGGTGCCCTGGCCCGGATTCAGGTTATACTGGCCCGGCTTAGATCCTTTTGTAAGGCCCGGAGCAGAAGCGCTGACCTTATTGTCGGAAATACCGGCAAAAGTAATGGTCATCGGGTTTGGAAGCCCGCGGTAAACCACGTTCATCTTATCTGCCGAAATGTTGGCCGAGTTAGGTTTCGGAACAACAACGTAATTTCCTTTGATAGGAAGGCTTACTACTTTTCCACCTTCGTCAAAATTGAACGATCCCGTGATCTCATGCTCACCTACCGCTCCTGCACCGAAAGAGAATTTAGCCTGTCCGGCCTCGGCTTTCACCGCATTGCCATTGACAGTAACCGATTTCGCTACGAGTGACGGGTCAAATTTACCCAAGATGATCTTACCGGTCACGGCCTCACCACTAAAGAAGGCGGTCTTGTCCGGAACCACGATCGGCTGGTAGGCTGTCAAGGATGCCGCAGCAACGAGGTCAGACTGGAACATGCCGCTGATGATGTCGCTCTCGGTGGTCTTGATGTCGGCCTGAAGCTGTGAAAGCTTGGTTACGGTCGCGATCAAAGGGAAGCCCTGGTAATTGTAGTGCAACCACGGAAGCGTAGTTCCGGCCGCCGCTGATTTCACAGGTGCAGTCTCGAAGCGCTTCTCGATTTTCTTCATCTCGGGAGCAGCGATGGCGCTTCCGCCTGTCTGCTTGATGTCCGAAACGTACTTGGCGATCTTGTCAAGGAACTCCTGTCCACGCTTGGAGGCACGGTCACCTTCAAACCAAACTTCGTCCACATAGTCACCCTTGTCCATTTGCTCGAAAGGAAGGTTTCCGTTCTCGTCCCTTTCCAGGTCTTTGGTGAATTCGGTCTTCAGGCCTTCGATATAGTCATTGAAGTCCTTGGAGATCTTACGGATCTTTTCAACTTTCGCCTTCTTCTCACCAAACTGCAACGGCTGGTCCGAAGCCTTCTGCGCAAGCTGCTCAAAAGACGACTGGTTTCGCTGGTCGCTGATGGTGTTTGATTCGACGATTTTATTATTCAGGATACCAAAAGCGGAGAGTACCTCTTTTGACATGTTCAGAGCCAACATCGCGATGAAAACCAGATACATCAGGTTGATCATCTTCTGCCGCGGCGTTAATTTTCCACTTGCCATTTTTGTATGTCAGATTGTTTTGTTAGTAAAAATGTAAGTTTGGATTAACCCCTGTTGCTCATTGCAGAAAGCATACCGCCATAAACGCTGTTCAATGAAGCCAGGTTAGACGTGAGCGACTGCATTTGGTCTTTAAGTTTTAGGTTGTTTTCAACGACTTCGTTGTTGATCTGGGCATTGCGGCTGGCGGCCTCAAGCTGCACTTTGTACAGGCTGTTCAGCGATTCCATCTGCGCGGCAGCGAGTGTAAGTTCTTCGCTGTATTTTTTAGTTGAAGCAATTGAGTCAACGGTTGGCGCGATTCCTTTGGCAGCACCTTCGAAGTTGCGGATGCTGTTTCCGAGGCTGGCCATAAGTTCGCCGTCGATCTTCGCCTCTTTAAGCATGTTGTCAAGTTTTTGCGAAAGCAGCCCCTGAGCGTCTTTTGGATCTTCCTTCACATCGCGTTTCTTGGCCTCGCCACCGGCAAGTTCCGGGTAAACAAGTGACCAGTCCACTTCTTTGTCAACGGGGTCAAAAGCCGAAAGGCCAAAGATGAGAGCTTCGGTACCAAGACCTATGATAAGCATTGCGCTCGCTCCCGGCCAGTGCATCAGTTTGAAAAGGGCTCCTACGATTACGACTGCTGCTCCCATACCGTAAGCGAAATTCATTGCTTTTTTGCTTAAAAATGCCATAATGATAATTTAGTTTAGTTAAGTTAATATAATTAAGTTGGTTTAATTTAATAGTTAGCGTGCGCCGTTTCCGGTAACCTCAAGGCCCATGTAATCCTGGACTGTACGGAAGCCAATATAGCTTCTCGCAGAATCCGCGTACTCGAAGTCACGTGTACTCACCTGAAGGAAGTAAGCAACATCCTTCCACGATCCTCCGCGCGTCACCTTGCGCTTGTTTGACTGGTCTCCCACATTCGGGTTCATGGTAGAAACATATTCGTAGGCTCCCGGGTCGTAAGATGAATCGGTCCACTCGGCTACGTTACCGGCCATATTGTACAGGTTGTACCCGTTAGGCTCGTAGGATTTGGCCTCGACGGTATACAGGGCCTGGTCAGCAGCATAATCACCCCGGTTAGGCTTGAAGTTCGCAAGGAAACAACCGCGGTCGTTCTTGGTATACGGGCCACCCCAAGGATATGTGGCAGACTCTAGCCCGCCGCGTGCCGCGTATTCCCACTCCGCTTCGGTCGGAAGGCGGAAGGTATTGATCAGGTTGCGGCCTTTCTTCTTTGATTTGATGTAAGCGTTCTTGTTGAGTGTCCGCCAGGCGCAAAATGCCTTCGCCTGTGTCCACTTCACACCCACCACCGGGTAATCGCCGTAAGCCTGGTGCCAGAAGTAATCGTTGTGCATCGGCTCATTGTAGGAATATGCAAAGTCTTTGATCCACACCGTAGTATCGGGATAAACCTTCACCTTTTCGGTCTTGATGAAATCGCTGCGCTTTCCGACTTTCGCCTTCGCTGCAGCCTGGATGTCCATCCACGAGTAACGGAATTGAAGCTTGTTCACGTCAATGGTGCGAAGACCGTTGAATGACTCGGCCACGGGAAGGTACATCGTGTCCATGACCTCGGTGTAATATTCGTCGGGGTATTTTGAAGTTTCCTTGATGAGCTTGACTTTGCGGTTCAGCTTGCGGCCCGCATAAGGATCGTCATCGGTTCCGACGCTGTAATAGTTCTCATACATGTACTTGTCGTACGGGGTCATCTTTTCAGGGTCGGCATCGTTAAATGCAAAGTCTCCGATGCTTCCCGCATTCCTGCCACGGCCTCCGCCGCCGGCTTCGCCACCTGTCTGCCCTACCTCATCGGCAAGGATTGCAAGCCGCACCCTGATAATCGAATCCTTTACCCATTCCACGAACTGGCGGTACTCGCTATTCGTGATCTCGGTTTCATCCATATAGAAGGAACGAACTGTGACCGTCTTGGTTGGCGCGTCCTGCACGTTGGCCAAATCGTCATCCGATTTACCCATTATAAAAGCTCCGCCGGGCACAAGGGTCATTCCGTAAGGCTTCTCCGGATGCCATTTTTTACCCTTCACGCCGACCAGTTCGCCTTTGTCATTTGACCGGCCGCAGCCCACCAGCAAAGCGAAAAGAGCTGAAAATGCAACGAATTTCTTCATATCAATTTGGGTTATGTATTCTGTTCTAAATTTTAAGGGCGTAAACCTATCCATTATTTTTCAAAAATGCAATTAATACTAAAAAATAATTTCCATGTCCAAATGTATATTCTCCATCGGAATGAAAAAAATTTTTTGCCGATAAAATGCAAAAATCATCGATAAAATGCATTAAAACCGATTATTTGTAGGAAATTCATTTCATAATATGCATTGCGGCATTTCGCTTCCTACAGCGCGTTCCTCCTCTGGGCCTTCCACCACCTTTCAGGCAATTCCTGGTTACAAGCGGTCAGATATTCCTCATAAGAACAAGGTAACAACGTATTTTTTTTCAGTTTATTATTACGTGTTGAAACAAACGGAATCTCGATCCACCAACGCTCCGTGCGGTCACTTTTATAGAATACAAGCTCCTCGTCTTCAGTCGGAACGATGTACTTGGTATAGTGATCGCGGCTGCCGAACGGATACTCATTCGACCTGAAATTCACTCCTTCGATGAAATACCAGGCGATCTGCGCGATCAGTTCAGATTCCGGAGCCGTGCTCCCGTGATTGAACATCCCGAAAAGCGAGGTGCGATCGCTGATTCCCGCATATCGCGCCAGGGCGCATATCTCCTTGCCCGAGAAGCCGTTAGGCGTAAATGTAACCAAATTTCCGGAATCGGCGCTTTTTACCGATGTTAAATCCAAGCTAACGAGGTCGGCATCGCGAAAGACCGGTTCGGCGATGGCGAGATTGGCCGTGACCTCCCCGAGGCGATACGCATCGAAGTACAATTTTTCGATCAGGTCGATCTCTTCCTGCGAATTATAATAGGTCTGATAGCCGAGATTACTGAAACTGAAAAGGTTGTTGGGTTCGTCGGCAATGATTTTGGTCAGATACGACGTTGCCGAAAGCCCGTCGGTCTCGCGCCCGAAATCGAACCGGCTGTCGATGCAGGCCAGGTTGACCATCTGATCCATGAAATCATACGCCCGGTAAAGCGCGTAGGTTAGGTCCTGCGACCCGCCGATGACAATCGGGATGATGTTCTTCTTCATCAGGGCAGCGACGACCTCGCGCACGGCAAAAGACGTGTCGGCCATCGAATTTCCCGGGTCTATATCCCCGAGGTCAATGATCCGCGAGTCCCAGTTGCCCGGGAACAGCGAATAGAACGCTTTCCTGAAAGGCCGAAGGTCAACGTGTTTCCCGTCGGGGTTTCCGCGGTTCTCCAAGACCCCGACAAGGGCAATGCGAGCGCCCTCGAGTTCAGGGAATTCGTCGTCGCTGTGAAAAACGGCCTTGCGGCCCAGATGTTGGGGCGACAGCCCATTCACGAAATCCAACACTTCCCTTGAAACGGGCTGTAGAAAATCAAAAACCATTTACTTTTTTTTAGGTGTCTTGGCGGTTGATGCCTTCTTCGCTGCCGATTTTGCAGCCGGTTTCGCCGATGCCTTGGGAGAGGCCGCCTTTTTGACCGTCTTGGCCGCAGCCGTTTTCTTTGCCGGCGATTTCCTCGCAGGCGCTTTCTCGGCGATCATGGCCTTTGCCGTATCAAGGGTAAGACTGGCCGCGTCAACATCCCGGGGCACGTCGATCTTGGTCTTTCCCTTCACGATAACGGCCCGGCCCCAGCGGCCCTTCTCGACCACGATGTCTTCGTCTTCCCAGTTGTGGATGACTTTGTCGATGTTCTTCTGCAGCTTGTCCTCGATGAGTTCGGCCACATCCGATTGGCTAAGCCGGTCAAAGTCGTATTTTTTTGAAACATTTATAAAGATCCCGTTCCACTTGATGA
>JAEWCF010000095.1 GCA_023390775.1 Bacteroidota bacterium | reverse complement strand
AATGACAAGGACGGAGGTGCTGCGGGAGGATTTGGGGACATCGCGGGAAAGTTGGGGGACATCTTTAAAAAATAAGGGATGGACGCCCGCTTTGCAGCCCTGCTGGAAATGCTCCGCGCCAGATTTGAGAAGAATATGCACAGGCACAAGGGGCTGTCATGGCAGGATGTTGAGGCACGTTTGTTGGCGCAGCCGTCGAAAATGAAGGTTTTGATGGAAATGGATCAAACGGGCGGCGAACCGGATGTCATCGGAACGGGGGCAAATGGAGCGATCATCTTCTGTGACTGCTCGCCCGAATGCCCGTCCGGCCGGCGCAGCCTCTGTTACGATGCCGAAAGCCTCGCGGCCCGCAAAGAACACAAACCTATGGGAAGTGCAGTTGAGATGGCGCGGGCCATGGGAATTTCGCTGCTGACAGAGGAAGAATATGTAACCTTGCAGGCACTGGGGCCTTTCGACACAAAAACGTCGTCATGGCTGTCAACACCTTCAAAATTGCGGGCAATGGGCGGCGCCCTGTTTGGCGACCATCGGTACGGCCGGACCCTTATTTATCACAATGGCGCACAATCTTACTACGCGGCACGGGGTTTTCGCGGAATCATCAAAATCTGAATATTATGCATACGAAGTTAAGCGTCCTGGTTCTCGCCTTGGTCTTGGCGATGCCGGCAAACGCCCAGGAACAAGGGGCGGTCCACAAGGTGATCACGGACTTTTTCGAAATTTTTTCGACCCGTGAAGTCGACAAACTTTCCAACGTTTGCACCGATGATATCCTCATCGTCGAGGACGGGGAACTTTGGAACCGCGATTCGATCGCCAAATTTCTGGCTAAACCCGCGCCTCCCGATTTCAGGCGTGAGAATACGATGAAATTCATCGACACCAATATAAAGGGACAGACCGCCTGGACCACTTATGAAAATACCGCGCGGATCCTGGCCAACCAGCGAAAATTTATCGTGGTGTGGTACGAGACCGCTGTTTTGGTAAACGAAAACAAACGGTGGCGGATCAGGACCCTGCATTCCACCACCAAGGAAAACCGGCGTCAATAAAGGATGTGTTACAGGGTCGAAATGAAGATGGACATCCGCAAGATTTCCAAACAGTTCAAGGCTGTGGCGGACAACACCGGTAACTTTACCTTTCAGGAGGAACTGAACGGATTTTCGTTTCCGGTCTTACCGGTCATCACCAATCAGGAGAGGACGCGCCTCGAACTGTCGTTTGAATGGGGCCTGGTGCCCGCATGGTGCAAGGACGATTCGATCAGGAAAAACACGCTCAACGCCCGGATAGAATCGCTCGACGAAAAGCCCGCTTTCCGAAGCAGCGTGACCCATCGGTGCCTGGTAATCGCAACCGGATATTTCGAATGGCGCTGGCTTGACGAGAAGGGGAAGTCCAAACAAAAATTCGAGGTTCACCATGCGGTGGCCGAAGCATTCGCATTCGCGGGTTTATACGCATCGTGGCAGGACCCCTTTGGAAAGCGCCGGGATACTTTCACCATTTGCACCACTCAGGCAAACCCGCAGATGCAGTATGTGCACAATACCAAAAACCGCATGCCGGTGATGCTGAATCCAGGAGATGAAGACGCCTGGCTCGATCCGCACAATGACGTGAGGTCCTTCGCTTATCCGGAGTATTCGCCGCAATTGGTGGCGTTCCCTATTTCATAAAAACATAACAAAGTCAATTATGAACCGAATTTTACGCAATGTGCTGGCAGTAGTTTGCGGAATTGTCCTTGGAAGCATGGTCAACATAGGCCTGGTCGAGCTTGGCCATTCGATCGTGTCACCGCCGGACGGCGTGGACCTGAGCACAACCGAAGGACTGCGCAACGCCATGGCCCTCTTTGGCCCCGAACACTTTATTTTTCCCTTTCTCGCCCACGCGCTCGGAACCCTTTCCGGTGCTTTTATAGCCGCGATGATCGCCGCTTCCAACCGAATGAGAATTGCCCTGGGAGTCGGGTTGTTCTTTTTGATAGGGGGAATTGCGATGGTTGTGATGCTTCCTTCGCCTATCTGGTTTACCGTGCTGGACCTGCTGTTTGCGTACATGCCGATGGCGATTGTGGGAGGCCGTGCCGCGATCAGCAGGCGGGGCAACAGGTAAGTTAATTTTTGGCTGTTACAAAATATTGCGGTAAATTGACCCGTTGTAAGTGGGAATTCTGCAATTATGAAGTACCTGTTAATATTTTTATTTTTCGGGTCGGTGGCATCGGCACAGATTTCCGCTGGCAGTTCCCTTTTGAAGCGAAACGATTTTAAATTGACCGATGGCAGGATGGTAGCTTCGGCCGTGGGTTGCATCATTCCCGGTGAGGAAAAACTCAATCCAATACAAGTGAGCATCGTTTGCCTGCAGGCCGTATTTCACCACACGGGCATCGGCAAGATAAACGACATGATCCTCTTTGCGGATGGTAAAGTACGCAACGCAGTTAGCGGCCGGTACAAACCGTCAGAGTTTAAGATGGCCTATAATCCGTCAACAAAGTCCTGGAGCCTGACCAGCCTCTTCAGTACCGAAGACCAGGGAGTTGTTACCCAAAGCCTGATGGCGCTAGATTTTGACGCATCGGGGAATTTCCTGGAGATGAAACGCGTATTTTGATGAAAAAGCCCGCATTCCTCGTTGTTGCGATGGCCGCTATGATCTTCGTGTCCTGCGAAAAAAAAGAAGATGAAAAACCCGCATCGGAACCGGCTGAACAGTCGGCCTCGATTCCCTTCGACAAAATGGCGTGGCTGGCTACCGATGGAACCGATTACCCCAATCGTGAAAAAATGGTCCAGGATCTGTTCAGGGACGACAAACTAAAGGGGCTGACCCGAGAGCAGATCGTCGAAAAGCTGGGCGAGCCCACGCGCACCGACAAGAATTACCTCTTTTACAGGATTTCGCAAATGCGGGTCGGTTTTCTGCCCGTCAAAACCAAGACGCTGGTCATCCGGTTATCGCCGCAAGGTTTGTCGGAGGCGGTACTGATCCATGGCGGATGACGGTGGAAAAGGAATTTTCACTACCCATTCGCTTTTATAAAATCGGTGATGAACGCCAGTAACCCAATCGCTTTCAGGCTCTCCGTTTCACCCGCGGTCCGTTGCCCGGATAAATGCATTTCCCGAATCCGGGCATCGAAAAATCCTCCGGCGGCGGTGTTTTGCTCCATGATTTTATTGATCGATATATTGTTCGCGTAGGCGGAACGGACGATATTTTCAATTTTTACATTGTTTTTGATGCACGCTGACCGGGTTGCCGCCAATGTCGCCAAGACCGAAGCGGTGTAAAGCTGCTTTTCGTGGCATCGAAACACTTCACCGATGAGTTCCTGGCCCGGATACGCGTCTGCGAGATAATCTTCCAGGGCCCGGCGGTGCTTCCGGAAAAACAGGGCAATGATTTGTGTCGCGGCATCATCCTGTCCCGCCGTGGCGAGCTTGGCCAAATCATAGACCGTGCGCAACCTGATGCGCTGCGGCACGTACCACCCGATTTGCAAAAGTGACAGGATGTTCTTGTCAAGGGTCGCGCTGGAAATGAGCGTGACAGCATGCTGAATGGGATCCATCAGTATTGCCGGGTGTAAGATGCGTGCTCCTGCAGGGCTTCGACGGTGGCGCCATTTCCCGTCCTGAATTTGATCGGAAGGGTATCGCGCCTGTCCATCCGTTGAAGGTAGACCACAAGATGAAGGTGCGGGCCGCTGCTGTAACCCGTGTTTCCGCTCAGGACGATGACGTCGCCTGCCTTTACGGCGTCTCCCGGTTTAAGCCGTGTTCCGTTTTGTTTGATGTGCGTGTATTCGGCGAACGTACCGTCGGAGTGCCGGATAATGATAAAGTTATTGAATTGTTTGCACGATTCTTCCCTGCACCCCCGGTTGTGCCGCGTCTGAGTTTGGATCACGGTCCCGTCGCGTACGGCGGTCACCTCGGTACCAATTTTCATTGAAAAATCAAGCGCATTCTCCCCCTTGTGCGAAAACTTGCCATTGTACCCCTGATCGATCCTGATGGTCATCCCGGAATTGAACGGCAACCAATACTCGTGTTCGCGGTCATAGTTGGCCTGAGTGATGTCACCCAATTGGATTTTGGACTTGAAGGATAATTTTGCCGGTTTCGACGCATTCGCGGGCTCATGGCGGTCAATGATAAACTTTCGGGTCCGGGCGGGCACCACAATGTTTTGGCCCTGAGCAGTCCCCCCTTTCATGTTGGCCAATTGATAATCCAGAACTACCGACACGGGACAAAATTCGTCATTGTCGACAAGAACCGTAAAAACGTTGTTGGCCGATTCGGTATAGGCGCGGGCCGCAATCTGTGCCGACAAATGATTACATATGAGAATGAAAAGAAGGATCGCAAATCTCTGCATCGGAATTATTTGGGGGCAAAGTACAAAAATCCGAGAGTAAACCTGCGAACCACCCGATAGGCCGCCGTAAAAAAAAATGCCCCTTTCGGGGCATGTTGATTTGAATGGATTTCTTAGGCAGCCATCTGAAGCGCCGGAGCGGCCGAACGATGGAAATAATCGCAGTAAAATTCGGCGATTTCGTAAACCAGGTCTTTGGCCTCGCGCGTTGGATTTTCGGAATAAAGCTTCAGTTTTCGCAAAAGCAGCTTTCGGACCGCGCCTTCGAGGGGATTTTCGTGATCGGCTTCCTGGTTTAGGATTTCGCGAATGCGCTCGACAATATTCTGGCGGTGAAGGAACCGCTCGGCGATAAATAAATTCAGGACGAGAGTGGTAATGTTATTGCTCATGATGTTGGGTTTTTGGCTAAATTAATGCGGGCTTGGACCGTCCCGATTATACCTTTAATCAAATAAATTATACTTAAACAAGGTTACCAAATCATTAATTTCGGGTAAAATTATGGGTTTGGGCGACAACCGGCATATTTGACCGACATCATGCGAAAAAAGTCGATTAAATGATTTTTCGCACCATCTGGAAAAATCGCCGTGCACCGGAAAATTTCAGTAAAATTCGATCATGATCATTCTGCACCCGGGATTTTGCCGGCAGTTGCAAATCATTGGGCAAAATATCATATCTTAGTGGCAATCATATCGTTATGACGCTTCGGTACAAAAAATCGCACCTTAATCTCTTGGCCGGGTTAGGAATCTCGCTCCTTATTATTTCCGGAGTGCTCTATTATTTTGGCGCGGGCGAATTTGTGGCGGTTTTCCTCAGCATGGGCCTGTACAATATCGTACTCTACATTTTCCGGTCAAGGAAGCATTACCTGGCGATCCGCAATGGAGCGATCATCAAATCCGGGTGGTTTGGCGGCAGGATTCCATTGGATGATATCCGGCAGATCAGCCGTTTCGGGGGCGACATATTCATTAGGGGCGCCCAGAATGAGATTCCCGTTTACACGGCTTTCCTCGATCCCGAATCGCTTCGAAGGTTTGAGAGGCTCATCCTCCAATATGAAGAGGATAAACATGCACATTCCATCGACGATCGGCACGTCATAGGCTGATTCATTTACATTATTCCCATCCTCCTTTACATTTTAACCTTGTTCTCCACGTTTTTGGTAAGCTGCCTCTTACACAAATAGTTATGCCTTTGTGAGAGGCTTCGTAATAATATTTTTAAAAGCGTTAAATTTTAAGTTAATTTGTAAGTAATTTTTTATTTATAAATGTTAAATATGCATTTCGTCGATAAAATGCTACATTTTAACAGATAAATTAAAATTCTTCTTATAGTTTTGTCTCCGTCGGCTGATAGTTGAATCGCCCCTCAACATCGACGGCACGATGACCCCGGGTTCCCCAATCCTGGTTTGTCGGTGAAAACTTAACCTACTGAACTATGAAGAAGTTTTTATTTCTTATGGCTGCGCTGATGTGCCTTACCGCAAATGCGCAAAGAACTAACAAACCGCCCAAGGTAAAGCCCGGAAACGGAAATGTTACCGCTCCCGCTTCCCTGAGCTATCCTTCACCCAATGTATTTTCGACGGGAACCGCTATTTCGCCGCTGTCGCCGACCGTTACCGGATCGGTGTCCTCTTACACGGTGTCGCCTTCCCTTCCGCAGGGACTTTCCCTTAACGCAACGACCGGGATCATCAGCGGAACCCCGACGGTGGCCTCTACCTCTTCCGTTTATACGGTAACGGCCTCGAATTCGGCGGGAAGCGCTGCCTTTGGTGTTGCAATCACCGTGAATGCCCCACTTGCGGCGCCCTCTTCACTTTCATACCCCACTCCCAACACCTTTACTGTGGGCACTGCCATTGCGATGCTCTCACCCACGGTTAGCGGAACGGTCACTTCGTATAGCGTGTCTCCGGCGCTCCCCGCGGGGCTGGTCATGAGCACTTCGACCGGAAAAATTACCGGAACGCCCACGGCTGCCACTCCTATGGCCACCTATACGGTTACGGCATCCAATGCTGCCGGAAGCCGGACCTTCGGCGTGGTCATTACCGTTAACGCCGCCCTGACGGCACCGACGGCGCTCAGCTATACCTCGCCCAATACGTTTGTTACGGGCACGGCCATTTCGGCCCTTATCCCTGCTGTTTCCGGAACCGTTACTTCGTACAGCATCTCGCCCGCATTGCCTGCAGGACTGACGATGAGCACTTCTACCGGAATCATTGCCGGTACTCCGACAACCGCCACGCCTACCGCAACCTACACCGTCACGGCCTCCAATGCTGTTGGAAGCAGGACATTTGGGGTTGTGATCACCGTCAACGCGGCTTTGGTCGCCCCCACATCGTTGAGTTATCCTTCCCCGAACACCTTTACCGCAGGAACGGCGATCGCAACCCTTTCGCCAACGGTATCGGGTACCGTGACTGCCTACAGCGTTTCTCCGGCGCTTCCCGCGGGACTAACAATGAGCACCTCTACCGGAAAGATTACCGGAACCCCGACTGCCGCGACCGCGACCGCCACCTACACGGTTACCGCGTCGAATTCGGCGGGGAGCAGGACTTTCGGGGTGGTCATTACCGTCAACGCGGCGCCGGCGAGTACTCCGGCTACGGCTGCCAACGTGACCTATACGGCGTCGAGCACCGCGATTGCCAATCCCGAGCGGGGCTTTTACAAGCACACCGAAACCCACTCGACCGGATACTATCCGCTGAGCCAGACAACCTTGACCGGATACCGCACAAACAGCAACATTACGCTGATCCTTCGCGTATTTTACCTGGAAAACTTCATAAACGGCCCCATTTCAAGTACGTACCTGCAAAATATGCAGACCGATTTTGCACGCATTCGCGCGGCCGGCCTTAAGTGCATCGTTCGTTTTGCCTATGCCGACACCGATGATACGGGCGTGCCCCATGATGCGACCAAGACCATTATCCTTTCGCACATCAACCAGCTGACGCCGATCCTGCAGGCCAATTCGGATGTGATTGCCGTTATGCAGGCCGGGTTCATCGGCTCATGGGGCGAATGGTATTATACCGACCACTTTGGAAAGCCGCCCACGGCTACCGACTATGCCAACCGCAAGAATGTTGTGGATGCGATCCTTGCAGCCGTTCCCAACCGTTTTGTCCAGATCAGGACACCGGCGCTCAAGATGAACACCTATCAGTCCACGACGCCGCTTTCGTTGTCGCAGGCTTACAGCGGAACCGCACTGTCACGTTTGGGCCACCACAATGACTGCTTCCTCGCGAGCTCCAGCGACTACGGCACCTACACCAACGTCGCCACCGAATACCCCTACCTCGAGCAGGAAACCAAGTTTACACCCATGGGCGGTGAAACGTGTGCAGTCAATGCCCCGCGTTCCGAATGTTCATCGGCAATTACGGAAATGGCCAAGTTCCACTGGTCCTATATGAATTTGGATTACCACGAAACCGTCATTTCGGAGTTCGAGACCGACGGTTGTTTCTCGGAGATGCAGAACCGCATGGGCTACCGTTTTGAACTGCTGAGCGGAAGCTATCCTTCATCGGCATCATTGGGCGCCAGCATCCCGGTAAACCTGCAGGTCCGCAATACCGGTTTTGCGACGCCGTACAATCCACGTGTTGCCTATGTAGTGTTCCGCAACACCGTGACCAACGCAGAATACCGCGTGCCGCTCGCCTCGAATGTCAGGATGTGGAACCCCGCAACGGTAACATCGGTTGTGGAAAACATCTCCCTTCCTGCCGAAATGGTCCAGGGAAGCTACAGGCTGTTCCTCCACCTGCCGGATGTGGATCCTGCCCTGGCAAACCGTCCCGAGTACGCCATCCGCCTTGCCAACAGCAATACTTGGGAAGCGACAACCGGTTACAACAACCTGAACCACATCATCACCGTGACAGGTTCAACGACGGCGAGAGGATTGGAAAATGCGGCCCTCCAACCCGAAACGGTTGCCGAAGCGCGCCCCTTGACCATGTATCCGGTTCCCGCCAACGGTTCGCTGACCGTAGAGATGGACAAATTGGAAGGAAACGAGATATTGGTGTACAACACGATCGGCCAGCGCGTCTCGGCACCGGTGACCTGGGAGTCCGAGACCAAGGCGGTCCTGAATACGTCCCAACTCGCTACCGGAATCTACATCGTGAGCGTGGGCCGTGGCGACCGCGCAGAATCCCGCCGGATCATCGTGAGCCACTAAGGAATACTTGAACCCATAAGAAATCACCGTCAAAAGCGGTGATTTTTTTTTGCGGGTGAGCCGGTCGTGTTCGGAAATTTTCAGCAGTCTCAAGCATTTCCGAATGGCAAAAAAAAAACCCGGATAAGATCCGGGGAGGTTTATAAAAGAATCCGGTCTAGCCCCGGATGCCGTTTTGCAGGAGGATGCGATAAAGCGAAATGTCAAAATTGCTTTCGTAATAGGTGTAACCACTTTCATAATACTGGCGGATGATGGAAACCTGGTGCGGCGTGTAACCCGAAACATCCAGCGAGACGCCCAATTTGCCCTCGAGGAAAAATTCATCGAGGATTTTTTCGGTCAGGATCTGCGAGGGAATTCCCTCCGAAAGTTTACCGTTGAGCTTTTCGTATTCGAAGCGGCCTTCGTGAAAGCCGAGGATGAAAGCTTCATTATTGTAATGCGGGGCAATTTTTAGCATATCCTCACAATCGTGGAATACGGGGAACAGGCCAAAAGTGTATCCCTGAATGTACTTTTGCCGGTAGGCAGGGTTAAAAATATTTTCCATCCTAATGCTTTATCGGGTGCAAATATAGGTGGAGGGAAATGGATAATGTGTTAATTTTCGGAAGATTTTTAAACCTGATTTTCAACATGTTTGTTAAAAATTCCCGCGATTGGCGTGCGCTCTCTTTTGCCTTGTTCTCCCTCGTTGAGAAAGGGACGCGAAGCGCTTCCATCCTGTTCTGCACGATTGTTTTGTTTGCCTCCTGTCGAAACCATCGCGAGCGCCTCATCGAGGATTTCAGCGGTCACAATTTTGAACAACTCGATCTGGTGCAAACGCTGGAAAATTTTGACGAATATTCCGAAGACAGCTATTTCGCCTCACAGTATGACATTTCCCCTGCCGATGCCGATGCCTTGGAAAAGATACTGGCCCTTGAGGCACCAGGAACTTCATTTGCCCGCTCACAGATGGCGCCATTCCTTCAGCCGGCCAGTGTATACCGCTATTCGATGCATTCCGGGTCGGGGGAAACTTCCGTATTGCTTTTGGACAAAGACCACATGCGGATCATCTTCTACCATTCCCGAACGGGCCGTTGAAACGCATTTCGTACCTTAGCGTATGGAGATTAAGGAAATGCAGGTCATTCTATTTGTGGCCGATCAGCGGCTCTCGCGTGATTTCTATTTGGAATTGCTGGGGCTTGAACCGGTAACCGATGTCCCCGGAATGACCGAATTCGAACTGCCCGGCATTCGCCTGGGGCTGATGCCCGAGGTCGGAATACACCGGATCATTGGCAGTAGTGCGCCGCATCCGTCGACCGGCAATGGAATTCCCAGGTGCGAATTGTACCTGCGTTGTCCCGATGTCAAAAGTGCTTTTGAGAAAGCGGTCGCGATCGGGGCCATTCCCGTGAGCGCCGCCGCCGTCCGCGATTGGGGCGACACCGTTGCCTACGCGCTCGATCCCGACGGGCATGTCCTCGCCTTCGCCGCTAAAACCTAGATTATGGAAAAATATGCTATCCCTCCAGGAACCTCGATCGGGCACGTGCACCTCAAGGTCGCCGATCTTGAAAAAGCGCTCGCGTTTTACTGCGGAATTCTTGGGTTCGAACTCATGCAACGCTATGGCGAACAGGCCGCGTTCATCTCGGCGGGCGGGTACCACCATCACATCGGACTCAACACCTGGTACAGCAAAGACGGGCCAAGGCCACATTCCAACGCCACGGGCCTGTTCCACACGGCCGTCCTCTACCCCACGCGGCGCGATCTTGCCGTAGCAGCCAAGAGACTGTTGGATGCTGGATATCCGCTCACCGGTGCTGCCGATCACGGTGTTTCCGAAGCGATTTATCTCGACGATCCCGATGGGAACGGCGTTGAACTTTACCATGACCGCCCAAGGCAGCAATGGCCCATGGATTCGAACGGAAACCTGGCGATGTTCACGCACCGGCTGGACCTTGAAAATCTCCTGGCCGAAATATAGCGCCTGTTTTGTATTTTGCGTTGATGAAAAAACAAATCAGGCTACTGCTGAAATTCCAGGGGCTTTTTGGGAGAAGGGACGGGATGAGGCTTTGGAGGCAGATCCGCCGGAAGGAACTGGACCGCCTAAAACTCCCCGGCCTGAAGGCTACCCTTTGCTTGCGCCCGAAGACCTCGGACCTCGCCACCTTCTACCAGGTGTTCGTCAATGGCGAATACAATGTGAAATTTCCGGACGATGCCCGGATCATCGTGGACGCGGGCGCGAACGTCGGCATGTTTTCGCTCTTCGCCAAAAGCCGTTTCCCCGATTCCAAGATTGTTTGCATTGAGCCTGATGCGTCCAATTATCAGGTCCTTCAAAAAAACCTGGCCGCATACGAAAATGTTTATCTGGAAAACGCCGGCCTTTGGAACCGTGAGACCGGGCTCAGGATCCACGACAAATTCGAGATGGGCAATTGGGCCATGGTCGTGGAGGAAACCGACGAGGAGGCAGACCTCCATGCTGTTTCGATGGAATCTGTGATGCACAAGCATGCACTTGACCGCATCGACATTCTCAAGATCGATATTGAGACCAGCGAAAAGGCGGTATTTGGATCCAATTACGAAAATTGGCTTCCAAAGGTCCGCATGATCATTATCGAACTCCATGACTGGATGGAACCCGGTTGCGCAAAACCATTTTTCGAGGCGATCAATAAATGCTTCTCCAGTTACGAATACGGGATGAAGGGCGAAAATACCATTATCATCAATAAAGATCTCGCATAAAAAAACCACCCGGGAGTAAAGGGTGGTTCTTCAGCAAAAAACAATGAATCTTTATTCGGACCACTTACTGCATTGGGTCCCGCGGTCGTAATCGGTCAACAGATATTGGGCGCCCGTCACAGCAAGGAGCCCAAGGTGAAAGGCCAGCGCCTTCCGGTCTTCACGGAATGGTTTCGCGAAGGCCATCATGGCGAGGGTTCCCAGTGTGGCCAGATCGGCTTTTTTATGTGCCCCGCATGACAAGACCTTTTTGACTCCGACCGGCGTATCGGTCAGGGCATCCACGATCAGGAAATTAGCGGCAAGGCCTCCGTAGGTTTTTACCGCTGCCGGATTGAGCCCCATCGCCGCAGGCAGGACCGCAAGTGCGCCGCCCATGGCGTAATCAATGATTCCGTGGATTTTAGGGGAGATAGGCTTGTTCATGGCATATGGGTTAGTGTTGGTCTTGTAAAACTACTACCCGCTTGCCGCAATCTCCTTATAACATTTGCCGCAAAATTTACAGAGTTCCTAAACCGAGCGCAGGGCCTCGATGAAATAGTCCACTTCCTCCCTGGTGTTTTCATGGCTGAAGGATATCCTCAGGCTTGGTTTGGCAATATCTTCCGCCGAAAGTATTTCGGCCAGAACATGCGAAGGCCGGGCACTTCCGGATTGGCAGGCGCTTCCCCGCGAAAGGGCAATTCCCTTCATGTCGAGGGTAAAGAGGATCATGGCCGTTTTTTCGGGCGAGAAGGGAAAGCAGATGTTGACGATATTGTAAAAAGTATTTCCGCCGTTGACCTTGGCACCAGGAAAGTTATTCAGGACTTTGGTCGTGAGATACGATTTCAAGTCTTCGATATGCGCTTTTTCCTCCACGTGGCGCTCGTGCGCGAGATCGAATGCCAGCGCCATCCCCGCAATATTGTGGACGGCCTCGGTTCCCGCGCGCAGGCCTTTTTCCTGTTCCCCTCCGTATATAAGGGGCGCAAGCCCGATGCCTTTCCTGACATAGGCAAACCCGACGCCTTTTGGGCCATGGAATTTGTGCGCACTCGCAACCATGAAATCAAGTGGCAAAGACGCAAGGTCGATAGGCTCCTTTCCGGCGGACTGCACCGTATCCGAATGAAAATAAGCGCCGTATTTCCGGCAGAGGCTTCCCACCTTTCCAAGATCGAGTACCGTTCCGATCTCGTTGTTGACATGCATAAGCGTGACCAGGACGGGGCCTTCGTTGTTCAGAATCGCCTCGAGATCTTCCAAATCGACATCGCCCGATGGCAATATTTTCACAAAATCAAGTTCGATATCATTGTCACCCGCAAGGGTTTCAAGGGTGTGCAGGACCGCGTGGTGCTCGATCCGGCTGGTAACGATCCTCTTGATCCCGAGGCCCGAAACAGCGCTGCGGAGGAGCCAGTTGTCGGCTTCGGTGCCACCGGAGGTAAAGATGATCTCCTGCGCCGAACAATTCAACCGTTTGGCGATTGCCTTGCGAGAGAGTTCGACGACCGATCGGGCGCTTCGGCCAAAAGCGTGGGTTGAGGAAGGATTGCCGAATTCCTGCTCAAGGACGCGGACCATTTCCGCGATGACCTCCGGCCGCGGGCGGGTCGTGGCCGCATTGTCAAAATAGATTTTGCTCATAGGGGAAAGAGGCTGATGGCCGTACCGCCACCGGCAGCCAGTTCGAGTTTAAGTTTAGTATTTGAATCCACGATCACCTTTTTTATCGAATAGGACTTGGGGTTACTCTCCCAGTGCGCGCCCTTGCCATCGCTGTAGATCACAGCCCTGTACTTTTTGTTGGGCGGAAGGAAATCTAATTTGATGGAGCTTTTGCGCGCATTTTCGTCGGTAATGGCGCCCAGGAACCAGTTCTCGGTCCCCTTGGCCTTTCGGGCGATGGTTACATAATCCCCGGGTTCGGCCTCGAGAATGCGCGTAAGGTCCCAATCGGCGGCCACGTCCTTGATGAATTGGAACGCGTCCGGGTGCTTCTCGTAGTTTTCCGGAAGGTCCGCTGCCATCTGCAAGGGGGAATACAGGGTGACGTAAAGCGCAAGCTGTTTGGCCAAAGTTGTGTGTACCTGCTCTTTTTTGGCCTTGTCATAGGCGCTCATCTTGATCTCGAAAATTCCCGGCGTGTAATCCATCGGGCCGCCCAAAAGTCGGGTAAAGGGCAGGATCGTTTCGTGCATCGGCGGATTCCCGTTGCTCCATGCGTTGAATTCGTTGCCGCGTGCGGCCTCTGCCGCTATATAATTGGGCCAGGTCCGATGGATTCCCGTCGGCCTTGAGGATTCATGCGAATTCACGAGGATCTTCCGCTCGGCTGCACGCATGGCGACATAATTGAAATGGTTGACCATAGCCTGTCCGTCATGCCATTCGCCTCGCGGGATAATGCGGCCCACGTAACCGGTTTTCACGGCCCCGTACCCGTATTTCTCCATGAAGTCAAAAGCACGGTCCAGCCTGCGTTCGTAATTGGCCACCGATCCCGACGTCTCATGGTGCATGATCATCCTGACATTTTTGGATTTGGCATACCGGGTAACCTCGTCAACATTAAAATCGGGATAGGGCGTCGTGAAATCAAAAACCTCCTCCTTCCAGTTCCCGAACCAGTCCTCCCATCCCACGTTCCACCCCTCTACCAGTACGCCGTCAAAACCGTGCTTCGCGGCGAAATCGATGTATCGTTTGGCATTGTCCGTCGTGGCGCCATGACGTCCGGTTGGCGTGAGTATTCCGTTGTTCTGGGCATTCTGCGACCCGGCGTAATCCCAGGTTGCCTTTCCCACATGCATCTCCCACCAGATCCCAACATACTTCATTGGTTTAATCCAACTTACGTCGGTAATCCTGGAGGGTTCATTTAAGTTCAGCACCATCCGGGACTCGAGGATCCTCCGCGCATCATCGGTTGCCATCACGGTCCGCCAGGGCGTATTGCAGGGTGCCTGCAGGTACGCGGCATCGCCTATCGCGTTCGGCACCAGGACCGCATCGAAACGGTAATCCGCAGGGTCAAGTTCAAGGTGCATCACCGGGTAGTTGCTCACCGCGGCCTCAAAAATATTGATATACGTTCCCGAATCGGACTTCATCTGTATCGGCGACTGCACCCGCGTACGCGTAAGCGGACCCTTGAATCCAATACCGTTGTTCAGATTTACATTGGCGGCATCGATCCCCGAAAGCCTAGTTTCGTTGTAGGCATATTCGTTGCTGTCGAAGTCGCCGGGGATCCAGAAGGCTTTGTGGTCGCCCGTGAGGTTGAACTGTGTCGCCTCGCCCTTGACGATAAAATAGTTGAGTTTGGGCTGCGCGGGGATTTCGTACCTGAAAGCCAATCCTTCGTCGAACAACCTAAATACAATTGTCATCTTCCTTTCGGTAGAAGGCTGTAAAAGACTAACCGACATTTGGTTGTACCGATTGCGTATAAGAGATTCCTCGCCAAGTACAGGGCTCCAGGATTCATCGGTTTGGCTTTGCTTTGCTTCGGCTATAACGAATCCTTCCGCAAGGTGATTCCCGTCCTTGAGGTAGATGCCGAGAGCGCTTTTTTCGACCACGGCCCTGCCGTCAAAGGCAAGCGTGTAATAAAGTTTTCCTTGCTCGGAGCCAAAGGTGCACCGAAGCCTGCCCGATGGCGACACAAGTTCCTGCGCATTCATGCCCGTCACAAAGGCCAATAAGAGGAAAAGTGATTTCATCATCCTTGAAATAAGGCCCCAAAGTTACGCATATCGGACAAAATTCGGCGCTTGGTGATTCCCGGCGCACAAAAAACCTATTTTTGCCTAAAAGACCTGCAGATGAAAAAAATACTGGCTTTGGCGGTTGCCCTTGGATTGTTGACGGGATGCGACGACGGCGATGTGACCGTGGAGGATATCGATTTTACGGCCGTACAGGCATCGCGTTGCGGAAACCTGATATACAAGATAGCCGGCAATGAAGCCCTGATCTTGGAGCTCCCCGACGAAGGCGCATTCCCAAACGACCCCAGCCCTGAAGGATCGCCCAACACGTTTCAGATCAATGCGGTAAATCGTGTGGTTTACCGCTCGTATTCGGGTAATGTGGCCCAGACGACGATTTGCGGGAGCATCCCTCCGGCCAGCCCTACCGTGACCGAGGAATGGACGGCCACCTCCGGTGAAATCGAAATTTCGACCGTGGCCCTTACCGTCGCCAGCAACACGCTCCCGGGAGGCGAGACCATTGACAAATACCGGCACACGATCATCCTGCGCAATGTCATATTTGAAAAACCTTCGGGAAGCCAGCTTTATGAGACCTTTGACTTTGGCACCTTCGATACGGAGGCCAATGATCTCAGCTTCAGTTTTGACGGAAACCTTTCGAGGTGCGGCATTGGCGCTTTGTACGACATCGCAGGCCCGCAGGGAATCCTGTTGAACCTTGACCCTGACTTGCTGGCCAATGAGGTGACGCCGCCGGGAATGCCTCGCACAGCGCTTATCGGTACCGATTCAAATCAATTGAGCTACCGCCTGCATGAAACCAATGCGGGGCCACTGACCGAAGACCATTTCTGCGGCACCCCGCCCGCCCAACCGGCCCTGGTCGAACTATGGACAGGGATTGCGGGCGAGCCTGGCACCAGCGGCATCATTGAGGTGACCACGACCACAAACGGCTCGAATTTCCTGCATGAAATCCGTTTGGTCAATGCGTATTTGCAACGTGGGAACAGCACATTCAAGATCGCCGATTCCTATCTTTTGGGCCAAATCATCACGACTCCTTAGCCTGCTTGAAAATGACCTCGGTGGCCCCCTGTCCGTATTTTTGATACGAGGCTTCCCTGTAGGTCAGGTTTTCGTACCGGCCGAGCAAAAAATCAAGTTCCGCTTTCAGGACGCCCTCGCCCACGCCGTGGATCAGGATGATTTTAGGTATGCGGTTGCGCACGGCAAATTCAATGTGCCGACGGGCCGTTTCGGTTTGCGTGGAAAGTATGTCGTATGCTGTGAGCCGCTTCCAGTTTTTGACGAGTTTTTCAATGTGAAGGTCGAAAACGGGCGGCGGGATTTCACCGCGAACCGATGCCTTTAGCGGCTTGGAGCCCGGTTTTACCCTGACCATATCCTTGTTTCTTGAATCTAAATCAATCTTTCCGGTACCGCGATGCAAAATACTGGAATCGTTGACTTTAACCAATTCGTTGACAAAATATGTCATTTCAAAACCCTCATCGGTTTTGACCGTAGCGCTGTTTCCGGTAACCTCGAGCACGACCCCGCTGAAGGCATCGTCGAGAACCATGACCCTGTCCCCTTTACTGATTGGAGTCTTCATCTTCGGGATTGTTTTTACTTTTGGTTTTCGCACTTAAGCGCATCATTGCAAACATGAAAATGGCCACGCATACTGATGTCAAAACAACATCCGGTTTATCGGTTTTCATCTGATAAAAGGCGACCAATATCGCCACCGGCGCCAACACATATAAAATCTTCCACATGGTTCAAAATTACGTTTTGTCCCGGGTAAATTCTATTTTTACGGTATGGAAAATTGGATGCTTCCCTGCCTCAATAAATATTTTTTCGGGTTCGATTGCCCCGGTTGCGGGTTGCAGCGCTCGATTGCCTTTTTGCTGCAAGGTGAATTCTGGTCGGCGGCAAAGATCTTTCCGGCCATCTACACGATGATCGCCCTCGCCGCACTGATATTACTGCACCTGCTCGACCGGTCACGGAATTATCAAAGAGCGGTCACCGGCGCCGCGGTCGCCAATGCATCGGTGATAATAATTTCCTATTTTTACAAAATGACTAACCTAATTTTTTAAAATGGAAAGAAGAAAACTACCCAATGCCACGGCGGTCCTTGTCCTTGGAATCCTGTCTATCGTCACCTGTTGCTGCTACGGTGTACCCGGGCTTATCTTTGGTGGAATCGCATTATACCTGGCCGCGAAAGACATGAAGGAATATCGGGCGGAACCCGAGGCCTACGTCAATTACGGCAATCTTAATATCGGCCGTATACTGGCCATCATCGGCATTGCCCTGAGCACGCTTTGGCTGATCCTTGTCATTGTCGCCAACATGATGTATACCGAAGAAGAGATGGAATCCTTCCTGGAAAACCTGCGTGCCAAACAGGAACAGATGGAATCGGTGGACTGAAACGAATCGATATCAACAAAAAATCCGTCTTTCGACGGATTTTTTTTATTTCTCAAAACCTTTCAGCGTTTTCGTGATGATGGAAACGCAGTCCAGCAATTGTTCGCGGTTCATGACCAACGGTGGCGCGAACCGGATGATGTTTCCATGCGTGGGCTTGGCGAGCAGTCCGTTGTCCCGAAGCGCCAGGCAAATGTCCCACGCTGTGGAGCTGTCCTCTGAATCGTTGATCACGATCGCGTTAAGGAGCCCTTTTCCGCGGACCAGCGTCACGATGGATGAGCCGTCCACGTATTCCTGCATCTTCTCGCGGAACAGATTCCCGAGGGTTTCGGCGTTATCGGCGAGATTTTCCTCACGGACGACCTCCAATGCCGCAACGGCGACAGCGGCGGCAAGGGGATTTCCGCCAAAGGTACTTCCGTGCTGCCCCGGTTTGATCACGCCCATGATCGCGTCGTCGGCCAGGACCGCCGATACGGGATACAC
>JAEWCF010000077.1 GCA_023390775.1 Bacteroidota bacterium | reverse complement strand
GTCATCGGCCTGGTGGGCTGCTACAAGGGTTACAATGCCGGCCGGGGAACCGAAAGCGTGGGTGTTGCGGCCAATTCGGCGGTGGTGATGGCCTCGCTGCTCGTAATTGTCGTCGACCTGATTGCCGTCCAAATAACCGACCTGCTCTGACCATGGAAGAAACCAGACAAAATGCGATCGAGATCCGCGACCTGAAGAAACAGTTTGCCGGCGTGCACGTGCTCAAGGGCGTGTCGTTGGACCTTCGGGAGCAGGAAAACCTTGTGGTGCTTGGAAAATCGGGAACGGGAAAGTCCGTATTGATCAAATGCATCGTGCGTTTGTTGGAGGCCGATTCGGGATCGATCAGGGTCCTCGGCGAAGACGTCAATGCACTGGAGCACAAGGAACTGTCGGAAATCCGCAAGAAAGTCGGCTTCCTGTTCCAAAGCGGCGCCTTGTACGATTCGATGACGGTGAGGGAAAATCTCGAATTCCCGCTGCTGCGGATCAGAAAGGAGCTTTCCAAAAAGGAACGCCAGCAAAAAATCGTGGAAGCACTTGAAAACGTGGGGCTGCCCGATGCGATCGACAAGATGCCCTCGGAACTGTCAGGAGGCCAGAAAAAGCGCATCAGCCTTGCCCGAACCATCATCGTGGACCCGCAGATCATGCTTTACGACGAGCCGACCACGGGACTGGACCCCATAACATCGGACGAGATCAGCCAGCTCATCAACGAGATCCAGCATAAGTTCAAGACCGCATCGATCATCATCACGCACGATATCGAATGCGCCCGTACGGTAGCCGACCGGTTCATCCTGCTCAAGGAGGGCGAGGTATACAAGGAAGGCAGCCTGCAGGAATTTGAGAATGACCAGGACGAATTTGTACGGTCTTTTTTCCAGACCAAAAAACAACAAAATTAAAGCATCATGAACGCACAATCATCCACTTTCAAAGCCAGGCTTGGACTTTTTATCACGGTAGGCATCGCGCTTTTCGTGCTGGCGATCTTCTTCATAGGGCGGCAGCAGAACCTGTTCGATCCCGTGTTCACGCTTTCGGCCCGGTTCAACAATGTCAGCGGATTGCAACCCGGCAATACCGTGCGCTTTTCGGGGATTAACGTGGGAACGGTGGACGACATCCGCATCATCAACGACACCACGGTCCAGGTAAAGATGCTGGTCCGGCAGGAAGTGCAGCGTTTCATCAAGACCGATTCGCAGGCCGGGATCGGGTCTGAAGGCATCATCGGCGACCGGATCGTCACCATTTCAAACGGAACCCCGGGTTCCAAACCGGTGGTCGACCGCCAATTGCTCGGTTCCTATGAGCCCGTCGAGACCGATGAGATCATGCAGAGCCTGCAGATTACTGCCGGAAATGCCGCCATCGCCAGTGACGAGATCGCCCAGATCCTTTACAAGATCAACAACGGCGAAGGAACTCTGGGCCGCCTGATCAACGACGAATCCATGGCCAATAACATCGATGCCACGATCATGAACCTGCGCAAGTCCAGCAAGGGCCTCAATGAGAATATGGAAGCGGCCAAACACAACTTCCTGCTCCGCGGCTATTTCAAGAAAAAGGAACGCGAAGAAGAAAAGAAGAAAAAAGAGGAAGAAAAGAAACGCAAGAAAGAAGAAAAGGAACGCAAGGAAGCCGAGGAAAAAGCCAAGCGCGATGCCGAGAGGAAAAAATAACGTTTCTCCTTTAACATTACCGGCAGATTTCCCGCACTTTGCCGCTATTGTAATCCTGTAATTTTCCCAAAAAGTTTTGTAACGGCCGTCGGGGCCAAATATTCCAAATTTACCGTTGGAGAAAAACACCTTCATGGAACCAGCCCCGACTGAATTTAAAACCGCCGGTTTTGTACAAAAGGAAGGCGTGGTGCTTGAAAAAAGCCGGGCGGATTTTGAAACGGAAGGCGTCCTGAATCCCGCGGTGATTGAAGTTGATGGCACGATCCACATGTTCTATCGGGCCGTCAGCAACGGAAACCGGTCGGTGATCGGGTATGCCAGGCTCAAGGATCCGCTGGAAGTGGAATACAGGAGTCCGGTACCGGTACTTGAACCCTTATCCGGCTACGAATCGCAGGGGGTTGAAGATCCCCGGATCGTAAAAATTGAAAATACGTTCTTTTTGACATATACGGCCTATGACGGCCAGCATGCACTTGGGGCCCTGGCAACCAGTAAGGACCTGAAAACCTTTGAGAGGCACGGCATCATCGCGCCGCGTATCGGGAATCGGGAATTTGCGGCTGCCATCCGGAAGTGCGGCGACGCGCACGTGAAATACCTGCGGCTCGACCAGTGCAGCCCGCTGATGTGGGACAAAAACGTGATGCTTTTTCCCAGATTATTCGGGGGAAAATATGGGTTGTTGCATCGGATCCGCCCCGGAATCCAGATCGCAATGGTCGACGATCCGCGAAAGATTGGACCGGAATACTGGGTGGATTATTTTGATGAGTTTACCTCCCATATCGTTCTTGACCCCCGGTATCCGCATGAAATGGCCTATCTGGGAGGGGGTTGCCCGCCAATCGAAACGGAGGACGGATGGCTGCTCATTTATCATTCCGTCAGGGATACCCTGGATGGTTATGTTTACAGTGCCTGCGCCGCGCTGTTGGACCTGGAGGACCCCACCAGGGAAATCAGCAGGCTTCCCTACCCGCTGTTCGCGCCGGACAGGGATTATGAAATGAAAGGCGAAGTGAATAACGTGTGCTTTCCCACGGGGACAATCGTCCGCAATGGAAGGCTCTATATATATTACGGCGCCGCCGATGACAAAATCGCGTGCGCATCGATGGAAATGCAAGACCTATTAAATGAATTAAAAGCGACCCGGATCCCATGAGAAACCAGCCTGCTTCAAATTATTTCGGCGATTCAGCCTATTCGAACCTTCCCGGATTTGCCCCGGGAAACAATGCCGAGGCCAGCGCCGTACCGGAGATCCTGATGGTTACCTCCTACCCGCCGCGCGAATGTGGCATCGCGACCTACAGCCAGGACCTGGTCAAGGCGCTCAAGGACAAGTTCCGGAAGTCGTTCAAAGTCAGGATCTGCGCGCTTGAGAACGAGTACGAGCAGTTCAAGTACCCCAAGGAGGTGAAATACATCCTCAACACCAAGGAGCCCAGGGCCTTCAAATCACTTGCGAATATCATCAATCTCGACAAGCGCATTTCCGTTGTGCTCTTCCAACACGAATTTGGTTTCTATGCCGAATGTCCCGAAGACTTCCTCGGCCTGCTTGAATCTGTGCGGAAAACCAAGATCATGGCGTTCCACACGGTCTTGCCCAACGTGCCTGCCGAATTCCGCGATAATGTAAACCGCATGGCCGAATTGTCGGACAAAATAATCGTGATGACCAAAAATGCCGAGTCGATCCTGAACCAAAATTACGATGTGGATCCCGGTAAGGTTCACGTGATCCCGCACGGAACGCACCTTGTGCCCCATCACGACCGCGTCGCCTTGAAACAGAAATACGGCTTGGAAGGACGTCAGATCTTGTCGACCTTCGGGCTTTTGAGTTCGGGCAAATCGATCGAGACGACGCTTGAGGCCCTGACCGAGGTGGTGCGCACCAAACCGGACGTCCTGTTCCTGGTGATCGGCAAGACCCATCCGGGAATCATCAAGCGCGAGGGCGAGGCCTACCGCGAGTCGCTTATAGCCAGGGTAAAGGAGCTCGGCCTTGAGGATCACGTCCGCTTTATCAACCAATACCTTCCGCTGGATCAGTTGCTCGATTACCTCCAGCTGACCGATATCTACCTCTTCACCTCCAAGGATCCCAATCAGGCCGTCAGCGGGACCTTTGCCTATGCGATGAGTTGCGGATGCGCGATCATCTCGACCCCGATCCCGCATGCGAAGGAGTTTCTTTCCGGCGATGCAGGAGTGATGGTTGATTTCCAGAATCCCGCGCAGTTGGGCGATGCCATCAAAAAACTTTTATTCGACACCGAACTTCGGCGCAATGTCAAGATAAACGCACTGCACCGGATTGTCCCAACTTCGTGGCAGAATGCGGCGGTGGCCCATGCATTGCTTTTTGCCGACGCGCGCCCGGGCCTTAACCTGAGTTTCGAGCACCCTGACGTGAACCTTGACCATATCAAAAAGTTAACGACCGACTTCGGAATGTTGCAGTTCTCGAAAATCAGCCAGCCTGACCGGGAAAGCGGCTATACCTTGGACGACAATTCGCGCGCACTGATTGCGATGTGCGAGTATTTTGAATTGACCAAGGACCAGTCGGCACTGAAATACATAGCGATTTACCTGGATTTCATCGCCTATTGCCAGCAGGATGACGGGACTTTCCTCAACTATGTCAATTACAAACGGATCTTCACGCAGGAGAACCAGAACTGCAACCTCGAGGACTCAAACGGCCGCGCGATCTGGGCGTTGGGCTACATGATTTCGGATGCGCGGATCCTGCCGACGGAATTCCGCCGCAAAGCCGAATCCATCATGGAACGCGCGATGATCAATATCGAAAACGTGCATTCGCCACGGGCCGTCGCTTTCATCATTAAGGGCCTGTGCCATTACAACAGCTCCAACCGTTCGAGGGCCGTCCGCCACCTGATCAGGACCCTGGCCGATCGCCTGACGCAGATGTACCTTAAGGAGAGTTCGCGCGAATGGTTGTGGTTTGAGCCTTATCTCACATACGCCAACAGTGTCCTTCCCGAAGCCTTGCTGTATGCGTATCGGGAAACCCAGGAAGACATGTATCGCGACGTGGCCGAATCGTCCTTCAATTTTCTTTTGTCCCAGACCTTCACGCAGGACAACAAAATCAAGGTGATATCAAACCGGAACTGGTATGTCAGGGGCGGAGAACGCAATCATTTCGGCGAGCAGCCAATTGACGTGGCGTATACGATATTCGCCCTCGAAACCTTCTACGGCGTTTTCCGGGACCAGGCCTATTACGACAAGATGATACGCGCCTTCGAATGGTTCCTTGGCCGCAACCACCTCAATCAGATCGTCTACAATCCCGTTACCGGCGGATGCTACGACGGACTGGAGGAACACGGCGTAAACCTCAACCAGGGTGCGGAATCTGCCGTGAGCTACCTACTTGCCAGGCTTTGTGTCGAAAAAAACAAACAATTGCTTAAAACCAGAACGTCGAAATCAGGCAGGCTCAAGATGCTCAACCACGCTTTCCGGGCCTGACCCAAACTTTATTGACTATGTTGCACAAGACGAAGATCGGTGTTTACCTCGATGAAAAGATTGCCTATTTGCTCGAACGCAAGAACGAGGAAAAGGTGATCACGATCATCGAAGCCGAAGATGAAGGGGAAAATTTTGTGATGCGGCCGCAGCGCAAGAACCATGCGTTCTTCAAGAAAGTTTTTGAACTCGTCCGCGATTTTGACCGCGTGTTCCTCTATGGCCCGGAGGGTGCCAAGCGCGAACTCCTCAACCGCATCCGCGCCGAACAGGGCCTTCAGATCGAGATCCTGAACGGAAACCGCGAAGAAAAGGTGAGCGATACCCAGAAGTATCAATTCATCAGCGAATATTTCGCCAATTGACACCTCGTTCCTTTTGGTGCTTTTGTAGTATTTTTGGATGAAAGCCCTTCGGAACACCACACCTATGCACCTGAAAGCCGTCCTGATGATCGCCCTTTTCGGGCTTTGCGCCCAGGGTTTGGCGCAGGAAAAGCCCAAGGATTCGGCGAAACTTTACCGGGATATCGAAAAGTTCTCGAAGAAACGGGGCTTCACCAAATTCATTCACGGCCTGATCTTCGAACCGATCCAGGCCAAGAAGGCGGTTGCAAAGAAGAAACCGAAGGTTCCGCAAAAGAAAAGGAGGTCATACGAGGGTAAGATCATCCGGAACATCAATATCGAGACGCTCGACCCTTTTGGATTTTCGGACCGTGATCCAAAACGCGAACCAAAGCGCTACTGGGAAAAAGTCGGGAACAAGCTGCACATGAAAACGCGGCAGATCGCCATCAAGAACCTGTTGCTTTTCAGGCGAAACAAGCCTTTCGACTCGCTTGTCGTGCAGGAATCGGAACGCCTCATCCGCGCCCAAAGATATGTGCGGAGCGTGGTCATCGAACCTGTTGCAATATCGCCCAAATCGGATTCCGTGGACATCAATATCCGCGTGCTCGACTCATGGAGCCTCATCCCTGACCTGGCGATATCCGGAAACAATACCCGGATCGACCTCACCGAAAGGAATTTCCTGGGCACGGGGCACCAGTTCGAGCATCGGTACGAAAAAGAATTCGATACCGGCGACGATGCCTATTCAACCCGCTACACCGTTCCCAACATCCTGAACACCTATATCCGGACTTCCCTCGCCTATGAGATTGACCTGGAACGCGATTACAAGAAGAGCCTTAATATCGAACGGCCCTTCTTCTCCCCTTTTACGCGTTGGGCAGCCGGTGTTTACCTCGACCAGCAATTCGAAGTGGACTCGCTCCAGGACGCGAACCTGGTATACGAAAGGCAGAATTTCAAGACCAATACCCAGGATTTCTGGGCCGGGCATTCCTTCAGGATCTTCAAGGGCAATACCGAACGCTACCGGCAAACGAACCTGATCACCACGGCGCGTTATCTAAAGGTCGATTATCGCGAGGCGCCTGAGTTTGCGTATGATACCGTCAAGTATTATTCGGATGAACGGTTTTACCTGGCGGGCATCGGCATTTCATCACGGCAGTTCGTGGAAGACCGGTTCATCTTCAATTACGGTACGGTCGAGGACGTTCCCGTAGGCCGGGCATTTGGCGTGACGGGCGGCTGGCAGGAAAAGAACGACGTCGGCCGGTTGTACCTCGGAGCCCGCGTATCGATCGGGCAATATTACCGGATCGGGTATTTCAGTTCCAATTTTGAATACGGAACCTTTTTCTCGCACAACGTCGCCCAGCAGAGCGCGTTTACCGTTCAGGGAAATTACTTCACGAACCTGCTCGAGGCGGGGCGTTGGAAGTTTCGCCATTTTGTCAAGGGAAGGGCGGTCATCGGCAACAGCAGGCAGGCTTCCAACGGCGATTTGCTCACTTTGAACGAAAATCCAAGCGGCATTGCGGGATTCGATGCGCGGGAAATGTTCGGCGACAAAAAATTGCTGTTCACATGGCAGACGCAGGTCTATGCTCCCTGGAATTTCATCGGATTCAGGCTCAATCCCTATTTCAATTATTCGGTGGGTTTCCTGGGCAAGCGTGGCGGTTCTATCTACGATTCCAGGGCCTACTCCAAAATCGGCATCGGCTTCATCATCTCAAACGATTACCTTGTGTTCAGCACTTTCCAGGTCTCTCTTGCCTACTATCCCGTATTGCCGGGAAGCGGCGAAAACCTCTTCAGGATGAATGCGTTCAGTACAAGTGATTTCGGGTACCAGAATTTCGATTTGGCAAAACCGAGGACCGTGGATTATCAATAGGTTAATTTAGGATTTGGGAATTAGGTTAACACGTCCCGTATTCGTATCTTTAAGAAGCCAAAATACATAACACGATGAATAAAAAAGGGCCTTTCTTGATTATCGACGACGACAAGGACGACCGTGACATCCTGGCCGAGGTCTTCAAAAAAATGAACTATCCCAACCGCGTCCTCTATTTTGCCAATGGCGAGGAAGCACATAAATACCTCCTGTCCACCGAGGAAATCCCGTTCATGATCCTATCGGATATCAATATGCCGCGAATGACAGGGCTCGAATTGCGGACCGCTATCCAGGGAGATGAGAAGCTGAGGCTGAAAAGCATACCCTTCATTTTCTTTACGACCGCCACCACAAAAAAAGCCGTGGTCGACGCGTATTATCTCTCGGTGCAGGGACTTTTTATCAAGCCGAGCAGTTTCAGGGACCTCGAAACCTTGCTTGTAAAAATCATCGAATACTGGCGCGAGTGCAAGTCGCCATCGGATTTCCCGTGAATCATAGAAGATTTTAACAAAATTGTGTAAGCTGCTTTTTGACAGAAATTTCCAACTTTATTCTGCTAACATAAAAGTAATTACACCATGAGAAAATCAATCCTCTGCCTTATGATCGCCGTGTTTTCGCTGGCAATGCCCGTGACTGCATCGGCTCGCGAAACCGATCCGGTCAAGACACCGAACGAGAAGGAAATGCCGGAACGCGTCAAGACGTTGCTAACCCGCCTCCACGAAATCAAGGATATGGATAAATCCGACCTGACCAAGGCGGAACGCAAGGAGCTTCGCAACGAGGTGAAATCCATCAAATCCGAACTCAGCCGCACCAGTAATGGAATCTACCTTTCCATCGGAGCGATCATCATCATCATCCTATTGCTAATCCTGATCCTTTAATCATGAACGTAAAAAGAGTATTCGGAACGGTCTTGACCATTCTGGGAATTGTAGGCCTGATCTATGCCGCCTTCATGTTCATGAATACTGGCGGAGGTGTCGAAGACATCAAATTGCTGGCAGTCTGGGGCATACTGGGATTGATCTTTTTCATTGCCGGGATCGGTCTGGTCCGCAATACCCAGGACAAGGAAAAATAACCGTTCAAGCGCAATCGTCAGATAAAGAGGCCTAGCGCCTCTTTTTTGTTAAGGATTATGTAGTATATCCAGTAAAGCTGACAGTTCGTCGATAACAATTATTAAATTCATTAACATAGCGTACTTTTGATGTGAATTATATAATCGCGAAAGTGAAACGTGTAACAAAATTCCTATAACCGGGTTGTTACTTTGTAGAGCTAAATGAAAAGAACCATCAAATGAAATCTGCAAAATACCTCATGATCCTGATGATGACGCTTGCCGGATCTGCCGCATATAGCCAATCAGCCGTAACCACACAGAACCTTCAGGAGGTTCTTAGCGATGACGAATTGCCTGTAGTCGGGGTTCGTTACTATTATTACCCGAACCTTCAGGCCTATTTCGATACGCAGACAAATCTTTACATTTACCGCCAGGGAAGCACTTGGGTGAAAGGCCCGCAAATCGCGTCCGGGTATCGGGGATATTCCATCATGAACAATGTCCGCGTGGACATCACCGATTACAATGGCGATAATCCTCAGACCCGGTTTGAAATCCATAAATCGAAGCATCCGGCGAATTATTCGGCAAAGCGCAAACCGCCCAAAAAAGTAGAGGGTGACAATAAAATCGCACTCAATTAAATAATTCCCGCTCCGGCGGGATTTTTATTGTACACTAACTAAATAATTGTAAGTAAATTCTTTTTTAATTTTAGTTTTTGTGTATTTCGTCGATATTTTCTAGCATTTTATCGACTTTGTGCCCTCCCCGAAATACATTTGAGGCGTCGGAATTATTAACCAAATGTTTTGCGTCATGAAAAGACTTATCACGCTGGCGGTTATTGTTTTGATCTCTCCCTTTACACTTGCTGCCCAGACCGGGGAATCCATTCCGGTCGATCCTGTTACCCAATGCGCTTACCGGTATTACTACTACCCCAACCTCGAGGCCTATTTCGATTCGAAAAAAGAAGTCTATCTGATCCGGCAAAAAACGGGCTGGGTAGAGGCCGAGGAAATCCCCAGCGGTTTCAGGGGATATTCCCTGTTCAACAATTCCAATGTGGTGATCGACGATTACGACGATGACAATGTTGTTCAATTTTTGGCCGAACACAAAAAAAGGTATCCGGTAAGGTTCAACGCAAGGGTCCGTGAAGTGGCTTCCGCGCCCAGGCGGATACCCTGATGGCCCAACTGCTCCCGATTGCGTATATTTGGCGAACATTGTCACGCCATGCGAAAATTTGTTTCTGCACTACTGCTCCTGCTTGCGGCCCATTTGGCCGCCCAACCCCAAAAGCCCAACAGCGCCGAAATCCATCAACAGATCCGGAAATTGAACTTCCTTGGATCGGTGCTGTACGTCGCGGCGCATCCCGATGACGAGAATACCCGGCTGATATCGTATTACGCCAACAGCGTGCATGCGCGGACGGGCTATTTGTCGCTCACCCGCGGCGATGGCGGACAAAACCTCATCGGGACCGAACTTCGCGAACTGCTCGGCGTGATCCGCACCCAGGAACTTATCGAGGCGCGGAAAATCGACGGGGGCGAACAATTCTTTTCCCGGGCCAATGACTTTGGATATTCCAAGACGCCCGATGAGACCCTTCGGATTTGGGACCGTGAAAAAGTCCTGCATGACATGGTCGTGGCGATCCGCAGATTCCGCCCGGATATCATCATTAACCGGTTCGATCACAGGACGCCGGGCACCACGCACGGCCATCATACGGCATCGGCGATCCTAAGCCTCGAGGCCATGGACCTTGCCGCCCGTACCGACGCGTTTGCCGAGAATCTCGCCGAGTGGCCGGCCTGGAGCCCTAAGCGCGCTTTTTTCAATACATCTTACTGGTTTTACGGCGGAAAGGAAAAATTTGACCAGGCCGATAAATCGAAGCTGTACCGCGTGCCGATCGGTGAATATTTTGCCTCGCTCGGGAAATCCAATCCGGAAATCGCGGCCTTGTCCCGCAGCCGACATCAGTCACAGGGCTTCGGAAGTACTGGTACGCGCGGCTCGGAATGGGAATACCTCGAACACGTAAAGGGAACCGCGCCCGCTGAAAGGGAAAACCTTTTTGAAGGCATCGATACCACCTGGGGGCGGGTTCAGGGCGGCGCCCCAATTGGGCAACTGCTTAAAAACGTGGAGGAACGGTTCGACTTTACAAATCCCGCCGCGAGCATCCCCGATCTGGTCCGGGCCTATGAAATGATCGGCAAATTGGAAGATCCGCATTGGCGGCAGATCAAGCTCGGCCAAACCGCACAGATCATCGCCTCGTGCGCGGGACTTTTTCTCGAAGCGGTTGCCGACAGTCCCGATGCAACTCCGGGATCCACCGTCAACATTGCCATTGAAGCCATCAACCGCTGCCAAATCCCCATGGTACTGAAAAGCGCGGTGGTAAAACCCGGCAACCTGGTCCTTGAAACTGGGCGAAATTTGGAAAACAATGTCGGGATTTCGGCGACCAGGCCTTATGTGCTGGAAAGGGACGCGGAGTTCACGCAACCCTATTGGCTCAAAAATCCTTACACGGATGGGATGTATACCGTCCCCGACCCGGCCATGGTCAACCTGCCGCAGGCCAAACGGGACCTTGAGGTGGAATTTACGGTCGAAATCATGGGCAATTCCATTCCCTATTTGCGAGAGGTAGTTTACAAGTTCAATGACGATGTCCGCGGTGAAGTCTATGAGCCCTTTGACATCGTGCCTGAGGCCTCCATTTCGGCCATTGAAAAAGTCCACATTTTTACGGGCCGAAGAAAATCAGTGGGCGTCAGGGTCCGTGCGGGGCGCCAGGGAATATCCGGCACCGTTTCGCCTATCGTGCCCGATGGTTGGAAAGTCACCCCGCCGGCACAATCGTTTTCATTGCCCGTGCGCGGACAGGAGGCGGTGGCCACTTTTGAAATTACGCCACCAAAAGAGGCATCGGAAGCATTCCTTGGCTTTATCGCCGAAACAGGCGCTGCAAAATCGTCATCAGAACAAATCGACATCCGCTATCCGCACATTGCCAAACAGATGGTCCTCAAGCCAGCGGGTGCGCGCCTGGTCAACCTTGACATCCGGACCGGCGGCGAGAAAATAGCCTATATCATGGGGGCCGGCGACCAGGTCTCGAACAGCCTGTTGCAAATGGGCTACGAAGTCGAAGTGATTTCCCCGGCGCAAATCAGCAGGGAAAAGTTGTCGGAATTTGACGTGATCATGCTGGGGATCCGCGCCTACAACACGGTGCGTGAACTCGGCGCGCGCCAGCCGCTCCTTTTGGAGATGGTCAGGGAAGGCAAGACGATGATCGTGCAGTACAACACACTTGATGAATTTGTGACCAAGGATTTTGCCCCCTTTCCACTCAAGGTTTCACGGGACCGCGTCACCGAGGAAGATGCCGAGGTCCGCTTTCTCGCGCCCGGCCATCGCATCCTTAACTATCCCAACAAAATCACCGCTGCGGACTTTAAAGGCTGGAAACAGGAACTTGGGCTCTACTTCCCATCCCAGTGGGACCCGGCTTTCACCCCGATACTTTCTGCAAACGATACCGGCGAAAAACCCAAAAACGGTGCCCTGCTTGTGGCCAAATATGGAAAAGGTCATTACATTTATACCGGCCTGAGCTTCTTCAGGGAATTGCCCGAGGGTGTCCCGGGTGCGTTCAGGCTGATGGCTAACCTTATCTCGTCAGGAAAATGACCGCCCCAACCAAACAATCGCGCTGGAAGAAGAGCTATACGTGGGTCCTGGTGGCCAATGCGCTGTATATCATGATCTTCTGCCTGTTGATGCAACTCTTTTCCTGATGCAGCAAATCGATTGGATCATCTTGTCGGCCACCCTGCTGTTCATCGTCATCTACGGTGTCGCAAAGACGCGCGGAAGCAAAAATGTCGAGGACTTTATCCTGGGGAGCAACCAAACACCGTGGTATATGGTGGGGCTCTCGGTGATGGCGACGCAGGCCAGCGCGATCACCTTCCTGTCCACGCCCGGGCAGGCCTACCACGACGGGATGGGATTCGTTCAGTTCTATTTTGGTTTGCCGATTGCGATGGTGGTGATCAGCCTGACGTTCATTCCGATCTACCACAGGCTCAAGGTATTCACAGCCTACGAATACCTTGAAGACCGCTTCGACCTCAAGACCCGATCGCTTGCCTCGCTCCTTTTCCTGGTCCAGCGCGGTTTGGGAACGGGCCTGACCATTTATGCGCCCTCGATCATCCTTTCATCCATATTGGGCTGGAATCTGACGCTGCTCAATGTCGTCATCGGGATCCTGGTGATCATCTACACATTTTCGGGTGGGACGAAAGCTGTCAACGTTACCCAAAAACAGCAGATGTTCGTGATCATGACGGGAATGTTCGTGACGTTTTTCCTGATTTTGCACTATCTGCCAAACGACATGACGTTTTCAAATGCGATGCACATCGCCGGCGCAAACGACAAAATGGGTATCGTGGATTTTTCAATGAACCCCGAAACGCGCTACACCTTTTGGAGCGGCATCACCGGCGGATTTTTCCTGGCCCTGTCCTATTTTGGCACCGATCAGTCGCAGGTTGGGCGGTATCTCTCGGGCAAATCGATCCGCGAAAGCCAGATGGGGCTCATCATGAACGGGTTCCTGAAAGTTCCGATGCAATTCTTCATCCTGCTCACGGGGGTAATGGTTTTCGTCTTCTTCCAGTTCAATCCGGTCCCGATAAATTTCAATCCCAACAACAAGGTCGTGATCGAAAAAAGCGCGTACAGCGGGCAATACCGGGAACTCGAAAACCAACTTGCGGACCTTTACGAGGAGAAAAAGGAGATCAATCTTTTGTACATCGACCACCTCAACCAAAATTACGACAATCCCATCTTGCGCAAGCAGATGATCGCACTTTCGGCAAAGGAACGCGACCTTCGTGACCGGGCGCGCGAACTCATCAAGGCCGCCGACGATAAAGCTGAAATCAATGATAAAGATTACGTCTTCATTCACTTTATCCTTCATTACCTGCCGCAGGGACTTGTCGGCTTGCTTGTGGCCGTGATCCTCTCGGCGGCGATGTCATCCTCGGCGTCGGGACTCAATGCGCTCGCCTCCACCACCGCCATCGACATTTACAAACGAAACCTGCGAAAACCAAGGTCGGAAAAGCACTTTGTCAATGCCAGCAAATTTTTTACGCTTCTTTGGGGAGTCATCGCCATCCTGTTTGCCTGCGTCGGAACCTTATTTGAAAACCTGATCCAGCTGGTCAACATCGTGGGATCGATCTTTTACGGAACGGTACTGGGCATCTTCCTGGTCGGATTCTACATCAAATACGTCAAGGCGGGCCCAATCTTCTGGGGCGCGGTCACCTCGCAATTGTTGATTTTCTACATTTACTACCTCGATGTCGTCAGTTTCCTCTGGCTGAATTTCATCGGTGCGATGCTCACGATCCTGCTTTCTCTGGCCTTGCAGGTGGTGTGGCCAAAGAAGAATTTTGAATCTTGAATTTGAATCAGCTTCCCTCGAAAATTGTGGACATGAAAAAAGGCACCCGAAAGTGCCCCTTATCTATATCATTCAAATCCAAAATTCAAAATTTAAAATTTAAATTTATAATTTATAATTCGCTTTACTTGCTCCACTCCGCAATCGAGTCCTGGTTCATCTTGACATAATCGGCGTTGTTCGCCTTTTGAGCGGCGGCCAATGAAATTTTGGCGGTTTCGATCGCGCCCTTTTTGTCGCCGAGTTTGGCCTGGATCAACGATTTTTGGCGCGTGTACCAAAAAGGTTTGTCGGGATTGAGCTCAATGGCCTTGTTGACATACTGCAATGCCCGGTTCATGTCCTGGTTGGATTGGTAGAAGTATTGTGCCGATGAAAAATAATCCCCTGCCGATGGCCCCGCCAGGACCTTCTCGATGCTTGCCATGGCGGCTTTTTGTGTAGGGACCTCAAACCTGATCGGCACCAGGGTTTTCTCCCACATGATTTCAAGATGCCCGTAGTTGTTGTCGAGATTGTTGAGCCCGATGGTGAAGGTCTCCACATTTCGCGTCAGCATCTCCGGCTTGACCGTGGTGCGCAGGCCAACCTTTGCATCGTCCCATTTCTCAGGAATCCCCCAATTGTTGGTATCGGTGTAAAAAACCACCTCCCAATTGTCTGCTTTCGGGGTGGTGAAGATCGCGTATTTCCCTTTTTTCAGGGTCTTGCCGTCGATGACGACATCCTCGCTGAAACTGACCATCGAATTCTGGTTCGCGCCGGTACGCCACATTTTCCCAAACGGGACCAAATCGCCGAAGATGGTGCGCCCCTTCATGCTGGGACGTGAATAATCGATTTCCACTTCGGTAAGGCCGACCGTTTGTTTTACCAGGGCTTTCGGGCTGGGCTGCGGGGTCCTGACCTGGGCCGAAGAAACCGCGACGAACAATATGGCCGCGGCAGCTATCATTTTTTTCATAGATCAAATAATTAAGTTAGTTCCCAAATTTACGAATTACCATGCACTCTTCAGGCCCTCATAGCATATAAAATACAATATTTTGTTTAACGATATTATATATTTGCTTAAACAACTTACCTTTGCTCTATGTACACCCTTCACGAAAAGCAACAATTGCCCGTTACGCGGGAAAAGGCGTGGGAATTTCTTTCAAATCCCGCAAACCTCTCGCGCATCACGCCTCCGGACATGGGTTTCGAAACACTTTCCGGCGACGACCGCCCGATGTTCCCCGGACAGGTTATCGTGTATAATGTCCGGCCCGTGCTTGGCATAAAGGTCAGATGGGTCACCGAAATCACGCACGTCATCCCCGGGCATTACTTTGTGGACGAGCAGCGGTTCGGGCCCTATGCCTTTTGGCATCACAAGCATTTTATCAGGGAGGTCGAGGGCGGTGTCGAAATGGAGGATCTGATCCACTACAAACTCCCGATGGGTTTTATGGGCCGCCTGATGCACGGATGGATCGTACGGCCCAAACTGGAAAAAATTTTCAGGTACCGGCGACAGGTACTGGACCGGATGTTTCCCAATACCCGAACATTATGAAAAATATATTGCTGATCGGCGGTTCCTACGGCATTGGCCGCGCGCTGGCCGAAAAACTCGCGCTCCAGAACCGGGTTTACATCGCCTCGCGCACCTGGCGGGGAGAGCCCCTGGCCAATACCGAACACATCCCATTTGACGCATCGGCACAAGTTCTTGACATGCAAAAGCTTCCTGAAGCCCTTCACGGATTTGCCTATCTTCCGGGCTCGATAAACCTCAAGCCGTTCAGGTCACTGACGCTTCAGGACTTCCAGGATGCTTTCCGGGTCAACTTCCTCGACATGGTGCCGATCGTGCAAGCCGTCCTCCCCAGATTGTCGGCGGCCGATTCTGCCTCGATCGTGCTTTTCAGCAGCGTCGCCGCGGCCCAGGGAATGCCCTTCCACACCGCCATTTCGGCGGCCAAGGGCGCAGTGGAAGGTTTTGCCCTTGCCCTCGCAGGAGAAGTTGCGCCAAAAATCCGCGTGAATGTTATTGCCCCCTCCCTGACCGACAGCCCGCTCGCCCATAAATTTCTCGACAGCGACGCAAAACGCGAGAGGTCCGCAGCGCGCCATCCCATGCAACGCGTCGGTGAGGTTGCGGACATTGCCTCGGCCGCCGAATTTTTGCTCACCGACCAATCGTCGTGGATGACCGGCCAGGTCCTGAGGCCCGACGGCGGGCTCTCCAAATTGCGGACTTCCTGATGGTTGCGATGTGGTTCAGGCGTGACCTGAGACTGAGGGACAATGCCGCACTGGCAGCTGCGGCGGCATCGGGAGAACCGGTCTTGCCCCTCTTTATCTTCGATACTGAAATCCTGGCAGAACTGCCCCGTGACGATGCCCGGGTCAGTTTTATCCATGACTTGCTCACGGATATGGACCAATCGGTCAAGAAAGATCGAGGATCGCTTGCCGCATTCCACGACACACCCGTGAAAGCCTTTGAACGATTGCTCTCGGAACAAGGAATTACCGCCGTCTATGCCAATGCCGATTACGAACCCTATGCAACCGCACGCGATGCTGAAATTCGGGAATTGCTGAAGTCGCGAGGTATCAAGTTTCACCTACTGCGTGACCACCTCATTTTTGAGCCCGGGGAAATCCTGAAACCCGACGGTACTCCGTATGTGGTCTTTACGCCCTTTTCCAAGAAGTGGAAATCGGAGTTGACTGCGGACAGGATACGGGAAATTCCCGTCCGTAACGTTTCTTGGGCCAAGCATCAATACATGTTGCCGCCATTATCGGCCATCGGTTTCTATAAATCCGCCATAAGCGTACCGGAGGCGCAAACTTCGCCTGAACTTATAGCGGGCTATTCAAAAACGAGGGATTTCCCCTCAAAACCCACATCGAGGATGGGGCCGCACCTTCGGTTCGGGTCGGTGAGCGTGCGGGAGGCTGTGGCAAAGGCCCAGGGGCAAGGCGACGGGATGTTTCTCAACGAGTTGATCTGGCGCGAATTTTTTGCCCACGTGCTTTACCACTTTCCAAAAACGGTACACGAGAGTTTTCGGCCGCAATACGATAACATCAAATGGCGAAATGACGAAGAGGATTTCGAAAGATGGAAAACAGGGATGACGGGATATCCGCTTGTTGATGCCGGCATCCGGGAACTGAACGCGACGGGCTTCATGCACAATCGGGTTCGCATGGTCGCCGCAAGTTTCCTGTGTAAGCATCTTTTGATCGACTGGCGTTGGGGCGAAGCCTATTTTGCGCTCAAATTGCTCGACTACGAACAGGCGTCAAATGTCGGGAACTGGCAATGGGCCGCCGGAAGCGGTACCGACGCGGCGCCTTACTTCAGGATCTTCAATCCGTCGGAACAGGCAAGAAAATTTGACGGATCTGGCGAGTATATCGTGAAATGGATACCCGAATATGGAACCCCGGCCTATCCGCAGCCCATTGTTGACCACGCCCTTGCGAGGGAGCGTTGCCTTAAGGCCTACCGGAAGGCGGTCGGTTAGGGAAGCATCCGGATTTTTTCGTAAGATAGTTCGGAAAAATTTGAAATGGCCATGTCGGCCAGCGAAAGGTCCTGCATCCTGGAGTTCTTGCTGTCGTATCCGATGCAATACAGGCCTGCAGCCTTGGCGGCCCGTATGCCGTTTGTCGAATCCTCGATGACGACGCACTGCGCCGCCGGATCTCCGGACAACTCCACCGCCCGCAGAAAGATGGCCGGATCGGGTTTGGAGCGGGGAAATTCCTCGCCGCTGACGATATGGGCGAAATATGGGTGTAGCCTGAATCGGTCAAAAATCCTGCGAATGGTCACGTGCGCCGACGAGGATGCCAGGATAAGGTTCATTCCCCTGCCGTGCAGTTCCCGGATCAGTTCGCCGACACCCGGCAAAAGGTACAGGTCTTCCTTGGTGTCGAACGCATCATTGAACAGTGCGCGCTTAATGCTGACAAGTTTTTCCACGTCTTCCTCGATGGCAAACCTTTCCTTAAGCTTCTGGTAGATATTTTTGGTGGAATTTCCTGTGAAAGTCGCGTACATATCATCGGGAACAACGATCCCCAGTTCGGCGAAATGGCGTTGATAGGCGAAATAATGGACCGGCTCGGTATCGACGATCACGCCGTCCATGTCAAAAATTACCGTGGTGATCATCAGGATTGGATTTCGTTCTCGTGCCTGAGCAGGTAGCGGATGGCGGTTTCGGCACAATAAAGCCCGAATAGGCCCGGCATGTAGCTGCTGGTCCCGTAAAAGGATTTTTTAAAGTTGCTGCCGTCGGTCATCTTCAGGCTGTTGGGATCCTGAGGTTCCGAAGAAAATACCACCCGCACACCCTTGTCGATTTTCTCCTTGCGCAGCCGCTTCTTGATCGTCTTGGCCAAAAAACAATTGTGGGTGGAACTGATGTCGGCTACTTTGACCTTCGACGCATCGATCTTGCCGCCGGCGCCCATACTGCTGACGATCTTGACCTTTTTGCGCTTGGCCGCGATGATCAGGTTGAGTTTTGGGGTGACGCTGTCGATGCAATCGAGCACGAAATCAAACTCGTCCGACACGATTTCATACGCGCGCTCCGGAGAGAGGAATTCCCGCAAGCGGATAAGGTTGAGCTCGGGATTGATGTCCATCAGGCGGTCGCCGACGATGTCGATCTTGGGTTTGCCGACGGTGGAATGCAGCGCGCAAAGCTGGCGGTTGATATTGGTGATATCCACCACATCGCCGTCGACGATGGTCATGGAGCCGACACCGGCCCTGGCCAGAAATTCGGCCGCGAAAGAGCCGACACCGCCGAGCCCGACGACAAGGATATTGGAATTCTTAAGTTTTTCGAGCCCCTGAGCGGTAAAAAGCAATTCGGAGCGTTCGGTCCATTGAGCCATAGGAATAAAAAAGCCAAAAATCGTGATTTCAGAAAAGATTACGTCCAAAAACGGTATTAAAGTTTTGGCCGACCTGATGCGCCATTTCTTCCCGTGTACAATCGCGGTACCTTGCCGCAAGGGCATATACTTCCTCTATCCCCTGCTCGATGGTATCGGTCTCGAGGAAAATCTTTTCGGGTGCGACCGCAGTGAATGCCTCGCGAAGGCCGGGATTGCGCAACAGATATTTTCCGAAGGAAAGGTAAAATCCTTCGCGCTCGAGTTGCAATGCGAGTTCGCGGCTCTTTGAAAATCCGTGGACAATGAGCGGAATGCCGGGCTTTACCTCACGTACGATCGCGATTAGCCTGTCAAAGGCGCCCACCATGTGCAGGACGACCGGTTTGCGGTGACGCATCGCAAGCTCGAGTTGCCGGATGAAAACGGGCTCCTGTTCAGCCAAGGGCTTTTCGATGCGCGAATCAAGCCCGCACTCTCCTATGGCCGCGCAGCCTGGGTGGGCAGCCGTGATTTCCATGGTGGCCAATTGCGCATCGAGGCGCTCGGGGTCAAGGTACCACGGATGGATCCCGATGGAAAACAGGTTCGGCAGCGCATCGGTTTCATGCGGGGACCGGTTGACGATCTCAACAACATCCTCGCGATTTGACGCCGAATGGGTATGCAGGTTCACGTAGCGCATGGTTCAGGAATTTAACATCAGGCCAGTCGTCGATAACCATTTCAAGGTACGTTAAAACAACGAAAAAATGTGGCCCAAACCCATAGGCGATTGTTAAATTTGCATACAACCATTTCTTATGCTCGATCAGGCGCTGCAGCGCTACGTAAATAATTTCAGGGGTTTTTCACGGGAAATCTGGATCCTCGCGGCCATCACCTTCATCAACCGCGCGGGGACCATGGTGCTTCCCTTCCTTTCAAGATACCTTAAGGAAGACCTTGGATTCTCCTTCAGGGAAGTGGGCTGGAT
>JAEWCF010000099.1 GCA_023390775.1 Bacteroidota bacterium | reverse complement strand
GGTCTGTTGGGGCCTGCAGGCATACGGAACCGAGGAGCAAAAGCAAAAGTACCTGCCGCGGCTGGCATCGGGCGAGATCATCGGCGCCTTCTGCCTTTCGGAACCGGAAGCGGGCAGCGACGCGACTTCGCAAAAGACCACGGCCATCGACATGGGCGACCATTATCTTTTGAACGGAACCAAAAACTGGATTACCAACGGGAAATCGGCATCGGTTTACCTGGTCATCGCACAAACCGATGTGGAAAAGAAACACAAAGGCATCAACGCCCTGATTGTGGAGCGCGGCATGCCCGGCTTTGAGATCGGGCCGAAGGAGCAGAAGATGGGGATCCGCGGTTCCGATACGCATTCGCTCATGTTCACCGATGTTAAGGTTCCCAAGGAAAACCGGATCGGCGAGGATGGATTTGGCTTCACCTTCGCGATGAAGACGCTTTCGGGCGGACGCATCGGTATCGCCTCGCAGGCTCTTGGAATTGCGGCCGGAGCTTACGAGCTTGCGCTGAAATATTCCAAGGAACGCAAGGCCTTCGGAAAGGAAATTTCCAACCATCAGGCAATCGCGTTCAAACTTGCGGATATGGCGGTCAATATCGAGGCCGCGCGCCATCTTTGCATGAAGGCGGCATGGGACAAGGATATGGGTCGGAATTATGACCTGAGCGGTGCGATGGCCAAGCTCTTCGCCTCACAGGTCGCGATGGATACGGCGGTGGAGGCCGTACAGGTCCACGGCGGCAACGGTTATGTCAAGGAGTACCACGTGGAGCGCATGATGCGCGATGCCAAGATCACGCAGATATATGAAGGCACGTCCGAGATCCAGAAAATCGTGATTTCGAGAAGTGTCCTGAAGGACTAATTTCAAAGCCCGGTTCGCCGGGTTTTTTTATTATATTTAGTTCCGATATATCCGTTAAATGATTTTTCAGCAACTCGCGCAAAAACTGGCACAGATCGATTCCGTGATCGCGCAACTCACCGACGCCGAATTCTCCCGCCCGGTCGTCGCGTTGGACGGCGCGACCATTGGAGCGCATGTGCGTCACATCATCGAAATGCTCCAATGCCTCGGGAAGGGATATGGTTCGGGACAGGTGGATTACGGTGCGCGTGCCCGATCACAGGTGCTTGAAACCCGGGTCCGTGAGGCCAGGGAAGCGTTGCAGGCCTTGCGGTCTTTGGATCTGCCGGACCAGCCGCTCATGCTCGCCCAAAACCATTCGGGAAACGGGTATCTGATTGCGACTAACTTTTTCCGGGAACTGCTTTACAATCTCGAACATGCCGTGCATCACCAGGCCCTGATCAAGGTCGGGCTTCGCGACTTTCCGCACATTGAGGTGGACGGCCGGTTCGGTGTTGCCGATTCAACCCTTGAGTACCGCGGCCAATGTGCACCGTAACGTACGTGCCCATCGGCGATGGCGTGATCGTGACCTCAAACCGCGACGAGCAGCCGGGCCGTTCCGCGCAGGCGCCGGCCTGGCACATTTACAATAACAAGAAGATCGCATTCCCCAAGGAGCCCAGGGCTGGCGGTTCGTGGTTTGTGGCCGACGGTGCAGGCAACCTCGCGGTCCTGATGAACGGCGGGTTTGAAAAGCATGAGTGGAAACCGCCGTACCGCAAGAGCCGGGGATTGGTCCTGCTGGATTTTTTTTCCGATGACGATCCCGCAAAGCATTGGCAGAACACCTGCCTCGACGGAATTGAGCCCTTCACGATCGTGTGGTTTTGGCAGAAAAATTTGTATCGGCTGGTGTGGGACGGTGAAGAGAAACACTTTGAGCCGCTGAATCCCGCCGATGCTTACATCTGGTCCTCAGCACCGCTCTATGGGGCCGGTCAGCGCATGAACAGGGCGAAGCTATTCGCCGACTTTACCGCCGAATCCCCTCCGGCACCGGACGATCTCATGCGATTTCACACCCGGACAGGGGATGAACAGGATGAAGGCTTCGTCATTGAACGGGGTTTCCTGCGGACCGTCAGCATTACGCAGGCGGTAATCGGCCCATCGGAAATATTGGTCACTCACCATGACCTGGTTGGGGGCGCAAGTTATCAATTCAAGGCGAGATGAAATTGGTCTGGCACCGGCTCACGCATTGGGAATACTGGCCGGCGTGGGCTATTTATATGCCGGTTGGGTTTTACTGGATCTGGCTGTCGGCGAAGGCCAGGACGCCGTTTTTTTTCAATGCTGCCAATCCCGGAATCAAAAACGGCGGATTCATGGCCGAAAGCAAGATGGATATTTATCGCATTATGCCCACAGAAGTGACCCCAAAAACCATTGTCGTGCATGAGGGTACCGATGTCAAATCGGCTTACCAGCGGGCCCGCAACAGTGGCATCGGGTTCCCGATGATCGCCAAACCCGACATCGGCCTGCGGGGATCGGCTGTCAAGAGGCTGGAATCTTTGCAGGACCTTGAAGACTATGCCAACCGTGCGAAATTCGATTTTTTATTGCAGGAACTGATTCCTTATCGCAACGAGGTGGGAATTTTTTATGTGCGGATGCCGGGTGAAAGGCGGGGTAGGATCACGGGCATCGTCGCAAAAGAATTTCTTCGGGTTACGGGCGATGGCCGTTCGACCGTTGCGCAATTGCTTATGAAGGACCCGCGTCACGAAATGCAACTCGCGGCGGTTGCAAGGCAGGCGCCTCAAATCCTCCCGGTTGTACCCGGAAAAGGCGAGGGGTTCGATGTAGTGCCTTACGGAAATCACGCGCGCGGCGCGAAGTTTACCGATGCCAGCCATCAATCATCGGACAGGCTTGTTGTTTTGATTGACGGGATCTGCCAAAAAATCCCCGGATTTTATTTCGGAAGGCTGGACATCATGTACGATAATTGGCAAGACCTGGAAAATGGCCTCGCTTTCAAATTGGTCGAGGTCAACGGCAGTTCGAGCGAGCCCACGCACATATATGATCCGGGCCATTCCATTTTTTTCGCGTGGCGCGAACTTGTACGCCATTTCGGCCTGATGCACCAAATAGCCGAGGCAAACGCACGCGCCGGGCATGACTATCTTTCCTGCTGGGAAGGCTTGCAAGCCTATCGGGAACACCGCGCGCAATCGCGGAAAATCACTGCATTTTGACTTTGGCAAGGTCAATTGTGGCGGGATTCGCCATCAGTTTCGCGGGTTCATTGCCCATGGGCTACCTCAATGTCGCGGCGTGGAAGGTCTATGCCGATCAGGGTAACCCCGCAGCGCTGAACTTCCTCGCTGGCGTTGTCATGGTCGAGGCGGTAATCGTCTACGCGATAAGCGCATCGGTACAACAATTGGCCAATAGCCCGAAGCTGATGCGTGCGGTCGGATGGATTTCGGTTGCCTTTTTATTGCTGCTGGCGGTCGTGTTTTTCTGGCAGGGCACTACCCATGCGATTCCCCTGGCGAAATCGGCCGGTCATAGCGCATTTTTGACGGGCTTGTTGTTGAGCGCCTCCAACATCATGCAGGTTCCTTTCTGGACGGGTTGGTGCCTATTCCTGGCAAGCGGTGGATTTATCGGGCCGCGCCGTAGTGCCGTTTTTGCGATTGCGGCCGCGGTGGGAACTTTTTGCGGGATGTGGTTGATCGTACTTGCCCTGGACGGGATCGCGGCGTATTGGAAACCTTTTGGCCAACTGCTGTTGTCGGGCATCATGCCGGTAGTTTTTGTGGCGATGGCATTATGGCAACTGCGAAAATTGCTTCGACATCGGGATTGAGTATATTTGGGCATGAAAAATATTGTCGTTACCGGAACCAGCCGTGGAATCGGGTTGCAATTGGCGTTGATCCTGGCCGACGCCGGCCACCGGGTACTCGCCATTTCCCGAAAGGTCCCCTCGGAGTTGCTGGGCCGGCCGAATGTCACCTGCCTCGCCGCCGATATTGCCGATGCCGGTTCCTTTCCCCGGATTTTGGAGGTGCTCGAAACCTGGAAATCGGTAGATGCCATCATCCACAACGCGGGCGCCATTGCCCTGAAGCCTTTCGCCCAAACGTCACCCGAAGATTTTGACCGCGTCTACCGCGTCAATGTCTTCGCCGTCGCCGAACTCACGCGGACAGCACTTCCCTTCCTGGCCCGGGGCAGCCATGTGGTCGCCATCAGCAGCATGGGAGGCATCCAGGGGAGCGTGAAATTCGCGGGGCTATCCGCCTATTCGTCAAGCAAAGGTGCCGTGATCACGCTGATGGAACTCCTTGCGGAGGAGTTTCGGGATCAGGGCATCAGTTTCAATGCGCTGGCGCTCGGGTCGGTCAATACCGAAATGCTTGCCGAAGCATTTCCCGGTTACAAGGCGCCGCTCGAGGCCGTGGAAATGGCGGCTTACGTCGCGCAGTTTGCCCTGGAGGGCCATCGCTTGTTCAATGGAAAGGTGCTTCCCGTATCGGCATCGACGCCATAATCCGTAATTTTGCCGCGTGAACGACGTCCTGGGAAAATACTTGCCCGAACATGCCGTGAGGCCCGTTTTTGAACTTATCGTGGCCAATCAGGTCCACCTGAAAGTGGTCAATCAGCGCGTGACGCGCCACGGCGATTACCGCAGCCATCAGGGCAGGCACGAGATCACCGTCAACGGCACGCTCAACAAATACCGCTTCCTCATTACGCTGATCCATGAAATTTCACACCTTGTCGCCTTCGAGAAATATGGCCGGCAGATCAAACCGCACGGCGAGGAGTGGAAGTTGTGTTTCAAGATGCTGATGGCCCCGTTTATCAGGCCGGAGATATTCCCGTCCGGCTTATTGCCGCTTTTGGCAAGGCATTTCCGCAATCCGTCGGCCAGCAGTGACACCGATGCGACGCTCGCACTTGCCCTGAAGCAGTACGACGGCCGCACCGATAAAAACTATATCTTTGAACTCCCGTACGGAAGCCTGTTCCGCATCCACAACGGAAGGATCTTCCGCAAGGGCGCGCAACGGACCAAGCGTTTCGAGTGCGAGGAGATTTCCAGCGGAAGGGTCTATCTTTTCAACCCCAACGCCGAAGTAGAATTGATTCCCGGTTGACATGAACAAACACTATTACGCGGTATTGATGGCCGGCGGCGTCGGATCGAGGTTCTGGCCCGTGAGCACATCGGATTTCCCAAAACAATTCCACGATATGCTGGGGTCGGGCGAGACCCTGATCCAGAAAACGTTTTCCAGGCTGTCGCGCATCGTCCCCGCCGAAAACATCCTGATCCTCACCAACGAACGCTACAACAGCCTGGTGCTCGAGCAGCTTCCGCAGGTAGATCCCGCTCAGGTATTGCTTGAGCCGGCCATGCGCAATACCGCGCCGTGCATCCTTTATGCTTCCCTGAAAATCCGCAAAGCCGATCCCGATGCGCTGATCGTCGTAGCGCCGAGCGACCACTGGATCGAGGATGAAGAGGCTTTTTGCGATGACCTGCAAAAAAGCTTCGATTACTGTGAGGGAAAGGATGCGCTGATGACCTTGGGGATAAGGCCGACCTTTCCGAATACGGGTTACGGTTACATTGAATGCGCGCCCTCGTCCGAAGCCATCATGAAAGTGGTGCAATTCCGCGAAAAACCCGATTATCAGACCGCGCGGGAATTTGTCGAAAACGGTAACTTTTTGTGGAACGGCGGGATTTTCGTCTGGAGCGCCCGCAGTATCCTCGATGCATTTGAAAAATATGCGCCGCAGATGGTAGCCTTGTTCAAATCCGGTGAGCCTTTTTACAATACCGAACGCGAGCAGGACTTTATCGATAATCACTACGCCCAGGCCGAAGACATCTCCATCGATTACGCCATCCTCGAACGCGCCCCCAATGTCTATGTCCTGCCGGCGACTTTTGATTGGAACGACCTGGGCACCTGGGGTTCCCTTCACGAGAAATTGCCCAAGGACCAACACAACAATGCTGTGGTGAACGCACGGGTTTACCTGGAAAACGCCTCTAACAACATCATCCGGACCGATGCGCGCAAACTCATCGTCGTGGACGGGCTGCACGATTATATCATCGTGGACCGGGAAGATGTCCTGCTCATTTACCCAAAGGGCAAGGAACAGGAAATCAAGCGGATAACGGGTTTGGCTACTGCGAATTCTTAGCGGGAGCGCAACCTTTGCAAAAAACTTCTATCTTGGCATGAAAAGCCAAGCATGCCGAGAAACTACCTGACCATTGTCTTTTTACTGCTGATTTCAATCGCGCGTGCCAATGGGGCTGTGGCTTCGCTGACGGTAACCTCTACACCGGAAACGTGTTCCGGTAACGGGACACTGACCTTCACGGTAGCGGATGCGCCGGCCGGGGCGAGCATTATCTATTCGATATACAAGTTGCCGGATCTTTCGGACGACGTGTCCACGCAAACCGGGAATAGCCTGGGCGGATTGACCGCAGGTACGTACCGCGTATTTGCGAGCATCAATTCCGGAGGGAATACGGAGACGATATCGGCCGATGCCGTGGTGGAAAACCAGATCGTCAGCCTGGCGTACAATTTCAGCCCGGTCCTGCCGGTATGCGGCCAAACGGGCTCGCTGACGGTGAACGTGTTCCAGGGTACGGCAGCCACTTACGAAATCATTTCCGGGCCCGTCATCGTTCCACCGCAGGCGTCAAACGTTCTCGCGGGGCTCGTTGCGGGAGTTTACGAGATCAGGGTTGTGGATATCTGCGGCGAAGGCTGGGTCCAGGCCTATACAATGATCGAAGGGCAGGCCGGAATCGCGCTGATCAACCAGCAGACCACCGATCAGGAATGCGACTCGCTCACCATCTCGCTCAATCTCGGGCCGGGTCCGGGGCTGCAGGCCGCCTACCCGATAACCGTTGTCATTACGATCAATCCGCCCAGCGGCGATCCCATCGTGGTCAATACGGTCCTGACCGGCCCGGACGATGCTTCGGGGAACGTGACCTTCAGTGAGACCATTCCGTTTTTTCCGGGCGATACCTTTACCTATTCGGTTCACATCACCGATAATTGCGGAAATGAGCTGATGGTGAACCAGACCATTACTCCCGAGGAAATCGAACCGACAGCGAGCGCGGGTTCGGCGGGCTGTGACGGGAGTAATATAATCGTGAGCAACGTCTCCGAAGTGATTTTGACAGAGGCGCCCGATGAATACGAGGGTGCGGTCCCGGGGGATTTTACCCCGCAGATCGAGAACGACATGGTCATCATCTCCGATGTTCCGCCCGGAACCTATGTTTTTATCGTTAAGGATATCTGCGGAGGGGAACACGAACTGGAAGTGGTGGTATTCGACAATACGGGTTCGGGATTCAATCCGGGTTCTGTCGTGATTCCGGGTTGCGGCGCCAGCATCGGCGGATTGGCCTTGCAGGGAGGCATCCAGACGGCCGTGCTGACATCGGCGCCGACAGGCTATCCCGTGCAACTTCCGCAGGATTTCACAGGCCTGATCAATCCATTCAATTTCATGCTGGTGGTCAACAACCTTCCCGCAGGCACCTATACCTTTGACGTCAGCGGCGAATGCGGCGGAACGGCCACGCTTACGGCCAATGTCCCGGGTTACACCTCATCCACCACGGCCGATGTGACCGAGCTCTGCGGAACCTTCAACCTCTTTTTCAACAACGTATCCAACGGAGTCGGCGCCGAATATTTCCTGCAGAAGTTCCATACCGGAAACGGGGTGTGGGGCCATCCGTATGATCCCACGTCGGTTTATGTGGAAGGCACCGTACCGACAAGTTCCAATGCCCAGCAGGTCTCCAACAATGTCAACAACCTGAACTTTTCGGTGATGGGCCAGTTCAGGATCCTGAAAAAATACCTTGCCCTGGCCAGTGGATCGTTCTCGTTTATCGAATGTTACGAAGTGCTTCACGAATTTACCTTCGACAACATGCCCGAGATCACCAATGTCTACAGCTTTGCGTGTTCCGATGGCAATTTTGACGTGATCGTCGAGGCCGAAGGGCTTCCCTTGCTCCAATACCGGATCACCCACAAGGACGGCGTGCCGTTCGTCGTCAACAACGGGACGTCCAACGTGTTTACCGCCCTTGAACCGGCGACTTACAATTTTGAGGTCCGTGACGGCTGCAACAACATCGTTAACCGCCTGTTCAAGATCGTGGAGCCCATCCAGTTCCAGATTTCGGCGGGACAGTTCTGCATCGGGGAATCGGCGGTGCTGTCGGTTCCAAATTTTCCCTTCCTGAATTATCAGTGGTACGAAACGGCCAATCCTTCGATGGTCCTCTCGACATCGGCCACGCTCACGTTTCCAATTTTTTCCAATGCCGATTCGGGGAATTACACCGTAGCGATCACCTCGGTCAATCCGCAGTCTTGCATGAGCGAAATCCTAAATTACACCGTGCCGGCGGGGATTCCGCAACCCATGGCGGGTTCGGCCAATGCCATGAGCGTTTGCAATGCATCGCCGGTGAACCTCTTTCAATTGCTTGCTGCGCCCTATGATACGGGTGGCACCTGGACCGCGCTTTCGGGTGGCACGGTATCGGGAAATATTTGGGATGCCACCGGCCAGCAGCCGGGAACGTACCTGTTCAGTTATTCGGTCGAAAATCCCTGCGGAAGCCAATCGGTACAAACAAGCCTGACCCTTTCCGAGTCTCCCGAACCGATTACCGCGGCTTTGTCGGGAGGCGGATGCGTGGGAAGCGGGATTACCCTAACGGCTACCGGCGATCCGGCCTATTCGTATACCTGGACACTTCCGGACGGCACATCGGCCACGGGCCAAACCCTCGAAATCGCGAATGCACAGCTTTCCAATGCCGGGCTCTATTCGGTGATCGCGGGCATCGGATCATGTGAGGGTGATCCCGTCACGGTTGAGGTGGCCCTTGATCCACTTCCGGTCGTTTCCATCTCCAATGTTTGCGACGGCGCCGTGCGTTGGCTCACTGCCGAGGTTGTGGACGTTATTTTCGATCCATCGGACGTAAGCTATTCATGGACGGGCCCCAACGGATTTACGGCTTCGGGAAATCCTGTCAGCATCGCAACCGGGACACCGGGCGAATATTCGGTCGTGGTGACCACCCCTGAGGGTTGTTCGGGCAGCGCATCGGCACCCATTGCCAACGTCAGGTGCATGATCCAACAGGGCGTTTCGGTCAACGGCGACGGCAACAATGACGACTTTGACCTGGAAGGTTTTGAGGTGGAAAACCTGCAGATATTCAACCGATACGGTGTTACGGTTTATGAGCGCGCCAACTATATCAACGAATGGCGCGGCCAGGATTACAAGGATCGGCCGTTACCCGCCGGCACCTATTATTACCTGGTGCGAATGGCCGGCGGAAAGCACGAAACCGGCTGGGTCCATCTTATCCGCGAGCATTAGCATCGTCGCGCAGGTAGGCTTCGCGGACGCGTTTGAAGAGGTCGGATGAATAGACGAAGTCCACCACGGCCTCGTTGTCGGTGCGGAATACCTGTTCCTTGTCGCCCTCCCAGGCCTTGAGCCCGTTCTTGAGGAACACGATTTTGTCCCCGATTTCCATCACCGAATTCATGTCATGCGTATTGATGACCGTGGTGATATTGTATTCGGCGGTAATTTCCTGGATTAGGTTGTCAATGAGGATCGCGGTCTTGGGATCGAGCCCGGAGTTGGGCTCATCGCAGAAAAGATACTTCGGGTTGTTTACGATGGCCCTGGCGATGGCCACTCGCTTTTGCATTCCGCCCGAAAGTTCCGAGGGCAATTTGCGGTGCGCGTCCTTTAGGTTGACGCGTTCGAGCACGACGGCGACCCGTTCGGCGATCTGGGCCTTTGTTTTGCGGGTAAACATCTTGAGCGGGAAGCCCACGTTTTCGGCCACTGTCAGCGAGTCGAAGAGCGCGCTGCCCTGGAAAACCATCCCGATTTCGGTGCGCAGTTCGCGCTTCTCGTCTTCGTCCATCTGCCAGTAGCGGCGCCCGTCGTAGGATATCGTCCCCGAATCCGGTTTGTGGATCCCCAGCAGCGTCTTGAGCATCACGGTCTTTCCCGATCCGCTCTGGCCGATGATCAGGTTGGTCATCCCGGCTTCGAAAACGGTTGAGATTCCCTTGAGGACCTTTTGGTCGCCAAACGATTTTACGAGATCCCTGACTTCGATCATCAGCTAAGCAGCATTTGGGTTAATACATAATTGAGCAAAATGATGGTCACCGACGTCCAGACGAACGAAACCGTGGAGGCCTTTCCCACCTCGAGCGCACCGCCTTTCATGTAGAAACCGTGAAAGGACGGAATGGTTGCCAGCAAAAGCGCGAACACAAAGGTCTTGATGAACGCATAGGCGATGTGGAACGGGATGAAATCGCCCTGGATCCCGCCGATGAATTCGTCGCTGGTCCCAAATCCGCCGTAGACCGCCGCCATCCATCCGCCCAAAATCCCGAGAAACATGGAAATGCCGATGACGAAAGGGTAGAGCAGGAGCGCGATCAATTTTGGAAAGACGAGGTAATTGACCGCATTCACGCCCATGACCTCGAGCGCATCGATCTGTTCGGTGACGCGCATGGTCCCGATGCTCGAAGTGATGAAGGAGCCCATTTTCCCTGCCATGACGATCGAGATGAACGTCGGCGCAAATTCCAGGATGACCGATTGCCGTGTCGCAAACCCGATCAGGTACCGCGGGATCAGCGGGTTGGTCAGGTTGAGCGCGGTTTGGATCGCCACCACCCCGCCCACGAAGAACGAAATGAAACAGACGATCCCCAGCGAACCGATGACCAGATCATCGATTTCCTTGAAAATCAGCCCGCGCATCACCGACCATTTGGTGGGCCTCCTGAAAATTTCCTTCCACATCAGGAAATAACGGCCCATTTGCGAAAGGTAGCGGACTAACATTTTAATCATAGCCGCTAAAATACACATTAGTTGCCCAATCCAAAGGGGCTTTATGCAAATTTTGGAAGGTTGGGCGTGTCCCCGGGCGGCGCGCTGCAGGGTCGCCTGCCGGCAGGATTTTCCACGCCGCCCGGGGCCGCGCTGTCCGCTGTATTTTTCGGCTTTGCCTTCAAATGCCGCTTCCATCGCTCACGCGGGGGCTAGTAGCTTTCAATTTTCAACCGTCAGTTTTCAGTTTGATTGGAGTAACATTAACTGGTTGCTCTAATTCGTGTACCTGTGTTTCGTTGTGTGGGAAACTTTACAACTTACAACTTTAGAACTGTTGTCAGTTAATAGCTATCAGCTATCAGCTATCAGCTATCAGCTATCAGTTTGATTGGAGTATCATTAGAACTGATTGCTCTGATTCGTGTATCGTTGATGGGAACTTTCTAACTTGCAACTTTATAACTGGTGTCAGTCAGTAGCTATCGGCTATCAGCTATCAGCTTTCAGTTTTGCTTTTACTGAACATTATTATAGTTGAAATGATAAAGATTTAGTCCGTTCGACGTTCGACATAGCCATTCGTCATTAAACTCGTCCGTCGTCAATCGCCAAGCTAAAGACAAATATTGCGTCAGCCGTGCTTTTTACCGCAAATAATCCTAAATTTAGATTGTGAACCGCCGGATCGCGGCAAAAACACACTTTATGAAAAGACTACTTCCCATCCTTTTGTTTGCGCTCTTGTTCGCCGGTTGTAAAAAAACCGATCCGCGCGACGATGTCTATGTTTTGATTACGTATCGGGCACAACCCAATAAGAGCGTGGATGCCGTTAACGCGCTCCGTCGCTTGATCGAGGATGTCCGAAAGGAGAATCACTTTGTCTCGATTGACCTGCACGTGGACCAGGCCAACAATGCGAACATAATGCTCTTTGAACGCTGGGACGATGAAGGCTACTACCGCAACCAGCACATGGAAACCGATCACATGAAGGAATTCATCGTGCAGTCGCAGGCGTTTTTGGAAGGCCCGCCATCCATTTCATTTTGGAAGCTCCACGAAAAATTTGAATAGGGTCAAAACAGTTTGGCCTTCATCCTTGACCATCGGTAATTCCGGATCCATTTGGCCTGTTCGGCAGAAACGAGGAGGCTTTCGCCGGATTTCGCCGCTTGAAAATATCCCGCCAGGTAATCGGCGAACAGCCCGGGCTTTTTCTTTCTAAGCGCGAGTTTGGCCGCTGCGATTGCGGTGATCCAGAATCCGTAACCGAGCCTGTAAAAAGCCGCGCCCTGTTTGTAACGCGCCTCTTTTCCGTAGGTCGCCCCCGTCGGTTTCAGGTGCTTGACCTGCAATTCCGCGATGGTCACGACTTTCCAGCCGTGGTACCGGGCAAGCAATTCATCCACCGTGTCCCAACCCATTGCCGGCCGCAACCCGCCGATCTGCTCGAAACATTCCTTGCGATACGCCTTGAATGCGCCGCGAATGTGGTCCTTGTCGGTCAGATTTTCAACGACCCAATTGCCATCCTGTACTATCGCCGCAAAACCGCCAGCCATCCCGATTTTGGAATCGGATTGGAACGTCTCGATGATTCTCTGGAAATATTGGGGCGGCAGGATGAGGTCGGCGTCGAGTTTGACGATGCACTCGTTTAGATCGGCAACTTCGAGGCCTTTGTTAAAGGCCCGGATCACCTTGCTTCCCGGCAGGTGTTCGGTTCCCGAAATGTTCCGGATAACCGTAAATTTCTCAAACCGATCGGCAAAGGTTTGCGCAATTCCATAGGTCGCATCGGTGGAGTTGTCGTCCACCACCACGACGCACGAAGGCAGGAATGTTTGATTTGCAAGCGATTCCAGCATCATCCCGATGAAGGCGGCTTCGTTGTGGGCGGGGATGATCACCGAGTAGGACATTATAAATTATAAATTACAAATTATAAATTTTGACCCGAGGCGAAGCTGAACTGAATGACCAAACGGGAGTAAATTTTGAATTTCTTCGCCGAATTGCGCAATCAGGGGGATTTGTTATTATTTACACCATAACTCATAACTCATAACCCATAACCCAAAACTCACAACCTTTCAGCATAAACAATGTAATATCTCGGGGTGAATTTCCTCAGCAATGGCCTTAGCCCGATTTTTTTGACCGGATTGGTCCACTTCTCCCGCGCCAAGATCTTCCAGCCCGTTTTTTCAAGCAACCAGTCCAGTTGCCAGTCCTCGAATTCATGGTAGTGCCGGTCCCACATATCGGACTTGCTGCGGTAGGCCGGCGAGAACCAGAGCCGGAGCGGCACCGAAATCAGCAGTTTTTTTGATTTGACGTTTTGCAGGACGGTGAAGGGATTGAGCAGGTGCTCGAAGATTTCAAATGCGGTGACCACATCGTAACCGCCGGCGTTTAGCGCGCTCTGGTCCAGGTCGAGGTCTTCTCCCCGTGTATTGCTCACCTGAAATCCTTCGCGTTTCATGATCATTGAAAACGGATTGGGAACTCCAAGATCCAGGATCCGGTCTTGCGGTGAGACATGCTTTCTAAGGAAATCGAGGGTTAGGCGAAAACGCTTTTCCGGGTAAACTTCTTCGTACATATAATGGGGTTCGCGGGGCAAAGATATGACTTTAGGAGAATGTGCCCGCGCGGCGCGAGGGATGGAAGCGGCAGCCTTTTGGCAAGGCCCGGGAGTTTCGGCCGGGTCATTCACCCAAATCGTGGCACGGGCCTGCAAAAGCTATAGCGGACAGCCCGGTGCAAGGCACGCGCCCTGATCAATATCTGTAAACGAATGCGTTTATGTTCATGCCCGCGCCCACCGATGCGAACAGCAGTACGTCGCCCGTCTCGATGGAATGGCCCTCCAGCAATCCCTTGACCAAAAGGTCGTAAAGCGTGGGGACCGTTGCCACGCTGCTGTTGCCCAATTTGTGGATGCTCATGGGCATGACGCCGGCGGGGGGCGTGAAATTGCAGAGTTTGTAAAACCGCGCGATGATGGCGTCGTCCATTTTTTCGTTGGCCTGGTGGATCAGTATTTTCTTGACCTGGCTGATGTCCAACCCGCTTTTTTCCAGGCAGCTTTTCATGGCTTGCGGCACGTGGTTGAGCGCGAATTCATAGATTTTGCGGCCGTGCATCTTGATGTAACGGACATCGGGGTTGTGCGTGCGGTTGTACGATTGTCCAAAAAAGAGGTAATCGGCCTCGTCGCAGGCATAGGTGGCGCTTTCGTGCGAGAGCAGCCCCTGGGGCCCGTCGGATACCTCGAGGACCGCGGCTCCGGCCCCGTCAGAATAGATCATCGAATCCCGGTCATGCACATCGACCACTCTTGAAAGCGTCTCGGCGCCGATGACCAGGCACCGATTGGCCATCCCCGATTTAATGAGCGCATTGGCCTGCAAAACGCCCTCGATCCAACCCGGGCAACCGAACAAAAGGTCGTATGCGACGCAATGGGGATTTTTGATCCCGAGCCTCTGCTTGACCCGGCTGGCCAGGCTGGGCACCGAATCGCCTTGGATGGCACCTGCCCTGACATCGCCAAAATTGTGTGCCATGATGAGATAGTCCAATGTCTCCGGGTCGATGGCGGCGTCGGCAATTGCTTTTTCGGCGGCAAAGAATGCAATGTCGCTGGTGGTCATGGAATCCGGGACGTAACGCCTTTCCATGATTCCGGTGATGTCCTTGAATTTGGAGATGACCACATCGTTGGGGTGGTGGAGCTGCTCTCCCGACTCATCCAGGAACTCGTGGTGGTTGAAGTCGGCGTTGGTGATCGTGACCTCGGGAATGTAACTTCCTGATCCTGTTATGATGATGTTCATGATGCTTTCTTAGGCTCCACTAATATAGTAAAAACTTCGCCTGGACGGTAGATGTTGCGGTATTTCCCACGTGGCGGCGGCTGTGGATAATTCCGAATGTGTTAAGTTTGTTGTCAAATGACCTTAACATGAAAACGATTTATACTCTTTTATTCATTTTTTCAACGATGGTGGCGACGTCCCAAAATGACGAATGCGCCAACGCCATTGAGCTGTTTCCTTCGCAAAGTTGCGATGCCGTAACGGGAACCTTCAGCGGATCGACGCTTTCCGGCAGCGTTCCGGTTTGCGCATCGGGTGCCTCACAGGATGTCTGGTATTGGTTTACCGCTACCAGTCAAATGATGGGCGTCACCCTTTTTGGAACGGCCGGCGTGAGCAATGGGTTTGAAGTCTATGAGAGCAGTTGTGCGGGGAATCGCATCATCTGCCGCAACGCCAATAATGCTTCGGGGAGCGCTGAGAGTACGATGTTTAACGATTTTACGATTGGCACCGCCTATTATATTCGGGTTTTCAATGCGTTTACCGCGCCAACCGCCAATACTTTTTCAATTTGCCTGAGGGAATATCCCGCGCCGGCCAACGACAATTGCGCCGATGCGATCGCGCTTGTCCCGGGCCCGACGTGTGATCAGGTAACTTTTAGCTTTAGTGGCGCCACGCTCGATGGACCCGCGGCCACGGGATCGTGTTCGCCCAATCCTTCGCAGGACGTCTGGTTTAGCTTTGTGGCGACTCAGGCCATGATGCGGATCGCCATCTCGGGCGACTCTACTGTCAGCACTGGGTTTCAGGTTTATACGGAGTCTTGCGACGGAACGCTCTTCGCCTGCCGTAACGTCAATGGCCAGGGCGCGGGGGAGAATTTACTCGCCAATACATTTGTGATTGGGCAAACGTACCTTATCCGGGTGGTCAATGAATATGTGACTCCGCTCAGCACCGCGACCATGACAATCTGCGTCCAGGAATATCCGGCCCCGGCCAACGATGATTGCGCCGATGCGATTGCCCTGACGCCTTCGGCTACCTGTTCGCCCGTGAATTACACCTTCAGCGGATCCACTTTAGACGGTCCCGCCGCTACCGGAACTTGTTCGCCAAACCCGTCGCAGGATACTTGGTTCAGCTTCGTGGCCACGTCTACGGCGATGCAATTCTATGTTCAGGCCGACCCGACGATCAGCTCCGGAATCCAGGTTTTTACGGGCTCTTGCAATGGTCCCTTGTTGGCCTGCCGAAACGCGACCGGGCAGGGCCAGTCCGAAACCTTGTCGATGACCACGCTGGCCATCGGCGAGACCTATTTTGTGCGGGTAGTCAATGAATTCTCGACGCCGCTGACGATTTCGGCCTTTAGCATTTGCCTTACCGATCCCACGCTTTCGTTAATTGATCAGGAGAGTTTTAAGTTTGCGATTTACCCCAATCCCGCGGGCGATAAGGTGCGTCTCTCGCTGCCCGAAGGCGTGTCGGGCTCAGCCGAATTCTTTGATCTCACGGGTCGGAAAGTCCTGTCGGCCGACGCGGGCCAGGAAATCAGTGTCTCGGCATTCCCCAACGGAATATACACGGTAAAGGTCACCTCCGAAGGAAGATCGGCAACCACGCGTTTAATCAAATCGTAGTCCCGATCTTAATTTGCATCACCGTCGCGATGGACAGTGCGCGGGTCTTGAGGTTTTCGGCTACCGGACCGGTAAATCGCGAATCTATTGCCTCGTGCAGATGGCCAAGCCAAATTTCAAAATGCTCCCTTTTCAGGGGGCTTTTTTCATTCAGGTCCAGGTGGATTTTCATGACGTTTGCCGAATAGGATCCGATGCCGAGCAGGTTCTGCGCCCAGAACCCGACGATTTTGGGCATGTGCTTTTCAAGGTCGATTTTTGCCACATCGGTAAACAAATATCCAATCCGCCCATCGGCAAGCAGCCTTGAATAAAAGTCGCGCATCAGGCGATCAACATCATCGTAGGTGGCAATGTCCATGGTGCAAAAATAAACCCGGACGAGCCGGGTTTTGGTTTATTTGATGTTAATCTTTTCGAGGTGGAGGTCAAGGGTCTTGGCTTTCTTGTCGTATTCGAGGAGCATGACGTTACCCATCTTGGCCGGGAAAACCCTAAAGTTTTTTCCGATGGACTTCAATGGAATCTTGTCTTCGGACAGTTGGCCTTCGTCGTAAATGATTGTTTTAAAAGCGGGTTTGCTGCCTTCGCCCTTTTCGCGTTCCACATCGATGAAACAAGAATAGAAGCGGTCATTTGCGGGATCGATCTGGGTATAGGAATAGTCAAAGTAGCCCAACTGTGCCATCGCCGCTGCGTTCAATTGCGGGCTGCCGTAATCGGACATGCTCGGGACACGTGATTTTCCTTTCTCAAATTCGTGAACCGATTTCAGTTGAAAATCCTTATCGAACTTGAATACCACAGAGTTCGTGATGGTCAATTGCGTCACCGGGCTGTTGCTGTTGACCAGTAGCGCCATGGCGACCCCGCCGGCACTTACGGTTTTGCGGTAGTATTCTCCAATCGCGTAATATTCACCGGTCTGCGTGCGGATGACATCGTGGAAATAGATATAGCCCTTGTCCTTGACCTTGCTGCCTTCTTTTACTTTCAAAAGCTTGGCGATGTCGGTTTCCCAACTGGCCACCGATTCCTTAACCGTTTTTCCGGTCAGGTCAATAACTTCCGAGAAGAGCCCCAGGCTCTTGTCATCGTAGATGTTGTCGCCCTGTTTGTAATATTCACCCATGAGCACCAGGGTATTTTCGGGCGTCAGGAAAGCGTTGGTCACCATGCGAGGTTGCTTGCTCTTGCTGTAAGAACGCTCAAACATTAGCTTTCCCGTATTCACGTCGATAATCTTGATTGTAGTCGTGATGTTGCGCGACAGGGCACCGGGCCTTGAATCCTCACGCGCCACAACCACCTGCGAGTTGACCTCGATCGGGGTGATCATCTTGATGTCCTTGGCGGTTTCGGGAGAGGCAAACTGCCATCCGGCGCCGCCGTCGGTAGGATAATATTTGAGCGTATACCCGATTTTCTTGTTGTCATCGACCTTATTGAAAATGAAACCCTTGTTCTCCACGGCGTAAAGCGCGGTAAAACTGTTGGTCATCTCTGCAGCCTGGATATAGCGGATTTCCTTTGATTCCAGGGGAATTTTTTGCATTCCGGTCTGGTTTGCCTGCTTGTCGAAGGTCAAAAGCGTGATTTCCTTTTCCTTGTAGTTGGCCAACGCAAACATCATTGCCTGGTTGTTGAAGCTGGACTCCATCAGGAACGTGTTCTTGTTGTCGACGTGATTTTTCCTCGCCACTTCCACCAGATTCTGGTCCATGATCTGGATCGTGAATTCGCGGTTTCCTTTCTTTAATTTGTCACCGACATAAAAAAAGTAATAGCCGTCCACATTGTTGTTTTTGTCCATGATGGCCGATGCATTGCGCATCTTGAAGGTCGCAACGTCGCTGATTTTGCTGCTTTGCGCCGATGCCGAAATGGCCAGGAGCAGGGTCAGTGCTCCGATAATTTTGTTTTTCATAAAGTGTTAATTAGGGTTAAGCGCCTGGAAGAAAGCGGTGATCTGCTCAAATTCAGGAATATCGTTCATTTGGTCCCGGTATTTCTCGCAAAAGAAATGACCGATCCTTCGTATGTTTTTTATTTCAAGCCGGTTCAAAAACAATCTGACTTCGTTGAGGTAAACTTCTTCGGAGAACGGGCTAACGGGGCCTACGTATTTGCCAAAGGTGTGGTTTTGCTTGAGTTCGTACGTTTTTTTGAGCAATCCGGCCACAATTAATGCGTATGATTTTTCATCAAGCGAACCGTCCTCGGCCATGGTCAGCGCCTGGTACAGCGCAATGTCAAGGCGGCGGGCATCCATAGCCGATTGGATCATGTAAAAGCCTGCGGCCTTCTTGATTTCCAGATAGGGATTGGCGCTTGCCCATGGTTCGGAACCGGAGGTGAATTTCAGCATTTCGCCGAGCCTTTTGTCAATGTCCGGGTGGCTTTTGAGCGAATCCTTGTTAAAGGAGCGGTCATCCACCATCTCATCGGTGTCAAATAGCCTGGTCTCGGGCTCGAGCCAACCTTCCCTGAACGGATATCCTTCAAAATTGAGGCGCGAACGGATATTGGTGTTGGCGGAGAACAGCAGCGAATCTGAATCCTTGAGCTTTTTTAGCACAGACACGACCGAAGGCGCATCGAAACCAGCATTTTTCAAAAGCGCGAGCCCCAGCGAATCGGCCTGCATCTCGGCCGACCTGCTGCGTTTCATGAAGTTATAGGCAAGTTCTTTTTGCAGTTCGTCAAGCGCCTGCCGCCTTCCGTAGCGCTTGCTCTTGATCTTGCTGATCTTGCTTTTGGTTTCCTTGGCGTTCATGGTCTCGACGTGGCGGATCAGGCTTTTGTCGTTATGCTTGAGCTGGTAATGTGCGATTTCATGGCAGAGTACCGATGCAAGTTGGCCTTCACTGTCAAGGAGCGAGAACAGTCCGAGGTTTACAGAGAACAGCCCGTTTCCGTAACAGCCGGCGTTAGGTATGGGCGAGCGGTCGATCAGAAAATAAAAGTCTTTTTGGGGCAGATCGGGATTTCCCTCGTAGATTTTGGTCAATACCGTCTTGAGGTACCGGTTTAGCGATGAATTGTAAATGTAGGAGCTGTCAAGGATGGTTTTGACAAAGTGCTCTTTCCGCTCCTCGAGCTCGTTTTTGATTTCTTTCTGGTACTTCGGCCCAAATTCCTTCGCCTTCCTGGACGTGGCCGAGACAAGGAATGCCTTCAGGGAATCCGCATTCTTTGGAAGATATTCTAGTTTCACGCTTTGCGCCGGGCATGCCGCGCCCAGCAAAAGCAGCAGGATCAGGTGGTAGGGAATATTGATAACCTTGACTTTAGGATGCAATGATATAAAAAAAAGCCCTGAAATTTATTCAGGGCCAATTATTTATTCATTTTCCATATACGCCTCGATCGGTGCGCACGAGCAGACCAGGTTGCGGTCGCCGTAGGCATCGTCCACGCGCCGTACCGCAGGCCAGAACTTGTTTTCCGCGATGTAATCCAACGGGAAGGCAGCCTGTTCGCGCGAGTAGGGGAAATCCCAGTTATCCGACGTGAGCATGGCCAGGGTATGTGGCGAATTCTTAAGGACGTTGTTCTTGTCGTCTGCCGATGCCGCCTCGATTTCCCGGCGGATGGAGATCATCGCATCGCAAAAACGGTCCAGTTCCTCGAGATTTTCGCTTTCGGTGGGCTCTACCATCAGCGTTCCGGCAACAGGGAACGAGACCGTCGGGGCGTGGAAGCCGTAATCCATCAGGCGTTTGGCGATGTCGGTCACCTCGATGCCCTTCTCCTTGAACGGCCTGCACTCGAGGATCATCTCATGTGCCGCACGGCCCATCTCACCCGAATAAAGTGTGGTGTAATGGCCCTTAAGCCTTTCCTTGATGTAGTTGGCGTTGAGGATGGCGTATTTGGTGGAATCGGTGAGGCCTTCGGCACCCAGCATCGTAATGTATCCGTAGGAGATCAGGCAAACCAGTGCCGAACCCCATGGCGCCGCCGAGATTGCGGTGATCGCCTTGTCGCCTCCGGTCGGAATAACGGGATTTGTCGGCAAAAACGGCACGAGGTGTTTGGCCACGCAGATTGGACCCACTCCCGGTCCGCCGCCCCCGTGAGGGATCGCGAAGGTCTTGTGCAGGTTGAGGTGGCAAACATCGGCACCAATCGTGGCCGGATTGGTCAGGCCCACCTGCGCGTTCATATTGGCACCGTCCATATAGACCTGGCCGCCGTTGTCGTGGATGATCTTGGTGATTTCGCGGATTGCCGATTCAAAGACGCCGTGCGTCGACGGATAGGTCACCATCAGGCAGGCAAGGTTGTCCTTGTGCCTGATCGCCTTTTCGCGCAGGTCTTCAACGTCGATGTTGCCATTTTCAGATGTCTTGGTCACCACCACCTGCATGCCCGCCATGGTCGCGGTTGCCGGGTTTGTCCCGTGTGCCGAAGCCGGGATCAGGGCGATGTTGCGGTGCGATTCGCCACGCGATTCGTGGTAGGCGCGGATGACCATCAGGCCGGCGTATTCGCCCTGCGCCCCCGAATTCGGCTGGAGCGTCGTGCCAGCAAAACCGGTGATCACGTTGAGCTGCTGCTCGAGTTTCTTGAGCATTTGCTGGTAACCCTCGGCCTGGTCAAGCGGCGCGAAAGGGTGGATGCTGTTCCACTGCGGCATGCTCAGGGGAAGCATTTCGGCGGCCGCGTTGAGTTTCATCGTGCAGGACCCCAGCGAAATCATCGAGTGGTTCAGCGCCAGGTCGCGGCGCTCGAGCATCTTGATGTAGCGCATAAGCGCGGTCTCCGAATGGTGTTTGTTGAAAACCTCGTGTTTGAGGAAATCCGATGTGCGCTTGAGGTTACCGATGTTGGCTTCGGCCGATAATTCGGTGATCTTGCCCGCATCCTTGACCAAAACCTCGCCAAAGATCGACAGGATCTCGTTGAGGTCGGCGATGGAAGTCGTTTCGTTGATGGATATCGCCACCGAACCGCTATCGGGATAGTGGAAATTGACTCCACGTGATTCGGCCACCTTCTTGATCGAAGGCGCATCTGCCTTGACCAAAAGCGTGTCAAAAAACGCCGAATTGGTTTGGTAAACCCCGATTTTGTTGAGCGCATCGGCAAGCGTCACCGCCGATGCATGAACCTTACTTGCGATATATTTCAATCCGTCGGGACCGTGATACACCGAGTACATTCCGGCCATGACTGCCAATAGTACCTGCGCGGTGCAGATGTTGGAGGTCGCCTTCTCGCGTTTGATGTGCTGCTCGCGAGTCTGGAGCGCCATGCGGAGCGCGCGGTTTCCGTTGGCATCAATCGTCACGCCGATGATGCGGCCCGGCATGCTTCGCTTGTATTCTTCCTTTGTCGCAAAGTACGCGGCATGCGGCCCGCCATAACCCATCGGGATCCCGAAGCGCTGCGTGGTTCCCACGACAACATCGGCCCCCATTTCGCCCGGAGGCGTGAGCATTACAAGCGATAGTATGTCGGCGGCAACGGCCGTCTTGATGTCTTTCGATTTAGCCTTGGAAATAAACGATGCGTAATCGTGCACCTGCCCGAATTTGCCCGGATACTGCAGGATGGCGCCAAAGAAATCATCTGCAAAATCAAATTCCTCGTGATTGCCCACGACAAGTTCAACCCCAATGGGCGTTGAGCGCGTCTGCAAAACCGAGAGCGTTTGCGGCAAAATTTCCTCCGAGACAAAGAATTTGTTCGCGTTGTTCTTTTTCTGGTCGCGCGTGCGGACGTCAAACAACAAGGCCATCGCTTCGGCTGCGGCGGTGCCCTCGTCAAGCAGCGATGCATTGGCGATTTCCATGCCCGTGAGTTCAATCACGGTGGTCTGATAATTCAGAAGCGCTTCTAGTCGGCCCTGCGCAATCTCGGCCTGATACGGCGTGTAGGCGGTGTACCAACCCGGGTTTTCAAAAATGTTGCGCTGAATGGCGGCAGGCACGATGCAGGGATGATAGCCCAATCCGATGTAGGATTTATAGATTTTGTTCTTTTGCCCGAGCTCGCGGATGTGGCCGAGGTATTCGTATTCGGTCATCGCGGGATCGAGGTCAAGCGGCGCTTTCAGGCGGATGTCGTCGGGAAGCGTCTCATAAACCAGCTGGTCAAGTGATTCGGTGCCTACGGTCTTGAGCATGTGCGCAAGGTCCGACTCTCTCGGGCCGATGTGCCGCAGGGCAAAAGCATCTGTTTTCATATAGGGGAAGCGTGTTGTTTTTAGTGCCACAAAAGTAAAGTAAATTGACGAATGTCAAATGTCAAATGTCGAACGTCGAACGTCAAAAGGCAAAAGTCATAAGGTCTAAAAGTCGTAAGGTCTTAAAGTCGTAAGGTCATAAGGTCATAAGGTCTTAAAGGCATAAGGTCTTAAAGTCGTAAGGTCATAAGGTAATAAGGTCTAAAAGTCGTAAGGTCTTAAAATCGTAAGGTCATTGAGGAATAAGAGCACTAAACGTGCAGGTAGGACCAAATCATACTGATGACTGATAGCTGACAGCTGACAGCTTTCAAGTAGCTTTGCATATGTCCATCCTTAAACGCCTCCTCGACATTTACATCGGCGCCAGCCTCCATGTCGCCTTCGCGGTTTTCGCGCTGGTGCGCATGACACAGCACATGTTTGCCATTGAGAACCACGATGCGATGGGGTGGTTTGCCTTTTTCTCGACAGTTGCTGGATACAACTTTGTCAAGTATCATTCGCTTGTATGGCAACAAAATTGGAAATTGACGCCGTGGACCAGGACGGTGGCGAGGGTCAGTGTCATCGCAATGATGCTTGCCTTTTATTACTTCTGGCATTTAAGCCTCGCCGCGCGCGCGGTTACGGGCCTTTTTGCGGTTTTGACCGTTTTGTACGCTTTGCCTTTCTTTCCGAACCGGACCAATGCCCGAAACTGGGCCGGAGTTAAAATTTACATCGTATCCATTTGTTGGGCAGGGGTAACGGTCGTGCTTCCCATGCTGGACGCCGGGATGGCTTTCACCGTGGAATTGATGTTCAAATGCCTGCAGCGGTTCATCCTGATCTTCGTGCTCATCCTGATCTTCGAAATCGTCGACCTTCGCAAGGACGATCCCCTGCTCAAGACCGTCCCGCAGCAAATCGGGGTGCGGCGCACCAAGTGGCTCGGAATGGCCCTGCTTGTCATTTTCTTCCTGCTGGAAATCATGCAAACCCAAAATCCGGACGGGCAGTGGCTCGCCAATACCATACTTGTCGCGGTCACGGGTGCATTCCTGGCGGGCGCGAGCGAGCAAAGAAGCCGCTATTATTCAGCGCTGTGGGTGGAGGCCATCCCCATTTTATGGTGGGCCATGATCGCCTGCTGATTTCGGGCGCTCCCTAAAGGTCGGGCTATCGCAGTGCGCGGCACTACGCTCTATCCCTAGCGCGGGCACGCATGGTCAAAGGAGCCCGGCCCGGCGCAAAAGTGCATCCGGTTTGGGTTCCTGCCCCCGAAAGCGCTTGTAGAGTTCCATTGGCTTCTCGGTTCCGCCGCGTGAGAGGATATTGTCCCTGAAACTCCTGGCCACCGCGGGATTGAAAATGCCCTCCTGCTCAAAGTATTCAAAAGCGTCCGCATCCAGTACCTCGGCCCATTTGTAGCTGTAATACCCGCTTGAGTATCCGCCCTGGAAAATGTGCGAGAAAGAGGTGCTCATGCAGTTTTCGGCAACATCGGGATAAAGTGCCGTGGGTTCAAATGCACGGAGTTCAAAGGCTTTTACGTCGTCGATATTGGAAGGGTCGGCGGCATGGTAGGCCATGTCCAGCATCCCGAAACTCAGTTGGCGCATCGTCGCGATGCCTTCCTGGAAGTTCGCGCTCTTCTTGATCTTATCAATGAACTCCTGCTGGATCACCTCGCCCGTTTCATAATGGGTCGCAAAAAGGGCGAGAGCCTCGGGTTGATAGCACCAGTTTTCCATGATCTGGCTTGGAAGCTCAACAAAGTCCCAGTACACCGAGGTACCCGAAAGCGAAGGGTATTTCGTGTCGGCGAGCATGCCGTGCAGCGCGTGGCCGAACTCGTGGAAAAGCGTCGTGACCTCGTTGAAGGTCAAAAGCGAGGGTTTGGTAGGCGTCGGTTTGGTGAAATTGCAAACGATGGAAACATGCGGCCGCTCGTCGATGCCGTTTTGCCGGTATTGCGGCTTGAACGAGGTCATCCACGCGCCGTTACGCTTGCCCTTTCGCGGGAAAAAGTCGGCGTAGAAGATGGCGGTAAGCCCGCCGTCGGGGCCAAGAACCTCGAAGGTGCGCACATCCTCGTGGTATTTGTCGATATTAAAAACTTCCTTGAACGTCAGCCCGAAAAGCCTCTTGGCCACCTCGTATGCTCCATCCAGAACGTTTTCAAGTTTGAAATACGGTTTGAGTTGCTCCTCGTCCAGGTCAAAAAGTTTTTGCCGCAACTTCTCCGAATAATAGCCCCCGTCCCATTTCTCCAGCCTCTCG
>JAEWCF010000078.1 GCA_023390775.1 Bacteroidota bacterium | reverse complement strand
GTCTAGGATTCCCTATAGCAGCATCCTTCTCGACCGAGGCAAAAGATATCACGGGGTTTCCAAGATGAAATTTACCAACCTTGTGCTGCACGGGCTGAGTTCCATCGCGGTTTATTTCGATTCCCTGTCCGTCCGGATCCTTAAACTCTCGCTGGTGGGGTTTGCGTTTTGCATCGTATCGGCGTGCGTCGTGCTCTACATGAGGCTTTTTGCGCATACCGCAATCCCGGGTTGGGCGTCCTCGCTTCTGTTCATTATCTTCTCGATTATCCTTCAGCTTTCATCGGTAACGCTTATTGTCCTCTTGATGCAACTCAGTTCGCGCAAGAACGTCAAAGCCCCCGACGAAGGCATCTACCAAAAATTCATTGCGAATGTTGAAACTGTTTAGGAAAGATTTCTGGTCCCGCAACCGGATAGTATTGGCGGCAATCTTATTAGTGGGCGCAATCCTGCGATTCTACAAACTCGATTTTCAGAGCATTTGGGTCGATGAGATCCTGACGATGAAGGAAACCAACCCGGCCCGAAGCATCAAACAACTCTATGACGACATCCTCTTTTGGGAGCAGATGCCCCATCTGTATTTTTTCCTGACGCATTTTACCTTCAAAATTTTCGGGTTTACGGTGTTTGTGGGGCGGATGTTCTCGGCGCTTTGCGGGGTGTTCGGCATTTTTGGCGTTTACCTGTTGGGCAGGGAGTTTTACAACCGGCAGGCGGGACTGGTTTCGGCGGCGATAGTTGCCCTGAGCGGGTTCCACATTGCGTATTCGCAGGAAATGCGCCCTTACGCCATGTTTTTTCTTTTTACGGTCCTTTCATTTTACAGATTGGCCATCTTTGTCAGGAACCCAGGCACCCGAAATGCGGTGCTCTATGGAATCTTTGCCGGTTTGATGGTTCACGGGCACATGTTTGGCCTTGTTACGATCGCGGCGCAGGCCATCGCGGTATTTATTTTCATGTCCCTGGAAACCGCCGAGGAAAGAAAGCGGCTTTTTTTGAAGTCGGTTGCGGCGGGATTTGCAGCGTTGCTGGTCATTGCGGTTGATTTCCAGGCTGTCCTGCACGTATTGCAGTTCAAGGCCTTCTGGCTGGCGCCGCCTTCCGCATCGGTGTACACGGACCTTTTTCGCGAACTGCTTGGCAACTCCGAAATTGTGGTCTTCCTGTTCCACATTCTGGTTTTGGCATTTATCATCGCCATAATGAGGCACCGGTCACCCGCTTTGGGAACCGATATCAAAAGGGACGGCCTGCTGTTTCCGGCAATCCTGCTGCTCACCTGGATTTGCATTACGCTGTTGTTGCCTTTACTGAAATCGCACCTCGATGTTTCGATGATCATTTCACGATATTTCATCGGGCTGGTGGCGGCACTTGCGCTCATCGCGGGGATTGCCATCCAACTGATTGGAAACCGGGTCGTGCGCGCGATCGTAATATCGGTTTTGCTGATGGCGATGTTCGTGGATCTGACGGCCGTGCGAAAATATTACAGCACGGTCACCAAGAGCCAAATCGCCGAATTGACCACCGACATCGCCCGGAAAAATCCCGAAAAGCACAAAATCGTGACCTTCTGGAGCTGGCTTTTCCCCCACTTTTATCTCGACGATCCCGCAACTACGGTGGATCCCGTGTCCCAGTCCCTTGATGAATATGTCGACAAATTGAGGACAGGTGCGGAGCCTGCGGGGCCGTTCTGGTACGCGAATGCCAATTCCAGGCCGTTTACCCTTACTCCTGAGAATGTGCAATACCTTGTCTCCAATTATAATTTGGTGCACGACCTATCCTATTTCGATGCATGGGCCAAACACTATGTGCCGAAGAACCATGTCCCGCAAGTACAATCGGGGGGCGCTCTGAGCCTGCGTGATTTTAGCGGTGCATCGGTAGGTGCCGACGGAAAGATGGCACTGTACAGTGCCGCCGAACTTAAATCGAAAGTGATGGCTGTCGATCCTGGAAAGTACACATTGACCATCCGCGGGCAGAGTTCGCCCGAGATCCCGCTGAACGACGAGAATGCCCACCTGACCGTAAAGTGGAACAACGAGGTGATCGGAAATGCGTATCTGTCGGAGAAATCACCATCGGAACACAAGTTCACGTTTACCGCCAAAGGAGCCGGTAAGGGCGTAATCACGATCGTGTATGACAATGACTTTTTTCAGGACGGCAAGGACCGAAATGCCATTCTCGAAAACGTCGAACTAAAAAAGGAGTAACAAATTCGGGAGGCCGTTTTTCGGTGAAGCTTTTTTATATAATTTAGCGCCCAAATTTAACAATTCATTTTTATGAAAATTAAATCGCTGATTTTTGCATTTGCGCTTGTAAGCCTAGCGGCCTGCAAGGATAAGGAGGCAAGCGAAACCGCCACCCCCGAAGCGCCAAAGGAAGTCATTAAGGAAAACTTTACGGTAGAGTTTGACGTCGTGTCCCAAAAGGAGGATAACCTGGCCGTATATTATACTGAGGACAACAGCATCAACTTTACAGGCGAGAGCGCCGTATGGCGGGGCGTAAAAGGCGCTGGTGCCGAGGAAACGCTCTATTTTGAATTCCCCGAAGCCGCATCGCCCACTCATTTGCGCTTCGATTTTGGCATCAACAAAGGCGACAAGCAGGGCGATATCGTCCTCAAAAAATGGCGGATGACTTTTTACGGAAATAAATTTGAGGCTACGGGAGCCGATTTTTTCAAGTATTTTCTACCCAACGATTCCATCAAGACCGAAATCGACCAGGCGGCCGGAACCATCAAGTTCCTGAAAGACCCGAAAGGGACTTCCACGCCTTTTTATTATCCCAACCAGGCCTTGGTGGATGCGGTTAAGCAAGTCACCACGATCAACAAATAGTGACGATAAATTGTACCAGGAAAGCCGCATTTTGCGGCTTTTTTTATCTTAGCCATTTATGATCAAACGCGGACTCCTTTATTTGAAAAGCAACGCCCAGCTCCGCAATTTCGGGGTTTACGGGGTGGGGCAGTTCTTCAATTTGGTCACGCCGGTAATTGTTGCGCCCTACATTATTGAGGTCTGCGGGATTTCGGGGTACGGGAAGGCGTCGCTCGCGATGGCCCTGATGTTTTTCCTGATCGTTTTCGTTGACTATGGCGCCGATATCATCGGGGTAAAGAACGTTTCGATCGCACGGCACGACAGGGCTGCCCTGGAAAAGGTGTTCGCGGTCACCTACGCTTCGCGGCTCTTACTTTTCATCGCGGTATCCTTGATTGCACTGCTCATTTTCCTTACGGTGCCGTATTTCAGGTCAGATTCCACGCTCTTTATACTCAGTTTAGCGGTACTGGCCGGCCAACTCGTAAATCCTTCCTGGTTTTTGCAGGGCGTTGAAAATTTTACGCAGATCACCTTTGCCAATGTGGTTTCCAAGATAATTTACCTGGCAGGAATATTTGTCTTTGTTTCCAGGCCCGAGGATTATATCCTTCCAAACCTGATCTGGGGCACTGGGATGATCATCGCCTACCTGCTTAGTTTCTGGGCCATCAAAAAGCAATATGGGTTTTCTCTTTCCGGAATAACGTTTGCCGAAATCCGAAGCCACATCTCCAAAGGATTTCCCATCTTCTATTCCCAGGTCTTCCTGTCGGCGCAAATGTATTCGCCGATTGTCATTATCGGGCTTCTGGGGAACGATACCATGGCGGGCCAATACCGCGTCATCGACCAGGTCATCGTCGTATTCAAGACGTACATCCTGTTGTTTTTCAATTTTGTGTTCAGCCGCGTATGTTATTTGCTCGACCTGTCGCCCTTCAGGGGTGTGCGGTATTGGCTGGTGGCCAACGGCGGGAACTTCGGGTTTTTGTCGGTAGCAATGCTGGCCATATGGGTATTTGCCGATTGCATTATCGGGTATTTTGACCCTGCCCACATTGCCGAACTTTCGCCGTTGCTCCAAATCGCCATTTTCATCCCTTTGCTCATGGGCGTATCGGTACCGCTCAAGCAACTCGTCGTGGCGGCGGGGCGCGAAAAACGCTACACCCAAATCACCATGTTTGTGGTGTTGGCCAATATCGCGATGATTTTTTGGCTGTTGCCGATCCAGGGCGTCAAGGGCGTCATTTGGGCGGTCATTATCGCCGAAGCACTCACCATCGCACTGTTCTTCCTTGCGATAAAGGACAAATTATTGGAATGGTCAAAGTAATTGGGTATTTTTGGCCCGTTGAGTCCGGATACCCATGACCAGAGCGCTGATCCAAAAAATATTGCACAAATCGGGGAAATCCTATACGATTGACCCGCGGATTCCCACCAGCCTGCTCTACCGGACCATCTTCTGCAGGGTCATCATGCTTATGCGCGGATGGCTTCGAACAGGCAACAAGGTTTATCTTGGCTCGTCATGCCAGCTGCTCAACCGCAGGAACATTTCCTTCGGGAAAAACGTCACCATCGAACATCACACCCGCCTGGACGGATATGCCAGCGAGCGCATCGTTTTGGGCGATTGTGTCAAGATCGGAGCGTATTCCAACCTGCTTTCAACGAGCCACCTGGCTACTTTTGGCAAGGGTCTAAAGATGGGCCATCATTCGGCGGTGGGCGATTTCACCCATTTTGGCGCGCCCGGCGGGATCGAGATCGGCAACGATGTCATCATGGGTTCGTACGTGAGCTTCCATTCTGAAAACCACAATTTCGCCGACACCACTAAACTCATCCGCGAGCAGGGCGTGACCAACCGAGGGATCAAGATCGGCAACAATGTCTGGGTGGGCGCCAAGGTGACTTTTTTGGACGGGTGCGAGGTTGGGAACCATTGTGTGGTTGCGGCCGGCGCCGTGGTCAACGGAAGTTTTCCCGATCATTCGGTCATTGGCGGTGTCCCGGCCAGAATCCTTAAAACCATCGGTTAATGGCAGAGGCCCAAAGCAGGAAAGAGACCTGGTATACCGTTCTTTTCGCGCTTTGCGTCGGGCTTCCGTACATCAATTTTTACGAGGCGACGTTTGCATTGTGGTCGTTCGCGATCCTGGTGACTTTGCGCAGAAAATATTCTTTCACGTTCCTCGGATATGTCGGGTATTTTGCGCTGATCCTGCTGATTGCGACACTCGTCGGGATTTTCAAGGAGGCCGATGTCAAGACCTATGACTTTGTCAAGGACATCACCTACCTGCTCAAGCCGATATTGGGCCTGATCGCGGGTTACCAGATTTGCAAGCCGCATCTCAGGAACCCGATGAACACCCTGGTCTACGTGGGTGGATTCATCGCAGTGGCGCATTTGCTGGTCATCCTGCACGCCTTCGTTTTCCTGAACGTCCGCAATATCAACGACCTTCGGCAGTTTGGCGGATACTTCAGCGATTACGAGATCTACGCGCTTATTTTCCTGATTTTCAGGGATCGGTTCGGCATCGATATTCCCAAAAAGAAAGCAAAAATCCTTCTGGCCCTCATCGGCGTGTCGGCCTTCCTGTACCTGGCCCGCACCAATTTCATCCAGTTCGCCATCCTGTACATGGCGATGAAAGGCTATCTGCGACTGACCACAAAATCCCTGGCCGTAATTGCGAGCGTGGTCGCGGTATCCATTATAGGATATACGATTATTTACAACGCGAACCCACGGCGGGGAGCAAAGGGGCTCGAGGCGTTCTTTTACAAGATCAAGGTCGCGCCGATGGAGCCCTTCAAGAGCAAGGTCAACGCCGAGGACTGGGTCGACTTCAACGACAATTACCGCTCGTATGAAAACATCCTGACGATCCGGCAGGTCTCCAACAAGGGCACGGCCGCCGTCATTTTTGGCGAAGGCCTGGGATCCAAGATCGACCTGAAACGCGAGGTCTGGTTGCAGACCAGCATGATGCGGTACATTCCGTTTCTTCACAACGGCTTCATGACCGTTTTCCTAAAGTCGGGCCTGCTGGGACTATTTGTTTATTTCCTGACCATCGCATTTTTCTGGAAAAGGAGGCCCAGCCGCGACCCTGTCGTTTCCGAAATCAACCTGCTCCTCTATGGAACGGGTTTCTTCCTGATCATTTCAAACTGGGTTTTCCTGGGTTTCTACAATCTTTTTGACACCAAGACCCTCCTGGTGGGCTTCCTATTTGCCTACCGCGAGCGTCTCAACAAGCTCCGCGCATGAAAAGCATATTGTTCATACACCAGTCGGCTGAACTTTACGGTTCCGACAAGACCATCCTGATGTTCATCTCGCAGATGGACAAGACCAAGTATTTTCCCGTCGTCATCCTTCCCTTCGAAGGCCCGCTCAAGGTGGAATTCGAAAAGAACGGGATCAAGGTCGTCATCGCGCCCGTGCTCAAACTCTACCGAAAAATGTTCACCCCCGGAAACCTGACTAAGTTTGCCGGCGAATACAAAAAAGGAATGGACATGCTGGACGCGCTTCACCGGGAGCACAATTTCAGCCTGGTCTATTCGCATACGCTGGCGGCGCTCATCGGATTTATGTGGGCATCGAAAAGAAAGATTCGGCATTTGTGGCACGTGCAGGAAATCATCGCCAGGCCGGCGCTTTTCAACAGGGGATTCAAGTTCCTTTTGTCCCGAAAGGCCAACGACAAGGTGATTTATGATTCACGCGAGACGATGAATTTTTGGGCAGATGGAGAACCGGCAATCGCAAAAAAATCTGATTTTATCTGGAACGGCCTCGATCCGGCTGAAAAACCGATCCATACTGCTGAGGAAATCGCCTCGGTCCGAAGGGAATTTTTCAACGCCGACGATCAGCCCGTCATTGGGCTCGTGGGCCGCATCAACAGCTGGAAGGGGCAACCGCTCCTGCTCAGGGCCTTCGCCAGGATTGCCAGCGATTATCCCGATGCCAAACTGGTTTACCTCGGGTCCGCGCCGCCCAACCAGGATTTTTTTGTGGACGATCTCAAATCCAACATCCAAAAGCTCGGCCTTACAGAACGCGTGACCATTATTCCCTTTAGGCAGGACATCTGGAAGTTTTGGGATGCGCTGGACATCGCCGTAGTCCCTTCCACCGAACCCGAACCTTTCGGCATGGTGGCCATCGAGGCGATGCTCGCGGGCAAACCGGTTGTTGCGGCCAATCATGGAGGATTGACCGAAATCGTCCTGGACGGGCAAACCGGTTTTCTCTTCGAACCCGGAAATGACGATGCACTGGCATCGGCACTGCGGAAACTTTTGGACGATCCGCAGATGCGCACACGTTTTGGACAGGCAGGCAAGGAGCGGGCATCCACCGTTTTCTCGCTTCGGAACCACGTGGAGCAGTTCGAGGCGGTCTTTGAGGAAATCACGGCCGGCGGGCGTTAGGTTTGCCCAAAAAAGCTATTTTTGCGGGCATTAGACAAGCCTATGAAAATCGCCATCCTCGGAACCCGCGGCGTCCCCAACCATTACGGCGGTTTTGAGCAATTCGCCGAATTTTTTTCGGTTTACCTTGTTCAAAAGGGCCACGAGGTCTATGTCTACAATTCGCACGACCATCCCTATCAGGAAAAGACGTTCAACGGCGTCAACATTATCCATTGCAACGATCCCGAACACAAGCTGGGGACATTCGGGCAGTTCATCTATGATTACAACTGCATCATGGATTCCCGGAAGCGCAATTTCGACATCATCCTGCAATTGGGTTATACCAGCAATTCGATCTGGTTTTTCCTGCTGCCGAAAAAACCCTGCATCGTCACCAACATGGACGGGCTCGAGTGGAAGCGCACCAAGTATTCGCGTCCCGTGCGTCAATTTTTGAAGTTTGCCGAAAGGCTTGCCGCCATGAGCAGCGATTGCCTGGTGTCGGACTCGCTTGGAATCCAGAAATTCCTGAAAAAGCGCTACGGCAAGGATTCGACCTACATTGCTTACGGCGCGCACCCCTTCAACGAGCCCAATCCCGAGATTCCCGCCAAATACGGCGTGTCGCAATATGACTACAATATGATCATGGCGCGTTTCGAGCCTGAAAACAACCTGGACATGGTCCTCGAGGGCGTTGCGGCAAGCCCTGAAAAACGGACGATCCTGGTCATCGGGAAGCACACGACCAAGTACGGCGATTACCTGACCGCGAAATACAAGGCGCATCCCCACATCCGTTTCATCGGCCCGCTTTACAATTTGGAGCATCTCAACAGCCTTCGGTATTACTCAAACCTGTATTTTCACGGTCATTCGGTGGGCGGCACCAACCCTTCGCTTCTCGAGGCCATGGGTTCGCAGGCGCTTGTCGCGGCGCACGACAACGATTTCAACAAGGGCATCCTCGGCGGCAATGCGTTTTATTTTTCGGGCCCCGCCGATGTGAAAAAGCTGCTGTCGTCTGTCAAAAAAAGTGATAACTTGCCGATGGTCGCCGCAAACTACGAGGCGATCGTGAACGATTTCAACTGGGACAAAATCAATGGCGAATACCTTGCGCTCCTTGAGCGGTGCCATCTCGAAAATCTGGCAAAGTAACCCGCACCCGCTGGGGATTTTCGTGCTTTTGGTATTGGTGACGATTCCGCTGGGTTATGCGGCGGGAAGCTTTTCGCTGGCCTTGCTGGTCCTGGCAACCGTTCTGCATTACAAAAAACTTCAGTTTAGATTTAACTGGGGATTTTTCCTGCCCGTAGCGCTTTGGCTACTGATGGCGATTTCGCTTTTATGGACAATCGATTCCGATGCGACCTCATTGGCCATCGTCAAGGAATTGCCGCTTCTGCTTATCCCCGTCATTTTTATGCTCGCGCCCCCGTTCGATGATCGTGAACGGCGCCAGGTATTGCAGTCATTCGCGGCCGCCATGTCGTTGTATGCGGTGTACTGGCTGATGTCGGCACTGGTGCGTTTTGTGCTGACGGGAAATCCCAACGTCTTTTTTTACCACGAACTCGTCACCCTTGACCTGAACGCGATCCATGTTTCGGTGTTTGCCGCCGTGGCCTTTTTCATACTTCAGGAGAGGGAAAACAAACCCTTATGGGTGCGCCCGGCCATGTGGTTGCTCGCCCTGCTGATCCTGCTGTTGTCCAGCAAGAACGTCATCGTGGTGTTTGGTCTTTTGCTGGCATGGCGGGCATTTTCAATGAGGCTTCCCCGTAAAAAGGCGCTGGTTTGGATCGGCGTGACGATGGGGGTTGCGGCATCGGTGTTGGTGGCAGTTCCGCAGGTCCGTGAGCGGTTTGCCGTCGAGGTCAATTCGATGCTTCGCGACAACACCGTAAACACCGAACTCAGCCGTGGCAACGACAAAGTGTATAACGTCAGCATTAGCCAGGCTTGGAACCAGGAAAGGTTTGAGCCCAACCACTTTTTTCCGGGCGCCGCGTTCCGGGTGTATCAGTTCAGGATTTTTTGCGAGATGATGGGTTCCGACGGCACTTTTCTTACCGGCTTCGGCCTTAATGCGAGCTATGGTAAAATTGCCGAAAAGACGCGCGAAGACAACCTCTACCAGGGAAACGACGGCGACTTCGGCTACAACAAAAGCAACTTTCACAACCAATATGTCCAGGCGTTCGCCGAACTGGGGATTTTCGGGTTTGCGATACTGGTGGCGATGCTCGTCCTAAATCTTAAAAAAGCCTTTGTTTCCAAAGATTTTGCGCATATTTCTTTTGCAGTTCTTATGATAAGTTTATTTTTGACCGAATCATTTTTATGGAGGCAGCGCGGGGTGATTTTCTTTACGGTGCTGTATTGCCTCTTTCTTTCCGGAGCGGCCCCGGCCCGGAACAACCGCTAGTATATGAAGAAACGAATACTCATAACCGGTGCCGCCGGTTTTCTTGGCTCTCACTTATCCGACAGGTTCATCGCCGAAGGCTACTGCGTCATCGGGATGGACAATCTCATTACAGGCGACCTTCGCAACATCGAACACCTTTTCAAGCACCCGGATTTCGAATTTTACCATCACGACGTAACCAAATTCGTACACGTTCCGGGGCATCTTGACTATATTTTGCATTTCGCCTCGCCGGCAAGCCCCATCGATTACCTCAAAATTCCGATTCAGACGCTCAAAGTCGGATCGCTTGGGACACACAATTTGCTGGGACTGGCACGGGTAAAAAAAGCGCGTATCCTGATCGCTTCGACTTCCGAAGTTTACGGCGATCCGCTGGTGCATCCGCAAACCGAAGAATACTACGGCAACGTCAACACCATCGGCCCGCGCGGCGTTTATGATGAGGCCAAGCGCTTCCAGGAATCCATCACGATGGCCTACCATACTTTTCACGGAGTCGAGACGCGCATCGTGAGGATTTTCAACACCTACGGCCCGCGCATGAGGCTCAACGACGGGCGCGTGATCCCCGCATTCATCGGGCAGGCGCTTCGCGGCGAGGACCTTACGATCTTCGGCGACGGCATGCAGACGCGTTCGTTTTGCTATGTGGACGATCAGGTGGAAGGCATCTTCAGGTTGCTGCATTCCGATTACCACATGCCGGTCAACATCGGCAACCCCGACGAGATTACCATTAAGGACTTCGCAGAGGAGATCATCAAACTCACCGGAACCGAGCAAAAGGTGGTATACCATCCGCTGCCGGTGAACGATCCGCTCCAGCGCCAACCCGACATCACAAAAGCCAAGGCCATTTTGGACTGGGAACCAAAAGTTTCCCGCAGCGAGGGCATGAAGATAACCTATGAATACTTTAAGTCGCTTCCGCACGAGGAACTCCTCAAGGAAGAGCATAAGGATTTCACGGGGTATATTCACTAGGATGGTTGCAGCCCAAACAGGACGTTATTCAAAATACATCAGGCCCATCAGCATTGGCTTTGACCTGGTCGTATTGACGTTTTTGTGCGGAATCTTTTTCGAGGAGCTCCGGCTGGACATGACCATCTACATTTTTTACCAGACCGTCGCATGGGCCGTGATCGCCTATTTTGTCAAGTTCTATGCGATATACCGATTCACCACGCCGGTGGAAATCATCTCCAAGATCGTTCGGCAGGGCATTATTTTCCTGCTCGTGGTCATCGCGTTTTTTCCCTTTTCAAAGCAATCCATTTTTAGCGGAAGCGCCATCGCCCAATTCCTGTCGGTGAGTTTCGCGCTGATCATATTGTCAAAATTCCTGCTATTCTATTACCTTAAGAAATACCGAATCGTTACCGGGGCCAACTTTCGCAACGCGGTGATCATCGGGTACACGCCCGAGGCCATCCGCCTCAAGGAGCTTTTTACCAACCGCAATGATTACGGGTATAGGTTCATGGGTTTCTTTTCGGATAAAAAGACGAATCCGCAAATCGTCGGCAGGCTGGACGCGCTCAAGGATTTCGTGATCACGCAAAGGGTGGACGAAATTTATTGTTCGTTGAACGAAATCACCAACGAGCAACTTAAGGACTTGGTGGATTTTGCCGACGAGAACCATCGCGCCATCAAGTTCATCCCCGATTCCAAGGAAATCTTCTCGAAAAACCTAAAAATCGATTATTACGAGATTTTCCCGGTGTTGTCGCTTCGGAAGACCACGCTCCACGATCCCGTTACCAAAATCTTCAAACGGGCCTTCGACATCGTTTTTTCGCTTTTCGTATTGATTTTCCTCCTTTCATGGCTCGTCCCGATATTGGCCATCCTTATCAAACTGGAATCCCCTGGCCCGGTATTTTTCCGTCAGGGCAGGCCCGGAATCAATGAAAAGGAATTCTTCTGTTACAAGTTCCGTTCGATGAAGATCAACAAGACCACCGAGATGGAGGCTTCAAAGAACGATCCCAGGGTGACGCGGATAGGCCGAATCCTGCGCAAGACCAGCATTGACGAGATGCCGCAGTTTTTGAACGTGCTCATGGGCGACATGTCGGTGGTGGGGCCGCGCCCGCACCTTTGGTCGCAAAACAAGACCTACGCTAACCGCATCAAGAAATACATGGTGAGGCATTACGTCAAGCCCGGAATCACGGGCCTGGCGCAGGTTCGCGGCTACCGCGGCGAGATCGAAACCGATGAAGACATGGTCAACCGGATCAAATTCGATGTCTTTTACATCGAGAACTGGTCGCTCATCCTGGATTTAAAGATCATCCTTCAGACGGTCATCAACATCTTCAAGGGCGAAGCAAAAGCCTACTGAAAGGCTCTTTTTTTCAAAAGATCTTCCATTTGTCCGCCAATGTCAAAATGTGACTGCGCGGCCTCAAAAACCTTAATTTTCCTGCTTTCGATTTCTTGACGAGGCTCGCTGGCAACCTCCGAGATTATCGCGTTGAGCCTCGCGTAATCGCCGGGCTCGCAGACCCACCCCAGTTGCAGTTCGTCTACGATTTCGCCGCCTTCCCCGCCTCCACAATACAGGATGGGAAAACCCTGCGCAGCGTATTCAAATATTTTGGAAGGGACGCTGCCGTAAATCCTTGTCCGCAACGGCACAAAGGCAATGTCAAAAGACGCGATATGCCTGGCCAATTCCTTTTGCGGGAACATTCCGTGGAAAAACAGGTGCTTGGACGGTGTATTGGCAATGTATTGGACGATGCTTTCCTTCTCGGCACCGTCGCCAAAGATGTGGAATTCCACGTTTGGAATGGCCTCCAGGTTTTGGCACGCTTCCAAAACGCCCTGAGCCACACCGAGGAGGCCGGCGTAGAATATCTTGATCTTCCCGCTACCGGGGGTTGAAGGTGAAAATGTTTCGGGGAAATTACGGTAAAGGTGAGCCGGTTTTTCGTGAGCGATCCTGCCCACGTGCTGCAGGATTTCCCTCGACTGCCCGATGATCGTATCGGCGTTGCGGTAGATGAATCGTTCAAAAAACAGCGCGATTCTATGGCCGATGCTTTTCTCCTTCAATGCCCCGAGTTCGATGGCGGCAAGAGGCCAGAGATCGGAAATGTTGAGGATGATCTTGCGTCGGCGAAGCTTCAACATGGCCACCGAGATAAAGGAGAGCAAAAGCGGAGGCGATTGCACGATCACCGTTTTGGGTAGTTTCGCGAACAGCAGGTACATTTTCAGGCAAATCGCGAACGACGCAATCGAAAAAATCCTTTTGACCGGATTGGCACTTTTACTGGGAGAAATGTAAAGCCGGGTTACCGTGATATCGCCGACCTTTTCGGACACGCTGAATCTACCCTTATAACCTGTAAAAATTTTACCCTCGGGATAATTGGGAAGCGGGCAGACGACCCGGACCTTGAACCCGCGCTCCGAGAGTCCCTTGGCCAGCCGCCCGATCCGGTTGGCAGCGGCGCCGCGTTCCGGCGGAAAATAATTGCTGACAATCAGGATCTCGCTCATTTGCGCAATAAAATATCCACTATACGTTCGGATGCGGCGCCGTCCCAAAGTTCCGGGATGCCCGATGGCTTCCTTGGGCTTTGGAGGAAGTCGTTAAACAGGCGTTCAAGGTCTTCCACCTTCGTTCCGACCAGCGTGTTGGTGCCGATCGTTTGTGTTTCGGGCCTTTCGGTGGTGTCGCGCATGGTAAAACAGGGGATACCGAGAACGGTGGTCTCCTCGCTCAATCCTCCCGAATCGGTAATCACCGCAAAGGCGTGCCGGACCACAAACATAAAGTCCAAATAGCCAAGCGGGTCGGTATAAAGAATATTATGCGTCGTCAAATCCATGTTCTCGAGCATGGCCTTGGTTCGGGGATGGACGGGAAAAAGGACGTTCCTTCTCCCGGCGATTCGGTCTATGCCCGTTATGAGTTTGCGGAGATTTTCCCCATCGTCTACATTGGCCGGGCGATGCAAGGTAAGCACGATATAATTATCTTCCTGTAATTTAAGATCATCATACAGCTTTGGCTTGGTAAACCGGGGTTTGTTGTACAAAAGCGTGTCGATCATCACATTGCCGACGAAATGCACGCGGCTTTCATCGGCACCCGATTTCAGAAGATTTTCAGACGCCGTTGCCGATGTCGTGAAAAAGTAATCGGTGATGCTGTCGGTCACGATGCGGTTGATCTCCTCGGGCATGGTCATGTCGCCCGACCGTATGCCCGCCTCGACGTGCGCAACCTTTACGTTCATTTTTTTGGCGACAATCGCACAGGCCATGGTGGAATTCACGTCGCCCACCACCAAAACCAGGTCGGCGGGATTCTGTTCAAGGTCTATTTCGAAGGCGACCATGATCGCGGCCGTCTGCACCGACTGCGACCCGCTCTTTACCTCCAGGTTCACGTGAGGTTGCGGGATGTTGAGGTCGGTAAAGAAGGTATCGCTGAGGTTTTTGTCGTAATGCTGGCCGGTGTGTACGAGCCTGTAGATGATGTTCGCGCCTTTTTGCGCGCGGTTTTCAATGGCCCGGATGATGGGCGCGATCTTAATGAAATTGGGCCTGGCGCCCGCGACGATGGTTATTTTCATGGATCGATCAGCGATTCGAATTGTTTGAGTTTGCCGCTTTTGGTGCGTTCGAGTTTCTCCCTGCGGATAAAGTTAAAGTGCAGTCCGGGTTCGAGGTATTGTTCCAGCGTTTTTTCTATGCGGCGGATTTCGTCGGAACCAAGCGCGGCCTCGCTTGTGTACACGATCTCAAAAGTATCCAATTTAATTTGCCTGATCACGAACTCCTTGACATTTCCCTGGTCGCCGAAAAGCTTTTTCGTGATCGAATAGAAAGTCATGCCCGCGGGTTTCTTTCCGCTGGGAAGAACCGCGAGATCGTTGGTGCGCCCCGTGAGCGATTTCAGCACCGGAAATTTTGCGGTCGACGATTCGTCCAACACGCCCCAGTCGCCAACCTCGTATCGGATCATGGGATGCGCCTTGTTGTAGAGTGAGGTCACGACGATGCGGCCTTCGGTACCATTGGGCACCGGTTTTCCGGAGTCGTCCACGATTTCCACATAGGTCGTTTCGGCATTCACGAGCCATCTTCCGTCGGGATGCTCAAAGGCGATGACGTCCAGTTCAGATGCGCCGTATTCGTTCACGATCGGCACACCGAGCCACTGTTTGAGCAGTTCCCGGTCCTCGTCAAAGAGCATTTCCGAAGTCGTAACACAAACCTTCAATGTCGGGCAAACGTCGCGCAAGACGATATTTTGTGACCGAAGGTATTTGGCGAGCAACACGATGGTATTGGTGTAGCCGTTGATATAGTCGAATTTGCGGCGTTGGAACCCATCCACAATCCTTTTTAGCCCTTTGTCCGAAAGATCGAAGATGCTGAATCGGTACCGGCGCGCAAAAAAGTCCTTGACCCGAATCTTCGCATTGGAGAGAAAGTCCAGCGGCATCCCATAGAACCGCGCCTGGTAGGAATGGTTGAAATCCACGCCGTACCAGCCAAATCGGCGCATGATGTTGGCCCAGATGATCGCGTGGCAAAATTTGTCCTTGGCAAAAACCATCGGGTCGCCGCCGGAGCCGGAAGTTTTGTTGACAAATACGTTGTTGACCCCGTAACCATTGGAAAGCCTTTCTGCCAGCGGCCTTTGCAGGTCGCGCTTGGTCATAACCGGAAGCGATTCCCACGATTTGAAATCGGTTCCCGCCAGGGTTTTATAAAAGGAGTTATGCGCCATGTGGAATTTCGCGAGTTCCTCACGCCTCGCCCGGTCAAAGGCTTGAAAATCGTTCTGGGGTATCGAGTTGACCCGCGCAAGTTCCCGCCGCGCCTTTCCAATGGGGAAGCCGTTGAGGATAAGCGATAAGTCAAAAATGCCCTGCACGTAAAAATTTTTCCAAATGTAACATTTACGGGGCAGAGGCATTTCAATTTGCGGGAATTTCGTTTCGGCAAATGCGCGAAAGGGGCTATTTTTGGGCAACGAAACAACAACGACATGAATATTCTCCTGCTGGGTTCGGGCGGGCGTGAACACGCGCTTGCCTGGAAAATGCTCCAAAGTAAATTTTGCGAAAACCTTTTTGTCGGGCCCGGTAACGCCGGAACCGCCGCCATTGCCCAAAACGTGGATCTCTCACCGATGGATTTCCAAGCGGTAAAGGCATTCGTCCTGGAAAACGACGTCAGGATGGTGGTCGTGGGGCCCGAGGATCCGCTCGTGGCCGGCATCTACGATTTTTTCGCCGCCGACCAGCATCTGGAGGAAATTCCGGTGATCGGGCCATCGGCAATGGGAGCAAGGCTCGAAGGAAGCAAGGAGTTCGCCAAGCAGTTCATGGTGCGCCATCATATCCCAACGGCCGCCTACCAGGGTTTTACGTCGGATAATCTCGAGGCCGGCATCGACTTTCTCAAAACACTCAATCCGCCGTATGTGCTCAAGGCAGATGGACTGGCCGCCGGTAAAGGCGTTGTGATTTTGGACAACCTGGCCGACGCCGAAAAGGAACTGCGCGACATGCTCGGCGGAAAGTTCGGAAAGGCCAGCCATAAGGTCGTGATCGAGGAATTTTTGAAGGGGATCGAGATGAGCTGCTTTGTCCTGACCGACGGCCACAGTTACAAAATCCTGCCGACCGCCAAGGATTACAAACGCATCGGGGAAAGTGATACCGGCCTGAATACAGGAGGCATGGGCGCGATCTCACCGGTTCCATTTGCCGATGAGGCATTGATGGAAAAAATCGAAAAACGAATCGTCAAACCAACCGTTGACGGCCTGGAAAAAGACGGTATTGCCTACAAGGGCTTTATTTTCATTGGCTTAATCATCGTCGCGGGAGAACCGATGGTCATCGAATACAACGTGCGGATGGGCGATCCGGAGACCGAGGTGGTAATCCCGAGACTGAAGTCGGACCTTGTGGAACTGTTCCTGGCCGTTGGGAACCAAAGTTTGTGGGAAACGACATTGCTCGTCGACGAGAGAAGCGCAGCGACTGTGATGGTGGTTTCGGGCGGTTATCCCGAAGAGTATCAGAAGGGAAAAGTCATCTCGGGCATCAACGATGTTCAGGATTCCATCGTCTTCCATGCGGGAACCAAACTTGACAACGGGTTTATCGTTTCCAACGGAGGGCGCGTTTTGGCCGTGACTTCGTTTGGGGAGAATTTCGGCGAGGCCGTAAAAAAATCGTATCAAAACATAGACAAGCTACATTTCGATACGATGTACTATCGGAGGGATATCGGTTTTGACCTAGTCCAAAAATGAGTGAGCCGTGGTGTCCTGATTTTCTTCGCCGTTTTCCTCGTGGATGCGCAACTGCTTGATCCAGTACCAGGTAGCGATTACGCAGATGGCCATGAATAACCAATTGATGATATTGGCCAGTCCCCATGACGAAAGTTCGAGCCTGCGAAGGCCGTCCATCGGGAGGAACAAAAAGTCTACGAATAAAGATTGGATTGCCTCGAAAAACGCTCTCATTGTATGCGAAGTGTTTATATTTACAATGACAAAAGTATGAAAACCTTCGATGATTACAAGCCTTTTCAAAAAATCTACCCCGCTTAACTATACCATCGTGGTCACCGCGGCGCTCGTGGTGTTTCTCCTTTTTTTGGCCGGCCGCGAAGCCGGGGCCTTTTCGTGGCTCGGGGCATTTTCCACGATGGTGTTCTTTTTGGCTTCGTTGTTTATCGTGAACTTTATCGCCAAGAAAAACAGCCTCAGTCGGGACAGCACGTTCACGGTACTGTTCTACGTGCTTTTCGTGATGTTTTTTCCGGGGATCTTTGACAAGCCGAGGCTGATGCTGGCCGGATTTTTCATCCTTTTGTCATTGCGTCGGCTGATCTCGATGCACTCCTTCAAGGCGATCCGGGAAAAGATCTTCGACGCATCGGTCTGGGTTTTTGTCGCGACCCTGTTCCATTTCTGGTCCATCGTCTTCCTGCTGCTGGTTTTCCTGTCGATCCTCTTTCATGTATCGCGGGATTACCGCAACTGGGTCTTGCCGTTCCTCGCATTTTTCGCGGTCAACATTGCCTTCCTCTTGTTTGCCCTTGCCTTTGACCCGGGCCTGATTGGGGAGCTTCGGGAACATGCGTATGCCGATTTCAGCATGGGATACTTTTCATCGCAAACCGAACAGGGCGCGCTGTCCCTCTACGCCGCGGTGGCGCTGTTTTTTACCTCGTCGATGATTTTCAGCGTAAGTGCAAGGCCACTGGTCGTTCAGGCTTCCTACAAAAAAGTCGTCGCCTGGTTCTTCCTGGCCGTGTTCATTTTTCTCGCTTCGCCCGGAAAGAGCAATGAAACTCTGGTGTTCACTTTTGCACCGTTGGCCATCATGGCCACCGCCCATGTGGAATTTTACAAGGGGATCGGGCGGGAAATTGCGTTGGGCGTCTGTATTCTGCTCGCCCTCGCGCTCTATTTTGTGCAGGTCATAGCTTGATTCCGTAGGCCAGGTCGCCGGCGTCGCCAAGTCCCGGTACGATATACTGCCTTTCGTTGAGTCTTTCGTCGATCGACGCCACCCAGAGATGGCAATTGTCCGGCAAATGATTTTGCAGATGTTGGATTCCTTCGGGGGCCGCGATTACGACCGCCACGTGGATTTCGGCCGGGGTGCCGCGTTCCATCAGCCTTTTGAAAACGGCAACAAGCGATTGGCCGGTGGCCAGCATCGGGTCCACGAGCATGAGTATTTTGTCGTTGATATCTGAAATGGCCTGGTATTCCACCACGATGTCGAAGTGTTCGTCGTGATTGGGATGGTGCCGGAACGCCGATATGAAACCGTTTTCGGCATCGTCAAAATAGTTCAGGAAACCCAGGTGCAGCGGCAATCCCGCCCGAAGCACCGAACATAGCACCACGCGTTTGGCCATTTGCGAAACTTCCTTTGTGCCGAGCGGCGTGGGTACCTGCCTGACATTGTAGGAAAGCGTCCGGGAAATCTCGTAGGCCATGATTTCTCCGATCCGCTCGATGTTTCGCCTGAAGCGCATGCTGTCGTTCTGGACACCCACCTCACGGATCTGACCCAAAAAATGATGAAGAATGCTGTCCTGCTGTGACAGGTGGTGGATGTGCATGGGGAAAAAGTTTTCGGGGATAAAAGTATAAAAAGTATCTTTGCCTTTTAACCCGCGCTATGTTTTCACAACTCGCCTTCCAGGTTTTTGAGCAGTCGATAAAAGACTATCACGTCCATGACAACGTGGACCAGCCGGTCAGCAATCCGTATCCCAAAGAAAAGATCGAGCATCTGTTGTACCTCAAGAATTGGATCGACACGGTCCAGTGGCACTTTGAGGACCTGATCCGCGACCCGCAGATCGATCCCGTCGCCGCACTCGCGCTCAAACGCAGGATCGACGCCTTCAACCAGGAGCGTACCGACATGGTGGAATACATTGACAGTTATTTCCTGCAGAAGTATAAGGACGTACAGCCAAAGGAGACGGCGAAGATCAATTCCGAAAGCCCCGCGTGGGCCATCGACCGTTTCTCTATTTTGGCGCTCAAGATCCACCACATGCGCGAGGAGGCCGTCCGTGCCGAGGCTTCTCCGGAACACCGCGCCGCCTGTCAGGCCAAGCTTGACATCCTGCTCGAGCAGCGCAAGGACCTCGCGACCGCGATCGATGATTTGCTGGCAGACATCGCATCGGGAGACAAATACATGAAGGTTTACCGGCAGATGAAGATGTACAATGATGAGGCGCTGAACCCGGTGCTTTATCAAAACAAGAAATAGGTTGCCCGTCACGCTTCGCCATATCGCGGCCATCCGGCTATCGGCATTGGGCGACGTGGCCATGACCGTTCCCGTACTTTACGCGCTCTCGCAACAGTACCCCGAACTCCGCATCACAATGGTGTCGCGTCCATTTTTTAAACCGATGTTCGAGGGTCTGGAAAACACCGAATTTCTTGCGGCCGACCTGCAGGGAAAGCACAAAAAACTTCCCGGCCTGCTGCAACTTTCGCACGATCTGAAGGACCGAGGGGTAGACGGGTTCGCCGATTTGCACAACGTGCTTCGGTCACATGTCATTTCCCTATTGTTGCGGCTCTCGGGGATAACGGTCGCCACGTTGGACAAGGACCGATCGGCACGAACGGCGCTCACGCGTCCCACAAATAAGAAATTTGCACCGCTCACGCCCGTCACGCAGCGATATGCCACGGTCTTCGCCGATATGGGGTATCCCGTCGACATGTCGAAAGCGGGTGCATTGCCTCGTCGTGAACTTTCGGCCGACGTTTTAAACATTACGGAGGTAAAAGCGGGAAAATGGATCGGGATCGCGCCGTTTGCCAAGCATCCCGGCAAAGTTTATCCCTTTGACCTGATGCAGCAAGTCGTCACCGATATTGCATCGGCGAATGTGAAAATCTTTTTGTTTGGCGCTGGTGCCGATGAAATCCGACAGCTGGAAAAATTCGGCGAAGGCCACCAAAACATTACCATCGTGGCCGGAAAGCTCAGCTTCTCGCGCGAACTCGAGCTCATCTCCAACCTCGATGCGATGCTCTCGATGGACTCGGGGAACGCGCACCTGGCGGCGATGTTTGGGGTACCGACGGTTACCCTTTGGGGGGCGACGCATCCGTATGCGGGATTCGCGCCGTTCAACCAGCCGCTTTCAAACGCCCTGACCTCGGACCGCGAAAAATACCCGATGCTTCCCACCTCGATCTACGGAAACAAGAAAGTCAAGGGATATGAGGATGCGATGCGAACCATTTCGCCCAAATCCGTCTCCGATAAAATAAGGGAAATCCTGGATCAGACGTCGTCGTAATCCACCGTGATTTCGGCCGATGTGGGATGCGCCTGGCAAGTCAGGATCAGTCCCTGGGCAATTTCGCCGTCGGTCAAAATCGTATTCTTCTTCATCTCGGCGCTTCCTTCCTGAATCCTGGCGATGCAACTGCTGCAGATTCCGCCCTGGCACGAGTACGGCGCGTCAAGCCCCTGTTTGAGCGCGGCCTCGAGAAGGGTCTGTTTTTGCGACATCTCAAAAACCGTCTCGTCGCCATCCACAATGACCTTTATTTTCGTGTGGCCCTGAAGCGACGCATCGATTTCACTCTCGGCCTTTGGCGCAAAAAACAACTCAAACCGAATGTCTTTTTCGCGGATGTTGTGTTCCCGGAGCACGTTGCTGACGGTGTTGATCATTTCCTCCGGGCCGCAGAGGTAAAACTTGGCAAATTCCTTTTCCTGGTGGCGGTTGTTGAGGACAAAATTGACCGTCGATTTTTCAATCCTTCCAAAGAGTTCCTGGCCGGCGCGAACCTGGCTGAAGACGTAATGCACGAACAACCTTCCCGTATACTGCAACTGTAGCTCGTGCAATTTGTCGTGGAAGATGGTTTCCTCCGGTGATTTATTTCCGTACACAAGGACGAAAGTACTTTCGGGCTCGCTTTCCAGTACCGATTGCAGGATCGACATGACCGGTGTGATTCCGCTGCCGGCGGCAAATGCGGCGTAATTGCGCATTCTCTCGGGATCGGGTTCAAAAGTGAATTTGCCCTCGGGTGTGCCCACCTCGACGACGTCGCCTGCCTTGAGTTGCGTGTTGGCGAAAGTGGAAAACGCGCCTTGCCCAACCGACTTGATGGCGATGCGCAACTCACCGCTTTCGGGCGACGAGCATATGGAATACGCGCGGCGGATTTCCTCTCCGTCCAGCGTAAGCTTGAGCGTAACGTATTGGCCGGCAACGAATTTATAATAATCGCGGAATTCTAGGGGAACATTGAACTCAACCGAGACCGCGTGCGGCGTCTCGCGCCTGACCTCTTTTATGGAAAGTTTGTAGAATGTGGACATGCCTGGACTTTTTAGCAAAAATAATAAAAATGCCCCGGTCGGCGGTTTGGAATCGGGTAACGGGCATCTGTATGCGGCGCTTCAATTTTTAAGCGATCCCCCCGCGGGCAGTGGCCCCAAAAAAATTCGGGTTATGTTTGCAGTGTCAAAAAGAATGGTATTTTTACCAGTCATTATACTAAATTTTGCTTTGAAAAGTTTAGAATACAAATTGCTTCCACATTGAAAACCAGCATATTCAAATATTTCTTTGCCGTTGCTTTCGCCGTATTTTTGATCGCGTGCTCAACCAAGCGCAACTCCTTCATATCCAGGAATTCCCATGCGCTGAGCACCGAGTACAACATCCTTTACAATGGCGGACTTGCACTTGATGCGGGCCTTGCCGAACTTCAACTGGCTCCCGATAATTTTTGGGAACGGCTGCCCGTCGAGCGCATGCAACCCGCGCAGGACGCGATGAATCCGGGCGATGTGCGCAACGCCAATTTCGAACGCGCCGAGACCAAGGCGATCAAGGCGATCCAGAAACACTCGATGAACATCGGCGGAAGCGAGAAAAATCCCCAGATGGACGAAGCTCACCTGATGCTGGGCAAGGCGCGGTATTATGACAATCGGTTTGTGCCGGCGCTCGAGGCCTTCAATTACATTCTTTATAAGTATCCGACGTCGGACAAGATTTACGAAGCCAAGGTCTGGCGCGAGAAGACCAACATCCGGATGGAGAACGATCAGCTCGCGGTGAACAATCTGCGCAAGCTTCTCAAGGAAATCAAGTTCAAGGACCAGATTTTTGCCGATGCCAACGCCATGCTCGCCGAAGCATTCCTCAATCTCGAGCAACCCGACAGCGCCGTCGCCAAGCTCAAACTCGCCACCGAATTCACCAAAAAGAATGAGGAGAAGGCCCGTTATCGGTTTATCCTCGGCCAGATTTATGAGGAACAAGGCCATAAAGACAGCGCCTATGCGGTTTTTCAGGAAGTCATTGACATGAAGCGCAAGGCGCCGCGGCAGTACGTGGTCCAGGCACATGCGCGGCAGGCCCTGCAGTTCGATGCAAAAACCGGCGACACGGCAGCCTTTGTCAAGAAGTTCAACAAATTGCTGAAGGACCGCGAGAATCGGCCTTATCTGGGAACACTGAACCACCAGATGGCGCTCTTCTATGACAAACGAAAGGAGTACGCCCAGGCGAGAAAATATTACGAGGCTTCGCTCAAGTACAAAAATGAAAACACGTACCTCGTCGCATCCAACTACCGGAACCTCGCCGACATCAATTTCAATGAAGCCCGGTATGTCGCGGCAGGCCAGTATTATGATTCGACGCTGACCCAGCTCAACGCCCGTTCACGCGAGTACAAGGCCATTCGCAAGAAGCGCGACAATCTCGAAGACGTGATCAAATACGAAGGGATCGCAACCGCCAACGACAGCATCCTCGACGTTGTGGCGATGGACGAACCCGCCAGGAGAAAATATTATGAGGATTATATAGAGAAGCTCAAGAAAGACGATGCACGCAAGAAAGAGCTTGCGGCCAAACTTGCCGCAGAGGCCGCGAACATGACCGGAGGCGGCGATCCCAAGAGCGCCGTTTTGGCCGAAAATGTCCCAAAAGGCGATGCAACTTCGGGGCGCGGGGTTTCGGGCGGCAAGAATCCGGGGCCGAACATTCCGACAATGGCCGGGACAGCGGCCACGGGCGGAATTCAAAGTGACTTCTATTTCTACAATCCTACCACGGTTGCCTTCGGAAAGGCGGAATTCCGGAAATATTGGGGAGACCGGGCGCTGGCGCACAATTGGCGCACGTCGGCACAAAGATCGGGCAATGCGACTGCCTCCAGGGAAGGTTCCGAGTCAGAAACAACAACGAAGGATTCGGCGGCGTTGGCACAGGCTGAAGAGCTGCGGTATTCGGCCGATTTTTATCTGCAACAAATCCCGACCGACCACAAGGTGCTCGACAGCCTGACCCGTGAGAGGAATTTTGCGTACTACCAGCTCGGTGTCATCTACAAGGAGAAATTCAGGGAATACCAAAGGGCCGCGGACAAGCTCGAAGCGCTTCTGGCTTCGAATCCCGAAGAGCGGCTCGTGCTGCCCTCGATGTACAACCTGTACAAGATCTACGAAATCATCGATCCCTCCAAGGCCGCTGACATGAAAGGCCGGATCATCGGGCAGTTCCCCGATTCGCGTTATGCGCAGATTTTGGGCAGCACCAATTCCGAAAGCAGTGCGACGCTGGCTCCCGAAGCCTCCTATGATGCGCTTTACAAGCAATATCTTGCGGGGGATTACAAGAATGTCCTGTCGGCGGCGGAGATAGCCACCGAACAATACACGGGAGACGAGATTGTCTCAAAATTCGAATTGCTCAAGGCGCACACCATCGGCAAACTGCGCGGCATCGAGGAATACCGCAAGGCGCTGAATTTTGTCGCGCTCAATTATCCTTCGTCGCCCGAAGGCAAACAGGCGGAGGCATTATTGGGCAAGGAAATCCCGGCGCTGGCCAATCTGCAGTTCTCCAAGGCCGAAAGTACCAGCTGGAAAATCCTCTATCGGGCCAAGAGCATCGACGCGCCAAATGTCAAGAACATGCTGGAGAAGATCAAGAAATTCACAACCGACCGCAAGATCGACAGGCTGACCACCTCTTTCGATATCTACACCGAAACCGAGAATTTCGTGGTGATCCACGGGATGCTTTCGGAGGACCTGGCCAAAAACATCGCGACGATCCTCAGGGAAGTCAAGGAATATAAGTTTCCGGATGAGCCGATCGTGATCTCGGGACAGAATTACGAGATTGTCCAGATGAAGAAGAACCTGGCGGAATATCTGGCGAACCCTCAGTTCAGCGACGTATCGGTGACCAACCAGTTGCCTTTCACTCCGCCGGTCAAACAGGTTACTTCGCCGACCCCGCGTGGCGCCGTTGGCCCTAAGGAAAACCAGGTGCCGGCCAAGAACCAGACACCGGGAGCCGCTCCCGCAAAGCCGGGACAACCGGTTCAGCAGCAAAACCAAATGCAGAACCAGTTTCCCAACCGCAACCAACCAAGGCCCGGAAATCCAAACGAGCAGGCCATGCCGCCGGGGCAATTTGGCGGACCGCCGCCTTCGCCGGGAATGCCGCAGCCAAAGCGATAACCATGTTCGAGAAAAGCCCGAAATCCTACACCGACCTATTGGGGAAGACCAACAGGATCGTCGAGGGAACTTCCATCAAGGGGGACATCCTCTCGCATGCCGATTTCAGGCTGGATGGTGAACTGGTGGGCAATTTCAAATCAAACGGAAAAATCGTCATTGGGCCCGCGGGATCGGTCAAGGGCGATATCATCTGCAAAAACGCCGACATCGAGGGACGGTTCGAGGGCCGGATTCAAGTGGCCGAGATGCTCAATGTCAAGAACAAGGCTTCGATCCATGGCGAGGTGACCGTGGGCAAACTTTCGGTGGAGCCCGGAGCCGATTTCAGCGCGACTTGCGTAATGCGAAGCCACAAGGCATCGGTACTTCCAGAAAGCACCCAACAACATGCCCCGGAAAGGATCTGAAACCAAATGGCTCGCCCTGATCACGATCCCCATCCAAATGGGCGTCATCGTATTTGTATTCGCCTGGCTTGGCGGATGGCTCGACGACAATTACCCGAACGACCATAATTTGTATGTAAAGATTCTCACTCTTGTTGGCGTTGCGGTCGCTTTCTACAACCTGAACCGCCAGCTTAAGGACATCAACAACAAAAAGGATTGACACGGAACCCTTCATTGGCGCGCATCGGCGAACTTTTGGTGGTGGCTTCGATAGCCTTCGCCCTGCATTTTGCGATCCTGCATTTCACGGGCCGCTGGGAAGAAACACGTGCCTTCCTCAGGGCGCCGGAAATGGTGTACGCCTTTTTTGGGATCTGCTCCGTAATCATTGTCGGCATATTGCTCTACATCCGTCGACGGAATATCGATTCGGTGGGCCAGGCTTTCCTTTTGCTGACCTGCCTTAAGGCCGGGGCCGCTTATTTGATGGTACGCCCGGCACTTGAACCGGGGCACGAGTTTGAGAAGCTAAACTTCTTTATCGTATTCGCAATTTTTCTGGCGATCGAGACCGTAGTTTCCATCCGCATCCTGAACAAATAGACAATCTGTTTGAGATTTAACAATTGGCAATAATACGGCCCTTTCCGCGCTGTTTATTGCGGTTTATGAATCAGAATTACAGCACTTTAAAAAATTGTATTAAAGTTCTTGAACAATGCAGAAAAAATGTACCTTTGCACCGAATTTCAGACGAGTAAAAACCAGACATAGAAGCATATGCTCTTTTCGTTTAAAAAACACCTGTTGACTATCGCGGTTTCCCTTGCCTCTTTTTCGGGATTTGCACAGGCCGCGCATGCCGATTCGACCCACGCCGTCCAGGCCCCGAACCATGTTGAAGCACACGTCAACCAGGCCATTGCCGATCACGCCGAGCCTGCCGATTTGAAATCGCAGATCCGCGCGCACATCGACCACCACGTTCTGGATGCTCACGATTTCACGCTTTTTGGCGATTCGGAGACAGGCGCACATTACGGGTTTCCTTTGCCGATCATTCTTTGGGACAACGGGCTGCACGTCTTCTCGTCTTCAAAATTCGATCACGGTAAGGCGGTAGCCGAATCAAACGGAAACTACTACAAGCTTCACCACGAAAAGATTTACAAGACCGATGCAGCCGGCACGCTCATCGGCGACCCGCATCACCCAAGCAACGAAAAGCCGCTCGATTTCTCGATCACCAAAGGCGTGCTGACGATGTTTATCGTGGCGATCCTGATGTTTGTCCTGTTTACCCGACTTGCCAAATCGTTTGCCAAAAACGGGGGTATTTCATCCGGATTCGCAAGGATTTTTGAGCCGATCGTACTCTACGTCCGCGATGAGATCGCAATTCCAAACATCGGTGAGAAGCACTACAGGCGCTACATGGGCTACCTGCTCACGATTTTCTTTTTCGTCTGGTTCCTGAACATTTTCGGGTTGACCCCGCTGGGAATCAACGTTACCGGTAACATCGCCGTTACTTTCGGTCTTGCGCTGATGACCTTCCTGATCACGAATTTTACGGCCAACAAGAATTACTGGGGCCACATTTTCTGGATGCCCGGAGTGCCGACTGCGATGAAGATCATTTTGGCGCCCATCGAATTGCTGGGTGTCATCATCAAGCCTTTTGCCCTCATGATCCGTTTGTATGCGAACATTTTCGCGGGGCACATCGTACTGATGTCGCTCATCGGGCTCATCTTTATTTTCAAAAACTGGCTTGGAAGCAGCCTTTCATTCGTGCTGTCTTTCGCGATTTCGTGCATCGAGATCCTGGTAGCGCTGTTGCAGGCCTACATATTCACGATGCTGTCGGCCCTGTATTTTGGTTCGGCGGTTGAGGAGCACCACCACGAGGAGGCGCACCACTAAGATTTGAATGTTTAATTTTTAATACATTTTATATGGAAATTCCTAAAATCGTTGGAGCAGGACTGGTTGTGATCGGTGCTGGTATCGGTATCGGACGCATCGGTGGTTCGGCAATGGACGCTATCGCCCGTCAGCCAGAAGCTACCGGAAAGATCCAGACTGCGATGCTTATCGCTGCCGCTCTTATTGAAGGTATCGGGTTCGCTGCGCTTTTCGCGGTATAATCCAACAAGACAAAAAGCTGTAACGGTTGGTTGCAGCTTTTGTTTAAAAACGTATTAAAACACTAGCACTATATAAATGGAAAAGTTAGTAAATGATTTTTCGTTCGGGTTGTTCTTCTGGCAGACGATAATTTTTGTCCTGCTGATTTTCCTTTTGGCCAAATTTGCCTGGAAACCGATCCTGAAGGCGGTCAACGACCGTGAGGAAGGAATCCGCAACGCACTTCTTTCGGCCGAAAACGCACGCAAGGAAATGCAGAACCTCCAGGCCGACAATCAGCGCATCCTGCAGGAAGCCCGCATGGAGCGCGATGCGATGCTCAAGGAAGCGCGCGAGATGAAGGAGAAGATGATCGCCGATTCCAAGCATGAAGCGCAGGAGGCTGGTCTCAAGATGATCGAGCAGGCCAAGGCCGCCATCGAGAGTGAGAAGAATGCCGCGATGGCCGAGATGAAGGCGCAGGTATCTTCGCTTTCCCTGGAAATCGCCGAGAGACTTTTGAAAGACGAATTGTCAAATAAGGAAGCCCAGGAAAAACTCGTTGAGAAGATGCTGGGTGACGTAAAACTCAACTAATATGACTGGCACAAGGGCAGCGATTCGGTATGCAAAGTCCATTCTTGACCTCGCGGGCACAAAGGCGGCCGCTGCGGAAGTCAATAATGACATGCTGCACATCGCCCAAACCGTAGCGTCAAGCGGCGAACTTCGCGATTTCATTGCCGATCCAACGACTTCGGTGGATGCCAAGCAGGAGGCACTTGTCGCGATCTTTCCCGAAGCCCATGAGGTGACCAAGAGCCTCTTCAGGTTGCTTTTTGAAAACAAGCGTTTTGAGCTGCTCGAGGGCGTCGCCGATTCCTATGTGAAGCTTTACGAGGAGATGAACGGCTTTGAGACCGCGACCGTCACTACCGCAGTTCCCATGACCGATGACCTGCGGTCAAAGGTTTTGGACAAGATCCTTTCTTTTTCAGACAAGAAGATCGTGATCGAGAATATCGTGGATCCGTCGATCATCGGCGGGTTTATCATCCGCATCGGTGACAATCAGTACAATGCCTCGATTTCGGGCAAATTGCAAACCCTAAAAAGGGAGTTTGCCAATTAGGGAATCACAAGTTTAAAGGAAATATAAGTTAAAATTATAATCATTCACTATGGCCGAAATTAAGCCTGCTGAAATATCAGCAATATTAAAGAAACAGCTTTCCGGTTTTGAATCGGGGGCTACGCTTGAAGAAGTGGGGACAGTTCTTCAGGTGGGCGACGGTATTGCACGTGTTTACGGTTTGTCCAACGTTCAATATGGAGAATTGGTCGAGTTTGCAAACGGTATCGAAGGTATCGTGCTCAACCTCGAGGAAGACAACGTGGGCGTCGTATTGCTCGGGCCTTTCACAGGTATTAAGGAAGGTTCTACCGTGAAGCGTACCCAGCGTATCGCTTCGCTTAAGGTAGGTGAAGAAATGGTTGGCCGCGTAGTGAACACGCTTGGACAGCCTATCGACGGTAAAGGCCCCATCGGTGGCGATCTTTACGAGATGCCGCTCGAGCGCAAGGCTCCTGGGGTAATCTTCCGTCAACCGGTAACCGAGCCGCTTCAGACAGGTATCAAGGCCGTCGATGCGATGATTCCGGTTGGACGCGGACAGCGTGAGCTTGTCATTGGCGACCGCCAGACAGGTAAATCGACCGTTTGTATCGATACCATCCTCAACCAGAAAGAATTTTACGATGCCGGACAACCGGTATTCTGCATCTATGTCGCGATCGGCCAGAAGGCTTCCACCGTTGCCGGAATCGCCAAAAAACTCGAAGAGCGTGGCGCGATGGCCTACACGGTGATCGTGGCTGCGAATGCTTCTGACCCTGCGCCGATGCAGGTTTACGCACCGATGGCAGGTGCCGCGATCGGGGAATATTTCCGCGATACGGGACGCCCTGCACTCATCGTTTATGATGACTTGTCAAAACAGGCGGTGGCTTACCGCGAGGTGTCGCTCCTTCTTCGACGTCCACCGGGACGCGAGGCTTACCCCGGAGACGTTTTCTACCTTCACTCCCGTCTTTTGGAGCGTGCGGCGAAAGTCATCAACAACGACGACATCGCCCGCAACATGAACGACCTTCCGGAGTCCTTGAAGCCCATCGTCAAAGGCGGCGGATCGCTTACGGCGCTTCCCATCATCGAGACGCAGGCGGGTGACGTATCGGCCTATATCCCGACCAACGTGATCTCCATCACCGACGGCCAGATCTTCCTTGAATCAGACCTGTTCAACTCGGGTGTGCGTCCTGCAATCAACGTGGGTATCTCGGTATCGCGTGTTGGTGGTAACGCCCAGATCAAATCGATGAAGAAAGTATCGGGTACGCTCAAGCTTGACCAGGCGCAGTTCCGCGAACTGGAGGCGTTCGCCAAATTCGGTTCAGACCTTGACGCGGTTACTTTGAACGTAATCGAGAAAGGCCGCCGCAACGTGGAGATCCTCAAGCAGGGCCTCAACGATCCGTTCAAGGTTGAGGACCAGGTGGCGATCATCTACGCCGGTTCCAAGAACCTTTTGCGCAACGTGCCCGTGGATAAAGTGAAGGAATTCGAGAAAGATTTCCTCGAGTTCATGAACAACTCGCACCGCGACACGCTTGACCAGCTCAAGGCTGGAAAGCTCACCGACGAAATCACCGACGTGATCGAGAAGGTAGCGAAGGAAGTTTCAGCGAAGTATAATTAAATGTTGCTAGTTTTTAGTGGCTCGTGGCTAGGAGGAACCTAATCACCAGCCACTAACCACTAACCCCTAAAAATATGGCAAACCTTAAGGAAATCCGCAACAGGATCACGTCGGTATCGTCAACGATGCAGATCACATCTGCGATGAAGATGGTTTCTGCGGCCAAGCTCAAGAAGGCGCAGGACGCGATCACCGCGATGAGGCCTTATGCCGAGAAGCTCACCGAGTTGCTGCAAAGCCTTTCGTCGACGCTTGACGCCGATGCCGGTGGAGAATTCACGACGCAGCGCGAGGTGAAGAACGTACTCATCGTGGCCATTACCTCAAACCGAGGCCTTAGTGGCGCGTTCAACTCGAATATTGTCAAGGAAGCCCGCAGGCTTACCGAGAACGAATACGCAGGCAAAAAAGTGGATTATGTGACGGTGGGTAAAAAGGGTAACGATATCCTGAAGAAGACCGGCCGCGTGGTTTCAAATAACAACGGAGTGTTTGACAACCTGACGTTTGACAATGTTTCCATCGTCGCCGATGAACTTGTCGCCATGTTCAAGGAAGGCAAGTACGACCGCATCGTCCTGGTGTACAACCAGTTCAAGAATGCCGCGACCCAGATCATCAAGGCCGAACAGTTCCTGCCGCTTGCTCCCGTAAAAGGCGAGGCGGTGACCTCAGTCGATTACATTTTTGAACCATCGAAAGAAGAAATCGTCCTGACGCTGATCCCGAAGATGCTCAAGACCCAGCTCTACAAGGCCGTTCGCGACTCGTTCGCTTCGGAGCACGGGGCGCGTATGACCGCGATGCACAAAGCGACCGATAACGCCACGGCGCTTCGGAACCAGCTCAAGCTTACGTACAACAAGGCGCGCCAGGCCGCCATTACCAACGAGATCCTCGAGATTGTTGGCGGCGCCGAAGCCCTCAACGGATAAACAGACAAGCCGGTTTTTAGCCGGCTTTTTTTATGATGGAAATTCGCGAACTTCTGACCCTTGACCAAATGCTGGCCGAACTTCCGGTCCTGCAGTACATGTATCCCAAACTCGACGGCAAGAAATATGAGCGTTACCTGAACCGCATGATTCCTCACGGCTATCGCCAGGTTGCGGCCTATGACCAAGGGAAATGCGTCGGGCTCACGGGTGTCTGGCACAATGTCAAGTTGTGGTCGGGGCCTTATCTGGAACTGGACAATTTTATCGTTGCGCCGGAATACCGGTCACAAGGCGTTGGGAAGATGATCTGCGACTACTGCGAGGAGCTGGCCTTGAAACTGGACTGCACTAACATTGTCCTGGATGCCTACACGCACAATTTTGCGGCGCATCGTTTCTACTACAACCAAGGCTATGGCCCCAAAGGATTCCATTTCGTCAAGATTTTGGCCGAGGAAGGTTTGACCTGACGTAAACGGGGAAATGGTTACATTTGCCCAAACCAGCCGTTTTGTACAAAAATCTCTTCAAGCAAACCGCCATTTACGGGATCGCCACCGTGGTTCCGCGAATGCTCAGTTTCATCCTGGTGCCGCTCTACACGAGCCCGGGCGTGCTTCCGCGCGAGGAATACGGCGAGGTCTCGATCCTATTTGCATGGATGGTCTTTTTCAACGTGCTGCTCTCCTACGGAATGGAAACCGCATTCTTCAGGTTTTACCATGGTTCCGATGACAGGCCGAGGGTCATTTCGACCTCCACGATATCCATCCTTGCCACCACGCTCATTTTTACTTTAATGGCGTTGTTGGGCCGACATTACCTTGCCGATGGCGCGAACATGGATGTGCGGTATATCATTTTGTCCATTTTCATTATCGCACTCGACGCGTTGGTGATCATTCCTTTTTCCCGATTGCGGGCAGAAGGCCGGCCAATGCTCTACGCTGGAATCAAGATTGGCAACGTTGGGCTTAATCTCTTGCTTAACGTCTTCTTTCTTTTGATGCTTCCCGGTCTGGCCGAAACCTACGCGTGGGCCGATGCGATCTACATCCGCGACTTCCAGGTCGGTTATATTTTTGTGGCGAACCTCGTGGCCAGCCTGGCGACTTTTATATTTCTTTTGCCCGGTTATTTCAGGATGAAGTGGGATTTTGACCGAGCGCTTTGGAACCGGATGCTCGCCTATGCATTACCGGTGCTCCTGGCAGGCGTCGCTTTTGCGATCAACGAACATTTCGACAAGATCCTGCTCGAGAAGCTGCTTCCCGCAGACATCGCCAAATCGGAGACAGGCGCCTATTCGGCGTGTTACAAGATCGCGTTGTTCATGACGCTTTTCGCCACGGCTTTCAGGCTGGGCATCGAACCTTTCTTCTTCAGCCATTCCGGCAATGAAAAGGCTCCGCAGACCTATGCCGTGATCACGAAATATTTTGTCATATTCGGCTCGGTGATCCTGCTGGGCGTCATCGTCTTTGCCGATGTTATCAAGTTGGTACTGCTTCCAAACCAGGCGTATTGGGAGGCGATGAAAGTCGTCCCCCTGATCGTGCTCGCGAACCTTTTTCTGGGCATCTACACCAACCTCTCGATTTGGTACAAGCTCACCGACAGAACCAAAATGGGCGCCTACATCTCGCTGGTTGGTGCTGCGGTGACTTTGCTGTTGAATTTCCTGCTGATCCCCATCTGGAGTTATTACGGGTCAGCGGTGGCAACCCTTGCCGCATACGGGGCCATGATGCTCATCTCGTGGAAACTCGGCGAAAAATATTACCCGATCCCGTACGACATCCCGAAAATTGCGGGTTACCTGGCAGTATCATTAGGATTTGCGGCCCTTTCCTTTTACCTCTTCCGCGGAAATCTCGCCATCGGCATCGCCCTTTTGCTGGGATTCCTGGGTTTTGTATATTACAACGAAAAAGACACTTTGGGCCGAATCGCCCGCAGAAAAACATGAAAGTAAAAATCATCAGCAAGTCCAAACACGCCTTGCCCAATTACGAGACGCCGCACGCCGCCGGAATGGACCTGCGCGCAAATCTCGACGCCCCCGTGACGCTGGAGCCGCTTGGCCGCGCCATCATCCCGACCGGCCTTTACATCGAACTGCCTGAGGGCGTCGAAGCCCAGGTTCGTCCCAGAAGTGGCCTGGCCGCAAAAAAAGGTGTAACGGTGCTCAATTCTCCCGGAACCGTAGACGCCGATTATCGCGGCGAAATCGGGGTAATTTTGGTAAATTTATCCAATGAGCCTTTCGTCGTTGAAGATGGCGAACGCGTCGCCCAATTGGTCATCGCCAAACACGAGCAGGCGCAATGGGAACAGGTGGAAACGCTCTCCGAAACCAAACGTGGGGCGGGAGGATTTGGAAGCACCGGAATCAATTAATAGTTAATAATTAATAATTAATAATGTCAGAACGGCTCGTTAGTCATTGGACGTTCGACATTCGACATTCGACATGAAAATAATCGTTCCCATGGCCGGCCGCGGCTCGCGCCTTCGCCCACACACCCTGACCGTTCCAAAACCCCTGATCCCGATTGCCGGAAAGCCCATCGTGCACCGCCTGGTGGAAGATATCGCCGGGGTCATCAACCAGCCGGTAGAGGAAATCGCCTTTATCATCCATCCGGATTTTGGCCCTCAGGTCGAGAAAGATCTCGTCGCCATTGCAGAAAAGCTTGGTTCGCGCGGCACCATTTATTACCAGACCGAGGCTCTCGGCACCGCGCATGCGATCATGTGCGCGAAAGAGTCCATGACGGGACCGATCGTCGTGGCTTACGCCGATACACTCTTTCGTGCCGACTTTACGCTCGATACGGCCGCCGACAGTGTGATCTGGGTCAAGCAGGTGGACGATCCCTCGGCTTTCGGAGTCGTGCAATTGGACGGCAACAACCGTATCGTGGACTTTGTAGAGAAACCCAAGGATTTCATTTCGGACCTTGCCCTCATCGGCCTCTTTTATTTCAAAAGCGGAGAAACCTTGCGCGGCGAAT